>CATZYY010000013.1 GCA_958426425.1 uncultured Oscillospiraceae bacterium
ACGTGGGTGCCGCAGCAGGCGCAGCAGTCCGCCTCCGGGAAGGTGACGATCCGCACCTGCCCGGTCAGCTCCTTTTTGCTGCGGTAGTCCAGTTTCTCCAGCTCCGCTGGTGAGGGAAAGGCGATCTCTACCGGCGCGTCGGCCCAGATGACCTCGTTGGCCTTCCGCTCCGCGTCCAGGGCCTGCTGCCAGGAGATGTCGGCGTTGTAGTCGATGGTTACCGTGTCGGCCCCCAGGTGGAAGCCCACGTTGTCGCAGTGGTAGTCCCGGCACAGGATGCCGGAGAGGATGTGCTCGCCGGAGTGCTGCTGCATGTGGTCGAACCGCCGGGCCCAGTCGATGCACCCAGTGACAGTTTCGCCAATTTCCACCGCGTTTTCGACAGTGTGGACAATCACGCCGTCTTTTTCGTGGACGTCGGTGACGGGCACGCCGCTCAGGGTACCGTGGTCCGCCGGCTGTCCGCCGCCCTCAGGGTAGAAAGCGGTGCGGTCCAGCGTCACCAGATACCCGGCCTTTCCCGGCTCACAGGTCAAAACCGTGGCGGTGAATTCCTTCAAAAAGGCGTCGGTATAGTATAGCTTTTCCGTTTCCATGTGGAAAACTCCCTTTCGTTTACAGAATGGACTGAATCAACCGCCAGACAGGCTCTACAGCAAAAATGCCCAGCACGGCGGAAAAAAGATTGGCAAGGAAACCGCAGGCGGCGGCCCGGGACCGGGGCTGACCCCGCAGCAGCAGGGCGTAGGCGATCATCTCCGCCGGGAAGATCACCAGCTCCGCCGGGAGGAGGGTCAGGACGGACCAGCCGCTGACGCCGTGGCACAAAAATGTATGGGCGGTCCAGACGGCGAGACCGCTCTGGGTCACCAGATTGACCAGAAAGAATACCAGCCAGTTTCGCTTCTGCTTCCCGAAGCCGAAGAGCGCCAGCACAATGCCCTCCATGACCAAAGTGGTCGTCAGGGTGGTCAGCAGCTGCACAGCGTAGGCTCTCCACACCGGCGGCACCGTCACGGTCTTGGCCGCATAGTCCACGGTGACGGAGGACTGGAGGACCGTCCGCTCCAGCACGTCTGAGACCCAGGGCTCGCCGCCCTCCGGGGCGAGAATCAGGCGGTAGGTGTCCGGCACGCCTGCATAGCTGAAAGTATGCAGCCGGAGGTCGCCGGCCTCCTGCCCCAGCAGGTCCCCCCAGATGGGGGCGCCGTTGGTGTGGTCCAGGGTGCAGGCGTGCCAGCCCTCCGGCACGGCGGAAAGCAGGGTTTCCGTCAGAGCCGGGTCCAGGGGCTGATCCTCGTCCTCCCGGCGGTTATTGCCGCAAGGGTCAGCACCGGCCATGTCGGGCTCCAGAATGTCCAGGTAGTAAAGCCCCTCCGGGGCGTTGGTCACCTTCACCGTCAGCAGGTCCTTGGGTCCCGAATCCGCCAGGGCGGAGACAGTCAGGAGACACGCAGCCAGGGCCGCCAGAGTCAGTGTCCGTATCATGCGTTTCATGGGGATACCCTCTTTTCCGTTTCTTAAACTTTTCAGCAGCATTCAGAGAAAGAGACGAAAAAACAGGATTCCCGGTTCACACCAGGCCCAGGTTTTGTTTCCATGTCAGCACCCGGCGGCAGGCCTGATCGATCCGCTCCAGGGACAGCGTGCCGTTTTCCGCGGCCTCGATGACCCTGGGGATCTGGGTGCGGTAGTCGGTGGTGATGATGAGATCGTTTCCCGCCTGGAGGGCCATAACGGCCACGGCGCCGTCTTCAGAGTAGGCCGCCACGGCCTCCATGGCCAGATCGTCGGTCATGGCCACGCCGTCAAAGCCCAGCTTGTCCCGCAGCAGGTCGTGGACCGCCGGGGACAGCGACGAGGGCAGGTCCGGGTCCACTGCCGCCATGATGTTGTGGCTCACCAGCACGGCGGCAGTGCCGCCGCCGGCGTCAATGCCGGCGGAAAAGGGCAGAAAATCGCTGGCGGCAAAGTGCTCCAGGCTCCGCTTATCCACGGCAATGCCGGTGTGGGTGTCCACATTGTCCCCGTAGCCGGGAAAATGCTTGAGAACGCTGCCCATGCCGTCGGCGGCCATCTGCGCCACCATGGCGGATACGCAGTCGGCGGTGCCGGCGGCGTCCAGACCGCAGGTCCGGTCATACATGAAGTCGGAGGGGTCTGTGGACACGTCCGCCACCGGCGCCAGATTGACATTGATGCCAAGGGCCTGGAGCAGGGCATCCTTGTCCACCGCGTCAGCCACCAGGGCCTCGGTTCCCCCCTCCGAGAGCAGCTTTTGAGGGGACTTGTACCTGGAGGGCCGCAGGTTGGGATTGGAGCTGACCCGGACCACGGTGCCCCCCTCCTCGTCCACGCCGATCAGAAGCGGGATGCCGGTGTCGGATTCCGAGGCGGACTGGTAGGAGCAGATGGTCTGGATCACGTCGTCGGCAGTCTTGTCGGCAAAATCTCGGCCAAAGAGCACGTAGCCTCCCAGGTGGTAGGCAGACACGTCCTCCACGGCGGACTTTGCCGGACAGCGGACAAAGAACAGCTGCCCCACTTTTTCCTCCAGGGTTAGGGAGGACAGCAGGTCCTCGATCTCTGCCGCCGCCAGCTCTTCCGGCGTGGGCTCCGGGTCGGGAGTCTGGACCTCGGGCTCCTCCGTGACGGGAGGCTCCTCCTCCGGCGGCTCCGGCGCCGAGGGGGCGCAGGCGGACAGGGTCAGCAAAAGCAGCGCGGCCAAGGCCGCGGCGAAACAGCGTCTCATGGGCATACCTCCCAAGTGAATTTTCATTGGGTAGTATACCATGTTTGGACAGGGAACTCCACCGTCTTTTTGGGAGGGGCGGGGTGCCCGCCGGGGGCGCCGGGGGATTCCGCCCCCATTTTCTTTTGTCTCGACAAAAGAAAACGGCCGCGGCCGGTCAAAAGAAAATCGCCAGGACAAGAGGCCGCCCTGTTGGGCCGGCCTCTTGTAAGTGCGAAGGTCGTGCGAATCGGTCCGGCATGGATCGATGGTCCCGTCGTCCCTGCGCCCTTCCCTGGAGGTTGAAAGACCCCGGAGCCGCATAGCGGGTGCGTTGGAGGGACAGGGCGCAAAACCGGATTTGGTCTGCTTCTCTTTCCGCGCCTTCCGCTTTACCCGCGAGGGGTACGCCGTATCCGTAAGGCAGCAAAGCTGCCAACGGCTACGCAGCTGCTACGCGCTGCCTTGGCGGTCGTGGCCGGGCTGTGGGGACGGATAAACAATCTGCCTGCCAGTCCCGCCAAAAAGCTCTCCCCCTTAAAAAGGGTGGCCGCCGTAGGCGATGGAATGAGAGACCCTTGCCTTCCCGCCCTTCCTGTGGTACAATAGCCCCACCATAGAGAGTGCGCGAGAGACAAGCTCGTTGACCGCACAGCAACCTGCCCGTGGGGTAAGGTGCTAAGGCTTGAACGATGGGACGAACCGACGCCGCGCCCATCAGACGATGGGGGCGGTTTTTTTGCGCGCTCTGTGGAAAATCAGGAGGTGCCAATGATGAAAAGCAATCTGTATGTCGCCTGCGCCACGGACCGTGAGACCCTGGAATTTTTAAAATTACTGGACCAGATAGGCTATCGTTTCCCCAATGGAGAGAGGCTGCCTGTGGAAAATATGCCCCGTCGGGACAGCCGCCTTCCCTGGGCGTTGGACACGGCGGAAAAGACCGCGGCGTTTACCAATCCCGCCACGGTGGGGTATCTCTGCCGCCTGCGGGATCTGGAGCCGGTGCCTTTTGCCAGGCTGGACCGGCAGGCGCTGTAAAACCTCCGGGAGGCGAAGACCCGGCGCAAGCCTTTATGGGCGGTTCAGCGTACCGTGAACACCGAAAGCCCCGGAGGCGCGGGCAAGCCTGCCCATAGAACCGGCTGTCCCTATGGGCGGAGAAGTGACGCATCTCTTTTTATCAGAGATTAATCCGGCAAAAAACGACCGCCAGTTGGCGGTCGTTTTTTGTAAAACTGTGGTGTTTTCCGCAGGCTTTTCCCCCGTTGTGGAAAAGGTCCTTACGGTTTAGAGGCCAATGGGAAGGCCACCCGGACGGTGAACAGGTCCGCCACGGTCTCCACCGTCAGCGTTCCCCCGCAGGCCTCGGTGAAGCTGCGGGCAATGGAGAGACCAAGGCCGCTGCCGCCGTCGGTGCGGCTCTCGTCCCCCCGGACGAACCGGGCGGTAAAGTCCACCCCGGCCGGCAGCTCCTGCCGGGAGGTGTTGCGGATACTGGCCTCCGCCCGCCCTTCCCCTGCCGTCAGCTGAAGGTAGATCCGGCTGCCGGGCAGGGAGTATTGCAAGGCGTTTTGAATGAGGTTTTGGAACACCCGGTAAAGCCGCTTGCCGTCAGCCACCACCGGAACCTCCCCCTCCGGCAGGTCTGTCCGCAGCGTCAGGCCGCTTTTTTCGATGGGGTCCGCCATGTCTGCCAGAGTCTGCCGCACCAGTTTGGCAAAGTCCAGCCGCTCCAGTTCCACCGGCAGCTGATCGGAGGCCGCCTTGCTGATTTCAAACACGTCCTGGACCATGGCCTTGAGCCGCTGGGCCTTCTCATCAATGATACGGGCATAGTCCGCCGCCGCCCCCTCCAACGGCTCCTGCCGCAGCAGCTCCGCATAGGAGAGAATGGAGGTCAGCGGGGTTTTCAGGTCGTGGGACACGTTGGCAATCAGCTCCACCTTCATCCGCTCGCTGCGGGTCCGGTCGGAGAGGGCCTGCTGGAGGCCGGACTGGATTTGGCTGAGGTCCTCCGCAATCTGATGGAGGTCCCCGTCTTCAGGCAGAGCAGAGGGCGCGTCCAGGTTTCCGTTCCGGATGGCCGCCGTCTGGTCCGCCAGATGCCCGATGTCCCGGGCCAGGGCCAGCTGGTGCCGGGCGGAGAGAATGCACAGTGCCAGCAGCAGGAAAAAGCCCAGCACCGCCAGCAATGCGCAGGCAAAGTATACATTCCACCAGTAGAGATTGACGCCGATTACCAAAAGCAAAATGGCCGCCGCCGCGCCGATTGCCATGGCCGCCGGCAGGGTCAGGGCCCACCGCCGCAGCCGCTGCTGCACCGGAAGGCGGAACTGGCGGTCCCGAAGGATGCGCAGAAAACTCCGCACCCAGCTCCGCCGCTGCTCCTTGGGGTTGTAACGGTGATCCAGGCGAATCAGCCAGATCACCAGGCACAGCCCCACCACCGCCGGGGGGTTGGACAGCACCAGGGTGATGGCAAGAGAAAGCCCGCGGGAGAGCAGGTCGGACCACTGTCCGGCGCCCAGCCGGTACAGAGCGGACTGGACCATGCTGAACACCCGCCAGAAACTGACGCCCCACAGCATCCCCAGCAGGATCGCCGCGACGATCACAAACCGCAGCTCCGTTCCCACGTGCAGGGTTTTGGCAGCGATGGCCGCCTCCGCCTGCTTCCGGTCCTCCCGGAGGCGGCGGGAGAGCACCAGCAGAATGACACCCGCAGCCAGAGATGCCGCGATTCCCAGGTAAAACATCCGGGTTTCCCGTAATCCCTGGTACAGATCGTACATGGGGCTGTCGTCGGAGACATAGCCGCTGGCGTACTGGCCCTGAAGGTAGCGGATGGGCACCCTTCGGATGGCTAGGCGGACCTCCACGTTTTCCACGCCCTCTCCGGCGGTGAAGTTCTCGTAGCCGGGCAGGTACCAATTCTTGTTTTCCGTATAAACGCCGTCGCCGTAAAGGTCCAGCTCCTTCCCGTCCTTCCAGGCCTGGGCTTTGCCGTCTTTGAAGATCAGCAGGAAGTTGTACCCCTCCGGCAGTCTGTCTGCGTCGGACAGGGCCTGGTCGGCGTTGGAATATAAGAGTGCGTCATGGCGGTAGATGCCATAGAGCACGTTCTTGTCCGTCTGATAGGCCCCGTCCGGCGCCTGATCCCGGGATTCTTCCACAGCCGTCGCCGTATCGCTGGAGGTAACCCACCACCAGCCGGAGGTCCACATATCGCCGTTTTCAACAGCTGTTTCGTACCACTCCAGTTCTCCCCCGGCACCCAGAGTCAGAAAGTCCCGGACATAGCCGCTGACAATGTACTGAAAGGCAGCGGTCTCCTGCCAGTCGCCCTTCCACCACTCCTGATCGCTGCCGAGGACCCACTGCCCCAGGCCGGCGAGCAGGCTGCCCGCCGTCAGGGCAAAGCCCAGCAGCAGGGAGAGAAGGCCTGTCCAGGCCCGCAGCCGGGGGCGCTTTTTGGGCGCCACCCGGATGACGCCGGGGGCCTCCTCGGCCCCGCTGAGGGCCTCGTCCACCCGGGCGGCCACGTAATACTCCAGATCCTCTCCCGGGTCTTTATCCATGCCGTTCCATTTTGTATCCAATTCCCCACACCACCTTGATGTAATCTGGCTCTTTGGGGTTCAGCTCCACCTTTTCCCGGATACGCCGGATGTGGACCATCACCGTATTCTCGCAGGCGTAGGCGGTCTCCTCCCCCCACACCCGGCGGTAGATCTCCTCCGCCGGAAATACCCGGCCGGGGTGGCGCATCAGCAGCTCCACGATTTTTGTCTCCGTGGCGGTGAGATGGACGTCCTCCCCGTCGGCGGTCAGCTGACGGCTCTCCGGGTCGTAGGCAAGACGGCCGTTGACCAGTGTACCTGTCCGGACCTGGGCGTGGATGTCCCCCAGCTGGGTGTACCGGCGCAGCTGACTTTTCACCCGGGCGCAGAGCTCCTGGGGATTAAAGGGCTTGGTCACGTAATCGTCCGCCCCCATGGAAAGCCCCAGAATTTTGTCAGAGTCCTCGCTTTTGGCGGAGAGGACGATTACCGGCAGGTTCCGCTTCTCCCGAATCCGCAGCAGGGCGGACAGGCCGTCCAGCTTCGGCATCATCACATCCAGCAAGATGAGATCCACCGGCTTTGTCAGCGCCAGGTCCACGGCGGACAGGCCGTCGGCGGCCTTGAGGCAGCGGTAGCCCTCCCGCTCCAGGGTGATGGCAATGGCGCCGGCGATCTCGGCGTCGTCGTCCACCACCAGAATGCACTCGTTCATGTCGCTTCCCTCCTTGAGCCAAGGTCAGTATCCCACGGAAATCTTACGGCGGCGTGGGGAAAAGTCTTACGGTTTTCTTACAAAAAACGGGGGCCTTTCGGTCCCCGATACAGCTTGTGGAAAAGGCCTCGCAAAATCTGCCCGCAAGGGAGTATGCCGCATTGGCAATGCGGCGCAGCCGCCGACGGCCGTACCCGCAGGCGCAAATGGGAGGAAGACATCTTTCTCCCCCATCAGGTCCGCCTCCCCCTCCCATTCGCGGCGGCTGCGCGGGAGAACCCGCTTCTCAGGCCGCAAGTGCGGGGCTGGGGACATACCGTTCAAAATACCCTATGCACAGCGGGCGGCTCCTTCGTCAAAACGTGGCGTCGTGTTTTTCTGCGGCCTTATTTTTTCAGCGGCAGCGTCAGAATAAAGCGGGTGGAAGCGGCGTCGCTCTCCGCCTTCAGCGTCCCCTTGTGCTCGGCGGCGATGGTGGCGGCAATGGGCAGGCCCAGGCCGAAGCCGGATTGCTCCCCCCGGGAGGCGTCCGCCCGATAAAACCGCTCGAACAGCCGCCGCAGCTGCTGGGGCGGAATGGGCTCGCCGGGATTGGCCACGGTGAGCCGGGCCTGCCGGTCAGTTTTTTGCAGGGTCAATGTAATGGCGCCGCCGGCGGCGCCGTATTTCACGGCGTTGTCCAGCAAAATGGCGATCACCTGCCGCAGCTTCTCCCGGTCTCCCATCACGGTGACACCCTCCGCCAGATCCTCCTGCAGAGGCTTGCCGGCCTCAAAGGCCACCGGCTCAAAGGACAACGTGCAGTCTGCCGCAAGGTCGCTGAGGGAAACCTCCTCCAGCACCGCGGTGCGCACCATGTGGTCGGCCCGGGCCAGGGTCAGCATCTCCTCCACCAGGGATTTCATGCGTCCGGCCTCGGAGCGGATGTTGTCGGTCCACCGGGCGGGGCGCTCCGGAAGCTGGGCGGACTCCAGCAGCTCCGCGTTGGAGAGAATCACCGTCAGGGGGGTTTTCAGCTCATGGGAGGCGTCGGAGAGGAACTGGCGCTGCTGGCGCCAGGCCCGCTCCACCGGCCGGGTGGCCCAACGGGAGAGCAGAATGGACACGCCCAGCAGCAGCAGCATGGCGGCGGCGCCGATCTGAAGGTAGGAGCCCATCATCTCCCGCAGGGTGGCCTGCTCCATGGACATGTCCACAAAGGCCAGCTTTTGATACAGGCCGTTATCCTGCCGAAGGTATCGAAGGTTGTAGCCGTCGATGGTGCCCTGGGACTGTTCCTGGGACAGGCAGTCGGTAAGGATGGCTGCCAGCTCCTCTGTGTCCTCCAGGTCGGCATAAGTGCCGCCGGTGACATAGGCGCTGTACGAGCCGCCCTGCTGCCACACGTCCACGGTAAAATAGGGAAGCTGCACCACCCGGTCTCCCAGGTCCAGGCCGATGTCGGGCCGAGACTGGAGATTGGAGGAGCTCTCCCGCAGCACCCGTTCCAGCACTTCTGTGCTGATGACCTGGATGTTCTGCCGGGCGGAGGCGAAGGCGGAGAAAAACACCACCGCCAGCACCGCTGTCACCATGGCCATGCACATGGCCACAAATTTGATCTGTAATTTACGAATCACGGCGGGAGCACCTCCTTTTTGTCGAAAATTATGTGGAAAAGTGGAAATCCGACTGAAGCGGTCAGGTTTCCGGGGATTCCAGGCAATAGCCCACCATGCGGATGGTGCGGATCTTCACCTTGGAGTGGAGATGCTCCAGTTTGCGCCGCAGGAAGGAGATATAAACCTCCACGTTGTTGTCCTCGGCCTCGGACTCGTAGCCCCAGATTTTCAGCAGCAGCGTCTCCTTGGTCAGGACCTGCTTTTGATTCATCATCAGCAGCTCCATCATATCGAACTCCTTGCGGCTGAGGCGGACGCTCCGCTCCCCGCAGGTCAGAGAGAAGGTGCTGCGGTCCAGCCGCAGATCTCCGCAGGTAAGGCCTTCATTTCCGGTGCGCAGCTCCGGCTGCCGCCGGATCAAGGCCCGGACACAGGCCAGCAGCTCCCGGGGCTCAAAGGGCTTGGTGAGGTAGTAGTCGGCGCCGCAGTCCAGGCCCTGGACCTTGTCACTGACCTCGGACCGGGCGGTGAGCATCAGCACCGGGGTGCCGTCTCCGGATGCCCGCAGCCGCCGCAGCACCGTAAAGCCGTCCAGCTTGGGCAGCATGACATCCAGTAAAATCACGTCGTAAATGGCGCTGAGAGCGTTGTCCAGGCCGGATTCCCCGTCGTGGCACACATCCACCGTGTAGCCGTCCAGCTCCAGCAGATCCCGCAGCGTGGCCGCCAGCCGGACCTCATCCTCGATTACCAGTACCCGCATGGACAAAACCTCCTATCCAAATAATCTGCGGAAAGAAAATACGTGCGCCGCCGTCTCCCCATAGTTGTGCCGGAGGCACAGACCGGGAAGGGACCTCTGCGCGGTGTGGAATCCGCCTTGCATCCGCGGCCCTCAGAGAGATTTGAGGACCGGCTGAAAGCGTTCAAACGTTGTTTGAACGCTTTCAGGGGGAGCCATTCAGCTCCCCCTGATTGTACCATGTGTCTAAGGGCCTTGCAAGGTTAGGCGTCAGCGTCCGTTTCTGCGGCGGCAGTATCCGCTTCCGCGGTGTCCGCCTCTGTCAGACCGCTCTGGGCGGCGGAGACCAGGGCATCCACACTGTCCAGGTTCATCTGGTAGATGGTGGTGTCGTCGTCCACACGGACATAGTAGCCGTCCCCGTCCAGATTTTCCGTGCCGATCTGCAATGTCAGGGTCTGTTCTGTGCCGCTGTCGGTGAGATAGACCAGCGTCACCTTCACCGGTTCGTCAAAGCCGCAGATGGTCACGGCCTGGTCCGTGGGCTTATAATCCACGCACTTGGTGACGGTCAGGGCCTTCAGCTCATCGATTAAATCGGCGGCGGCATCGGTCACATCCTCCCCGCCGCACTGCCAGGTGACGATCTCATTGCCATCCTCGTCCTCGCCCTCGTCCGGCGTCAGGGTCCATGTCTCCGTGCCGGAGACGGTGACGGAGAGGATGCGCTCCTCCGTCAGCAGCGGCAGCTCCGGCAGGGCGCACATGTCGTAGATGGCAGTGCACATGTAGTTATACAGGGTATCCGCCACGATGTAGACCGGGCTTTCCTGCCCGTTCATCAGCATGTAGTAGCTGGTGCCGTCGGTGGTGGCGTTGCCGAAGTCCAGCGTCAGGGTCTCCCCCTCCGGCGTGGTGGCGGTCAGCGTGGCGAAGGGGTCGTCCAGGCCGTAGGCCTCCAGGGTGTCTCCCTCGGTGATGGTCTGCTGGGGCTTCAGGCTGGTGAGCAGATCCACCATGGCGGTAACGGTGGTGTCGTCCAGGGGAAACTCCGGGTCGTCGGCCCAGGTCCAGTTCCCCTCCTCGTCCAGGGCAAAAGACAGGGCGGTGGTGCCGTTGTCATAGGACAGGGCGGAGTAGGCGGCCTCCTCCGTGATGACGCCGGCGGCCTCCTCGGCGGCGGCTTCCTCCTCCGCCTGCCGGGCGCTGCGCTCCTTGGCGGACCGGACAATCAGCAGTGCCGCGATCAGCACCGCCACCGCGGCCAGCAGAATCAGCAGGGTTTTCTTCTGAGATCGGTTCATAAAATACGTTCTCCTTTGATTGCGGGGCGGGCGGGGCCCGCGCCGGAATGTCTGCGCCTCCCCGCCCGGGGAAGGCTTACAGTCTGCGGCGGCGCATCCAGCGGACAAAGCCCCAGATCAGCAGCACGCCGGGGATTACCAGGATAAACAGCAGCCCCCAGAGGCCCGCGGTGGTGACGGTGTTCATGGGCACCGACAGGCTCACCGGGGCGATGGAGATGGCGGACACGTCGTCAAAGCCCGCCAGCAGGGCGGCCACATACAGGTCCTCGTTGTCCAGGTTGGTGAAGCTGGAGGTGATGCCGGTGTCGGTCAGGGAGGCGGAGCCAAAGACCGTGAGCCGGGTGGAGATGTTGTCATCCAGCTCCTCCGTGGCCACGGCACCCACGGCATAGGTGCCCTGGGTCTGGTTGGCCTCGTCCACAATGGCATGGCCGTCCTCGGAGGTGGTCAGGAAGGAGGAGACAGTGACGGTGTCCCGCTCCGGGTCCGTCAGGGTGACGCCCCGGGCTCCGTACAGCAGTACCAGGGAGTCGCTGCTGAGGCCGGAGGCCGCATCCACGGAGGTGTCGATCACCGGGAAGAACAGATAGGGGTTGTTCTGGTAGTACCGCTGGGTATCGGCGATAAAGCCGTCGGCCACGGTCATGCCGTAGGCGGCGCACATGGCCTCCAGATTGGGCAGGTCCTCCAGCTGGTCCGCCATGGTGTAGACCACATGGCCGCCCACAGACAGGTACTCCAGCACCATGTCCAGCTCGTCGTCGGCCAGGTCCCGGACCGGGGCGTTGAGGATCAGCAGGTCGCAGTCGGCGGGCACGCCGCCGTCGGTCAGCAGGTTCACGGTGTCCACCGACAGGTGGGCCTTCTCCAGCCGTTCCACCACGCTGTCGGGCAGGTCCGCCTCCTGGTGGCCGGAGGTCTGGTACACCGCCCGGCGGGCCTCCGTCACCACGGCGTCCACGGCAGAGGTCAGCAGGCCCTCACCGTCAAAGTCCGTCTCGCTCTTGGTGCCGTAGTAGTAATAGGTCATCAGGTCGTAGCCGATGATGTCGTCGATGGCGAAGGACTCCTGCAGGCCTGTGGCGGCGCAGGTGACCACCACCGTGCCGGCGTCCACGCCGTATTCACTGAGTACAGAGGGGTATACCAGCGGGTCGATGTACTCCAGGGTCAGATGGTCGCTGAGGGCCGTATATTTGTTCAGAAAGCGGACGATGCGGCTGTCCACGCTGCTCTCATCAGACAGCACGTGGATTTCCACGTCCTGGTCCAAGGTGGAGAGGTAGTCCACCGATGTATCGGTGATATCATAGATGCCGCTGTTCGTCAAGTCCCATTGGGACCAGCGCTCCGGCAGCTGCGCCACCAGTAGGTTGAACACCACCGCCGCCGCCACGGCCAGGGCCATCAGCGCCGCGGCAAAGGCCCCTCGCCGGGAGGCGTGGCGGCCGGCGGCCGCTCCCAGAGCGGATTTCCACTGTTTGCGTTCCATAGCCGTCACCTCCTCAATTCCAGCGGCGCCGCTGGACTACCTGCACCGTCAAAAACACCAGCAGGGCGCTGAGGGACAGGTACAGCAGCACGCCCCGCAGGTCGAAGACATGGTCTGAGGCAAAGGCGTCGAAGGCGCCGATCAGGGAGAATTTGCCCAGGGCGTCCGGCAGCAGTCCGGCAAAGGCAGAGGAGTCCTTGATGTAGAAGCCGATGACGGCAGCGACGCCTACAATCAGCACACCGGCGGTGACCTTCCAGTTGTTGGACAGGGCGTGGAGCAGCAGGCACACCAGCACCAGGATCGCCAGCAGGCCCAGCAGGGAGCCGGCGGCGTCGGAGGGCAGGAAACTGACCAGGCCCTCCCACAGGTACAGCACCAGCAAAATGCCGAAGGTGCTCACGGCGGCGATCAGCTGGCTCTCCGTCAGGGCGGAGATCAGCAATCCCACGGCGATCTCCACGGCGCCCAGCAGGAAGAAGGCAAAAATGGTGCCGTAGTCCGCCAGCAGGAAGGACGAGCCGTTGAGGGCGATAATCAGGGGGCACAGGCAGGCAATGGCCGTGGGCAGGGCGAACACGGTCAGCATGGCCAGGTACTTGCCCAGTACCACACCGGCCACGGATACCGGCGCCGTCAGCAGCAGCTGGTCGGTCTTGCTGCGGCGCTCCTCCGCCATGGACCGCATGGTGAGGACCGGAATGATTACCATGAAAATAAACAGGGTGTAGCTGAGGGACAGGGAGAAATAGGGGTAGCCGTTGAACAGGTTGTAAACAAAGAAGTAGATGCCGATGAACACCGTCAGCACCGCGGTGAACAGCCACCCCACCATGGAGTTGAAGTAGGAGGTCAGCTCCCGCTTATAGATCGCCGTCATCGCCTTCCGCCTCCTTTTCCGCTTCGTTTTCCGGGTGTTCCGGCTCCGCGGCGCCGGACAGGGCCGCGGCGGCCCGGGCAGCCACGGCGTCGTCTTCGTCGGTCAGGTCCAGGAAGGCCTCCTCCAGCGAGGCGGTTCTGGGCCGCATCTCCAGAATGGGGTACTGGGCGTCGGCCAAGGCGTAGAACACCGCCTCCCGTACGTCCCGGTCCCAGGACACCGACAGCCGGGCGGTTCCACCGGCGCGGCTGAGCACCGCGCAGCCGGTGACACCCGCCACGGTCTCCAGCACCGCCGCGGCCTGGTCCGCGTCGGCACGGACCTCCAGTTCCAGCGCTCCGCCGGCGGAGAGCTTGCCCTCCAGGGCCTCCGGCGTGTCACAGGCCACCAGCTTTCCCTTGCGGACAATCAGCACCTGGTCGCACACCGCCCGGATCTCCGAGAGGATGTGGGAACTGAGGATCACCGTGTGCTCCCGGGCCAGCTGCCGGATCAGCTCCCGGATTTCCACCACCTGCTTGGGGTCCAGGCCCACGGTGGGCTCATCCAGAATAATGGTGCTGGGAAAGCCCAGAATGGCCTGTCCCAGACCCACTCTCTGCCGGTAGCCCTTGGACAGGTTTTTAATCAGCCGGCCGGACATGTCCTCCAGATGGGTCAGGGTCAGCACCCGGTCCAGCTGATCCTCCTGCTCTGCTTTAGGGATGCGCTTGAGCCGGGCGCAAAAACGCAGGTACTCCTCCGCCGTCATATCGCCGTACAGGGGCGGAATCTCCGGCAGGTAGCCGATCCGGGCCTTGGCGGCCTCCGGCTCGTCCAGGATGTCATGGCCGTCAATGCGCACGGACCCCTCCGTGGCGGCCAGATATCCGGTCATAATGTTCATGGTGGTGGTTTTGCCGGCGCCGTTGGGCCCCAGGAAGCCGAACACCTGACCGTCCTCCACCGTGAAGCTCAGGTGATCCACCGCGCAGTGGTCCCCGTACCGCTTCACCAGGTTCTTGACCTCGATCACAGAAAAACCTCCTTACCTGGCCGGGACATAAAAGGGCCCGGCCGTTCACAGGGGAAGTATAGGGGGGAAAGCTGAAACGCACCTGAAAGAGACGTTGGGGGTTCTTCCAGCTTCTTCCTGGGAAAAGACTCTGTAAAAATTTTAGATTTGCGGAAGTTTCCAGGAGGATTTCCTTGCAATAGGCAGGAAACTCCTATATAATGAACGCGCCAATTACCAAAACGCGAATATAAAATCACCGGGACGGAATGCGACCGCCCGGGGAAGGACGGAGGAAACAAATATGAGAGGTGTACACAGTGCGGTAGACGATATCCGCCGGAATGTCTTTACCGAGGTGGCTCGTCTGGCCTATGAGGGCGGGGATTTGAACCAGGTGGATATGATCCCTTACAAAATTGTTCCCGGCGAAGTGGCCAAGCACCGCCACGACGTGTTCCTGGAGCGGGCCATCGTGCAGGAGCGGGTCCGACTGGCCCTGGGCATGAGCCTGCAGCCGGCGGATGCCCAGTCTCCCGTCAGTGCCCACATTCAGGAGGCAGCCACCGACCAGAAGTATTTCGAGGAGCCCCTGGTCAACATCATTCCCTTTGCCTGCAACGCCTGCCCTCCCAAGCAGATTCGAATTACCGACAGCTGCCAGGGCTGCATCTCCCACCCCTGTATGAATGTGTGCCCCAAGGATGCCATCTATCTGGATGAGAACAAGCACTGCCACATCGACCAGAGCAAGTGCATCAAGTGCGGCAAGTGCTTTAACCAGTGCCCCTACCGGGCCATCAGCAAGATCGAGCGGCCCTGCGCCGCCGCCTGCGGCATGGACGCCATCGGCTCCGACGAGCTGGGCCGGGCCAAAATCAACTACGATAAGTGTGTTTCCTGCGGCATGTGCCTGGTAAACTGCCCCTTTGCCGCCATCGCCGACAAGAGCCAGATCTTCCAGGTCATCAGTGCTATGAAGAAGAAGGAGGAGGTCATCGCCTGCGTGGCCCCGGCCTTCGTGGGTCAGTACGGCAAAGACGCCACCCCCTCCAAGCTGAAGGCCGCCATGCGGATGCTGGGCTTTTCCGACGTAGTGGAGGTGGCCATCGGCGCGGACCTTTGCACCGTGGAGGAGGCCCACGATTTCCTGGAGAATGTGCCGGAAAAACTGCCCTTTATGGGTACCTCCTGCTGCCCCGCCTGGTCCGTTATGGCCAAAAAGCTGTTCCCCCAGTTCAAGGACTGCATCTCCATGGCCCTGACCCCAATGGTCATTACCGCCCGCATGGTGAAGAAGGACCACCCCGACGCCCGGATCTGCTTCATCGGACCCTGCTCCGCCAAGAAGCTGGAGGCCAACCGCCGGACGGTCCGCTCCGATGTGGACTTCGTGCTGACGTTTGAGGAGCTCCAGGGCATGTTCGACGCCAAGGCCATTGACTTTGCCCAGATTGAGGGCGATCCCGCCGACGATATGGTGGAGGGCACGGCCATGGGCCGGGGCTTCGCCGTGGGCGGCGGCGTGGCCGCGGCTGTGGTGGAGGCCATCAAGCACATCGACCCAGACCGGGAGGTGCTCATTGAATACGGCGACGGCCTCAAGGAGTGCCGCAAAATGCTCACCATGGCCAAAGCCGGCAAGCGCAACGGCTACCTGCTGGAGGGCATGGGCTGCCCCGGCGGCTGTGTGGCCGGCGCCGGCACCATTCAGCCGGTGAAGCAGAGTGCCGTCAATGTGGAGGCCTTCAAGGGGCAGGCTGCCGCCGTCAGTTCCACGGACAGTCCCTTCCTGAACCGTCTGAAGGAAGTGGAGGAATAACCTTCTGTTATTTGAACTCCCCCGCCGCTTGGCGGGGGAGTTTTGATTGCAAAAGGTGTACGCCGCAAGCGGACAAATGAACGTTTGGTTGTCAATATGGAATTTTGCAGAAAATTACAAGCTGTCTTTGTGTATGTTTAATATTGCTTCAGAAAAATTTACGTAGGCTGCAAGTAAAAAGCAAAGATTTTTCCTAGAAGTGCGAAGAAAATTCTATCGTTTTTTTCCTCCAAAGGCATTAAGATAAGCATGTCTTCGGAAGAGGGAAGGACAAAGCGCCCTTCCACGGAGAAAAGAAGTCATATTTTTACAGGAGGAACAACATGAAGAAATTTCTTGCCCTGATCCTGGCTCTGGTTATGAGCCTGTCCCTGGTGGCCTGCGGCGGCGACGACACCACCACCGAGGAGACCACTGATGACACCACCACCGAGGAGACCACCGAGAGCGCTCTGAACGTGGGCGTGTTCTACTACAACTTCTCCGATGCTTACATCACCACTGTCCGCAACGCCATGGACAGCCTGCTGGACGCTGCCGGCATTACCTACAACAACTATGACGGCGCCGGCAACCAGGCCACCCAGCTGGACCAGATCAACACCGCCATCACCAACGGTGCCAACCTGCTGGTTGTCAACATCGTGGAGACCTCCTCTCCCGACTCTGCTCAGCAGGCCTGCGATGCCGCCAAGAACGCCGGCATCCCCATCATCTTCTTCAACCGCGAGGTTTCCAACGACGTGGTCAACAGCTATGAAAACTGCGCCTTCGTCGGCACCGATGCCGCCGAGGCCGGCCACATGCAGGGCGAGATGATCGGCAACTACCTGCTGGAGAACTATGACGCTGTGGACCTCAACGGCGACGGCACCATCTCCTATGTTCTGTTCAAGGGCCAGGAGGGCAACGCTGAGGCCGAGTTCCGTACCCAGTACGCCGTGGAGGACGCCGACGCCCTGCTGACCGCTGCCGGCAAGCCCGCTCTGTCCTTCTATGATCCCAACAACTCCTCCAAGTACCTGGTGGACACCACCGGCAACTGGTCTTCTCAGGCTGCTACCGACTACATGACCACCATCCTGGCCTCCTACTCTGAGGCTTCCAACAACATGATCGAGCTGGTCATCGCCAACAACGACGGCATGGCCGAGGGTGCCATCGCCGCTCTGCAGGCTGCCGG
This sequence comes from uncultured Oscillospiraceae bacterium, assembly GCA_958426425.1. Taxonomy (GTDB): domain Bacteria; phylum Bacillota; class Clostridia; order Oscillospirales; family Oscillospiraceae; genus Oscillibacter. The sequence goes on from CATZYY010000013.1 coordinate 17,031, forward strand.
CTACAACACCGGCAACGAGGGCTCCACCACCATCCCCGTCTACGGCGTGGATGCCATGGACTCCGCTGTTCAGAAGATCGAGAACGGCCAGATGACTGGTACTGTTAAGCAGGATGCCGAGGGTATGGCCAGCACCATCATGACCCTGATCGAGAACATCAGCTCCGGCGCTGCCCTGATGGACAACACCGACAGCTACAACGTGGACGCCGACTGCGCCAAGATCCGTGTGCCTTACGCCATGGTTACCGGCTAATTTCGGTTAAACATTTGCCCCAACACTGAGTTAGTGGCGAGCGGGGCTGCCGACAGGGCAGCCCCGCTCCCCCGCGGCTCGAAACAGGGGCCTTTTTCTATGACCGGATGGAGCCTCTGCCTGAGCCGCGCCCTCCGGACGCGGCCGAGGCAGAAGCTTCAGCGAAAATTTGTGTGTAAAGGAGGAAACAGCTATGGAACAGCCGGCATTGCTGGAAATGCGGGGGATTACCAAGGAGTTCCCCGGCGTCAAGGCCCTGGACGGTGTTTCTCTGACCGTCCGCCCCGGAACGGTCCACGCTCTGATGGGCGAAAACGGCGCGGGCAAGTCCACCCTGATGAAGTGCCTCTTCGGCATCTATGCCAAGGACAGCGGCACCATCACCCTGGAGGGTAAGGAGGTCAACTTCCGCAGCTCCAAGGAGGCCATGGAGAACGGCGTGGCCATGGTGCACCAGGAATTGAACCAGGCCCTGACCCGCACCGTCACCGACAACCTGTGGCTGGGCCGCTATCCCAAGGTGGGCGGCATTATGGTCAGCGAGAGCATTATGCGCAAGCGCACCAAGGAGATTTTCGATGAGCTGGAGGTCCATGTGGACCCCCGCGCCGTCATGAGTACCCTGCCTGTCTCCCAGCGGCAGATGGTGGAGATCGCCAAGGCCGTCAGCTACAACGCCAAGGTCATCGTCTTTGACGAACCCACCTCCTCTCTGACGGAGACCGAGGTGGAGCACCTGTTCCGCATCATCAACATGCTCCGGGACCGGGGCTGCGGCATCATCTACATATCTCATAAGATGGAGGAGATCCTCCGCATCAGCGACGAGGTCACCATCATGCGGGACGGCCAGTACGTGGCCACCCGTCCGGCCAGTGAGCTGACCATGGAGGAGATCATCCGGCTGATGGTGGGCCGCGAGCTGACCAACCGCTTCCCCCCCAAGGAGAACGTCCCCGGCGAGGTCATTCTGGACGTGGAGCACCTCAGCGGCAAGTACACCCGTCTCAAGGACGCCAGCTTCCAGCTGCGGGCCGGCGAGATTCTGGGCATTGCCGGTCTGGACGGCTCCGGTCGTACTGAAGTGCTGGAGAACCTGTTCGGCTCCATGACCAAGGGCGGCGGCACCATCCGCCTCCACGGTAAGGAGATCAAGAACCGCTCTCCCCGGGAGTCCATTAAAAACGGCTTTGCCCTGCTGACCGAGGAGCGCCGTGCTACCGGCATTTTCGGCATCCGCAGCATTCTGGATAACACCGTTATCTCCAATCTGAAAAACTATTTGATCGGCGGCATCTGCCTGTCCGACAAGAAGATGCGGGAGGATACCGAGTGGTCCATTCAGGCCATGCGGATCAAGACCCCCAGCCAGGAGACCCAGATCCGGTCTCTGTCCGGCGGCAACCAGCAGAAGGTTATTATCGGCCGGTGGCTGCTGACCAAGCCGGAGGTGCTGCTGCTGGACGAGCCTACCCGCGGCATCGACGTGGGCGCCAAGTACGAAATTTACGAGCTGATTATCAACCTGGCCAAAGAGGGCAAGGGCGTAGTGATGGTATCCTCCGAAATGCCGGAGCTGCTGGGCGTGTGTGACCGGATTCTGGTCATGTCCGGCGGCCTGCTGGCCGGTGAGGTGGACGCCAGGAACACCAGCCAGGAGGAGATCCTCACCCTGGCCGCCAAATATGTGTAATAGAGGGGGAGAACACCTATGAGCAAGGAATCCAAAACCATGGAGAAAGAGGCCAAGGCAAAGGCCGTGGCTAAGCAGCCCTGGACTGCACAGCGGGTGCTGGACACCATTCTCAACAACGCCCTGATCATCATTATGATCATCGCGGTCATCTACATCGCCATCGTCAACAAGAACTTCCTGAAGGCCGCCTCCATCATCAATATCCTGGCCCAGACCTGCGCCTACCTGCCGGTGGCCCTGGGCGTCGGCGGATGCATCGTGCTGACCGGCACCGACCTGAGTGCCGGACGTATCGTGGGCCTGACTGCCTGCATCTCCGCATCTTTACTCCAGGCTGTGGACGCCGCCAGCAAGATGTGGCCCAACCTGACCCCGCCGCCCGTGCTGCTGGTGCTGCTGCTGGCCATGGTCATCGGCGGTGCTATCGGCGCCTTCAACGGCTTCTTTGTGGCCAAGTACAAGCTGCATCCCTTCATCGTCACCCTGGCTACGCAGCTGATTATCTACACCTTCCTGCTGCTGTACGTGAAGGCCGGCGAGAACAACGGCATGGCCATCTCGGGCCTTGACAAGAGCTACTCCAGCTTCATCACCGGCTCCCTGCCCTTCGCCAAAATCAACGGTACCCCCATTCCCAACTATGTGTGGATCGCTGTGATCTGCACCGCCCTCATGTGGTTTATCTGGAACAAGACCACCTTCGGCAAGAACATGTTCGCTCTGGGCGCCAATGAAGAGGCAGCCCGTGTGTCCGGCGTTAACGTTTTTGCCACCAATATCATGGTCTTCGCCCTGGCCGGCGCTATGTACGCTGTCACCGGCTTCATCGAGGGTGCCCGCGTGGCCTCCAACACCGCCAATACCGGCCTGAACTACGAGTCCGACGCCATCGCGGCCTGCGTCATCGGCGGCGTCTCCTTCGTCGGCGGCATCGGCAAGATCCGCGGTATCGTCATCGGCGTGCTGATGCTGCGTCTGATCTTCGTTGGATTGAACATGATCGGCATCAACCAGGACCTGTTCTACATCATCAAGGGCGGCATCATCCTCTTTGCCTGCGCTCTGGATATGCGGAAGTACCTGGTCAAGAGATAAGCATTCATACGCAACCACGTCCCGCAAGAGGGCGCGCATCTTCTTCGGGATGCGCGCCCTCTTTGTTTTTCTTTGAGACCGTGGTATACTAAAAAACAAGAGTAAAGGAGGAGGACCCCATGGAGCAGTATCGGGTGCTGCTGGTGGACGATGAGGAGGATATCCGGGTCGGCATCAGCCGCAAAATGGACTGGGAGGGCCTGGGCTTTTCCCTGGTGGGCGAGGCGGAAAACGGCCAGGATGCCCTGGAGCTGGCGGAGACGCTGCAGCCCGACGTGGTGCTGACGGACATCAAGATGCCCTTTATGGACGGCCTGGAGCTGTGCCGGATTCTGACAGAGCGGCTGCCGGCGTCCAAGTTCGTGGTGTTCTCCGGCTTCGACGATTTTGAATATGCCAAGCAGGCCATTCAGATGAATGTGTCGGAGTATATTTTAAAGCCCATTAACGCCCCGGAGCTGACCGCCGTGCTGGAGCGGATTCACGGTCAGCTGGACCGGGAGCGGACGGAGCGCCGGGACGCCGAACAGCTGCGGCAGCGATACGAGGAAAGTTTGCCTTTGCTGCGGAATCTGTTTTTGTCCCGCCTGCTGGATGGTCACGTGCCCCGGGAGCGGATGGCGGAGCTGTCCGCCCGATACGACGCGGAGCTGGGCGGCGGAGAGTTGGTAGTGGCGCTGCTGTATGTGGGCGTGGCCGATCAAAGTGAGCTGACAGCCCTCTCGGTTCAGCAGCTGCTGGAGGAGCACCTGCATCCGGCGGGCTGTGCGTGCCGTTCCTTCCCCTATAACGAGTCCGTGGCCCTGGTGGCCTCTCTGGAGGAAGAGGGCGCGGTCTATGAGCTGATCGCCCAGCTAAACCGGGTTTGTGCCTTGGCCGAGAGTTACCTCCACCTGACTTTGACGGCTGGTGTGGGTGCTCCGGTGCAGGGGCCGGAAGATTTGCCCCGCTCCGCCGACGGGGCCCGCAGCGCCCTGGAGTATCGGGGCATGGTGGGCCGGGGACAGGCCATCTATATCGGCGACCTGGAGCCTGACGGGGGCGCCCGGCTGATGTTTACGGAAAGCGATGAACAGGAGCTGACCAGCGCGCTGAAGCTGGGCGGCGACGAGGAGCTGCGGGCGGTGCTGGACCGGCTGACGGACAAGCTGCGGCCGTCTGGCCTCTCCCCTGCCCAATGGCAGCTGTTTTTCTTGGAGCTTTTGACCTGCCTTTTGAAGGTGGCCCGGGAGGCGGATCTGGACACGGAGAGTGTGTTTGGAGCCGGCTTTACGGGATTGATGAAGGTGACGGATTTCGACTCCCCGGAGGCCCTGGAGGAGTGGTGCCTGGACAAGTGCCTGCGAATTCGCACCCAGCTGCGCCACCGGCGGACGGATTCCGCCGGCCGCACGGTGGAAAAGGCCAAGGAGTTTATCCACGCCCACTATGGGGAGAGCACCCTGTCGGTGGAGGCGCTGTGTGAGCACCTGCACCTCTCCCCCGCATACTTCTCCACCCTGTTTAAGCGGGAGACCGGCATGAGCTTCACCGCCTATGTCACCGTGGTTCGGATGGAGGCGGCGGCCGCCGCCCTGCGGGGCACGGAGGATAAGACCTACCTGATTGCCCGCCGCTGCGGGTACGAGGACCCCAACTATTTCAGCTATGTCTTTAAGCGCCACTTCGGCGTCAGTCCCACCAAGTTCCGGGCCGGTTAAGCGCATACAAAGAGGAGGCGGACCCATGGAGGAAAAGAAAGGGCGGCTCAGCAGCCGCTGGCAGAGTGCCTACCGCCGCACCAGCATCCAGATGATTTTGTCTGCCTCCTTTACGGCGGTGGCGGTGCTGGGCATGGTATTTATGGGCCTGACGCTGTTTCTGCGGTTCTCCGCCACCTCCAACGCCCAGCAGTCCCAGAGCAGCCAGCGGGTGCTGGCCCAGGTGAATCTGAACCTGGACAGCTATCTGCGCAGCATGATGCGGATTTCCGACGCAGCCTACTACCACGTGATCAAGGACCTGGATCTGGCGGAGGAGGACCCCTCCGCCCAGCTGGAGCTGCTCTATGAGAGCAACCGGGATTCCCTGGTGTCCATCGCCCTTTTCTCAGAGGAGGGGGACCTTCTGGCGGCGGCGCCCATGGGGGTGCTGAAAAACAGCGTCTCTCCGGAGCGGGAGAGCTGGTTCACCGCCGCCACGGAGCGGATCGAAAACCTTCATTTCTCCACGCCCCATGTGCAAAACCTCTTTGCCGATCCGGACTATCGCTACCGTTGGGTGGTGTCCCTGAGCCGCTATACAGAGCTGACCTGGGACGGCACCACCCAGGGAGGCGTGCTGCTGGTGGATATGAGCTTTTCCGGCATTGAGCAGATCTGCAAGGATGTGGACCTGTCCACCTCCGGCGGCTACCTCTATCTGACGGATGACGCCGGGGAGCTGATTTATCATCCCCGTCAGCAGCTGGTCTACGCCGGGCTTATCGCGGAGAACAACCGGGCCGCCGCCACTTACACCGACGGCACCCACACCGAGACCTTCAACGGCGAACACCGACAGGTGACGGTGAAGACCGTGGGATACACCGGCTGGAAGCTGGTCAGCGTGGTGCCGGCGGAGGAGCTGTGGGATAACTACGGTCAGCTGATGCTGTTCTTCCTGTTTATTGTGCTGTTCTCCGTATTCCTGCTGATCTTTGTGAACCTGCGGCTGTCGGAATGGATTACAGCCCCCATGAAAAAGCTGGACCGGGCGGTGAAGGAGCTGGAGGCTGGCCGGGAGGAAGTGGAGTTCAATGTGGGCGGCCCTTACGAGGTGGAGCACCTGAGCCACTCCATCCGCTCCATGGTGTCCACCATGCGGCATCTGATGGCGGATATTGTCCAGCAGGAGGCGGAGAAGCGCCGCAGCGAGCTGGATGTGCTCCAGTATCAGATCAACCCCCATTTCCTTTACAATACCCTGGATTCCGTGGTGTGGATGACGGAAAACGGCCGCACTCAGGAGGCCACGGTGATGCTGACATCTTTGGCACGGCTGTTCCGGATTTCCCTGAGCCGGGGTAGCAACATCATTCCCATTGCCGATGAGCTGGAGCACGCCCGCAATTACCTGACCATCCAAAAAATGCGGTATAAAAATAAATTCTCCGCCACCATCCAGGCGGAGGACGGCGTGGAGTCCTTGTATACCATCAAGCTCATCGTCCAGCCCATTCTGGAAAACGCCATCTACCACGGTATGGCCTATGCCGACGGAGACGGGGAAATTGTCATCCGTGCCTACCGGGACGGGGACGACGTGGTGATCGACGTCACCGACAACGGCCCCGGAATGCCGGAGGATGTGGTGGAACGGCTGCTGGACCCGGATGCCCCCCGTCCTGCCAGCTCCAATTCCAAGGGCTCCGGTATTGGCCTGCGGAACGTCCACCAGCGGATTCGGCTGACCTTTGGAGAGCGATATGGCCTCACCATCCACAGTGAGCCGGACGCCGGCACCCAGGTGCGAATCCGCCTGCCGGCCCTGGAGAAGATTCCGGACCAGGGGAAGGAGGGGACCACGTGAAACGCAAAGTATTGTTGCAGCTGGTGGTGCCTTTGCTGAGCCTGTGTGTGCTGTTTTTGCTGCTGACCACCGACCCCGTTGGCTCCCGTCAGACCCAGCAGCTGCTGGAGATCTCCGTGATTTTCCGGCAGAGCGATACAGCTACCTGGTCTGCAGTACGGCAGGGCATGGAACAGGCGGCGGTGGATTTAAACGCGGAGCTTCGCTTTCTCACCCCCGCGGGAGAGGACGTGGCGGCAGAGCAGGCAGAGCTGTTGGAACGAGAGGCGGAAACTGGCACCGATGCCATTTTACTGATTCCCTTTGACCGGGATGCCTTGACCGAATCTGTACACCAGATCACCAGCGGAGGAACCCCCGTAGTAACGCTGGAGACTGATATGAAGGATGCGGGAGCCACTGCCTGCATCGGAGCTGATAATACCGCCCTGGGACAGGCCCTGGGAACGGCTGCCCTCAACGGGGCCCCTCGGGGAACCCGGGTGGTGCTGCTGGATACGGCTCCGGCGGCATCCGCTGCGGGAGAGCGGCTCCTGGCGGCAGAATCCGTACTGAAGGAGGAGGGCCGCCGGGCTTGGCGCTGCACGCCTCAAGAGGAAGAAACGCTGAGTGAAGCGCTGGAGTGGGCGCTGAATTCTCTGCAGCCGGCGGCGGTGATCGCCTTTGACGCCGCGGACCTGGAGCAGGCGGCCGCCCTTTTGGCTGCTCGGGAGGACGCGCCATTGTTGTACGGTGCCGGCTCCACGGCTACGGTGGCTGCCTACCTGGAGCAGAGCGCCATTGTCTCCATTGCGGCCCAGAATGACTTTGCCGCCGGATATCTGGCGGTGGGCGCCGCCGTCCGGGCCATTCAGAGCCAGGGGCCCTTCCAGGTGGAGCCTTTGGAATTTGTGATGGTCCGGCAGGAGAATATGTACAATCCGGAGAACCAGAAGCTGCTGTTCCCGGTGACCCGCTGAGATTGAGAGGAGGCCCTTATGAAAAGACGGAGGATAGGGGTAGTTTTGGTCCTGTCGGTTTTGCTGTTGGGCCTGTGCGGATGCGGGGAGGGACGGGCCACCCCCACCATCCGGGTGGGCGTGGCCCTGTATCTGCAAGAGGACACCTTCCTGTCCACCGTGGTGCAGCACTTGCAGCAGCTGGCGCTGACCCGGGAGACGGAGCTGGGGGTCAAAATCAATCTCAACATCGCCGACGCCCGCAGCTCTCAGGCCTCCCAGAATGAGCAGGTGGATCAATTTCTGCAGCAGGGCTGCGACGTAATCTGCGTGAATCTGGTGGACCGGACCGCCGCGGCTGTGATTGTGGACAAAGCCCAGGCTGCCGGTGTGCCCATTGTCTTTTTCAATCGTCAGCCGGTGGAGGAGGATTTGGCCCGCTGGGACCAGGCGTACTACGTGGGGTCCAAGGCGGACCGGGCCGGTATTCTCCAGGGTCAGATTGTACTGGATGCGTGGGAAAAGGACCCCGCCGCCCTGGACCGAAACGGCGATGGAGTCCTGCAATACGTGATGCTGGAGGGTGAGCCGGGCCATCAGGATGCCCTGCTGCGGACGGAGTACTGCGTCAAGACCCTGTCGGATGCCGGCGTGGCAGTGGAGAAGCTGGCCAGCGACAATGCCGACTGGGTCCGGGGACAGGCTATGCTGCAGATGCAGCAGTGGCTGGAGACCTTTGGGGATGAAATGGAGGTGGTCTTCGCCAACAACGACGACATGGCCTTAGGCGCCATCGACGCCTGCCTCTCCGACGGAATGAAGGAGGCGGAGCTGCCCTTCATCGTGGGTGTGGACGCCACGCCGCCGGCCCTGGAGGCTGTGGCCGCCGGGACGCTGAAGGGCACTGTGCAAAACGACGCCGCTGGCCAGGCGGAGAGCATTCTGGACCTGTGCTGTGCCCTAGCCCGCGGTGTGGACCCCAGCTCTGCCGTGGCGCTGGAGGATGGGAAGTACGTCTGGCTGGAGTATACAGCCGTCACTTCTGAAAATCTGAAAGACTTTTTGCCGGAGGAGTGACCCTTCCCCCAGCCCCTCCGCCGGCGTGGCGTTCCCGCCAGGCGGAGGGGCTTTGCCCTGTCCGCCGCCGAAACAGCCGGGAGAAATACAGCGGGTCCTCAAATCCCGCCGAGGCTGCCACAGTGCCCACCGGCAGAGCCGTGGTGGAGAGCAACTGTCGTGCCCGCTGCAGCCGGCAGCGGATTAAATACTCGCTGGGAGAGCAGCCATACACCGCCTGAAAGGCCCGGTACAGGTGACTGCGGCTCAGCCGCACCTCCCGGGCCACCTCCTCCACGCCAATGGGGCGGGAGTAATTGCGCTGAATATACTGGGCCCCCCGGCGGGCGTAGTCCCCCAGGGCGTCCTCCGGCCGTGTGGGCTCTGTCTCCATCAAAAGACCCAGGGCTGCCTGCAGATAGCCCGCCATCCGCACGGCACTGGAGTATCCGGCGCCCCGGGCCTTGTAGATCTCAAGCAAAGCCTGCCGCAGCCGGTCCCCCGCTTTGGGTCGAGCCACGGGCCCGGCGGCAAATACCGTGGCCGACAGCAGCAGCGGTGCGCTGGGACCGGAGAAGCCCACCCAGTAGTACTCCCACGGGTCCTCCGCCGCCGCCTGGTAGTGGGCGGTCTCCTCGGGCCGCACCAGAAAGGCCTCCCCCGCCCCCAGATCCCACTGCCCCTGACCGATTTCACAGTGACCGTGGCCGGAGAGGATATAGTGGATCAGGAAGTGATCCCGGATACCGGGACCCCAGCCGTAGCCCGGCGGGCACTTCTGGAACCCGGCGTTATACACCGCCAGGGACAGTTCCGGCCGGTCCGCCGCTTTGAAAGAGTGTTTAAAATCCCGTGTCATATGCCCGCGCCTCCTTTTTTCCAGCTCTTAGGAAACAGCTTATCTCTTTTTTTAGAAGTTTGCAACAAAAATCCATAAAACGGGCACGGAAGTGAATGGAAAAAACTGTTGGCCTCTGGTAGCTTAAAAAAAGAATGAAATTAAACAGGAGGGTACCCCTATGGAACATCAGACCCTGGAACAGGCTCTGCGGTCCGGCGCTCTGGATGCGCGCCTCACCGCTGTGTACGGCGCCGAGGGCACGGAAAAGGCCAAGGAGCGGTGCGCCGCCGCGGCCGCCGGCTTCACAAAGACCTTTGGCGCTACGCCGGAGGCCTTCTTCAGCGCTCCCGGACGGACGGAGCTGGGCGGCAACCACACCGACCATCAGCACGGCCGGGTCCTGGCCGCCGCCGTGGATCTGGACATTCTGGCTGCTGTGACTCCCAATCAAAGCGGCATGCTGCGGGTGCAGTCCCAGGGCTACCCCATGATGGTGGTGGACCTGCGGGAGCTGACTCCCCAGAGTGGAGAGGAGAACACCTCCACAGCCCTGATTCGGGGCGTGGCCGCCCGGATGGCGGCCCTGGGCTGCCCTCTGACCAACGCCGGCCTGGATGCCTATGTTGTCACGGAAGTGCCCGGCGGCAGCGGCCTCAGCTCCTCCGCCGCCTTTGAGGTGCTGATGGGCACCATCCTCAACGACCTCTTCTGGGAGGGCAAGTGCTCCGCCGTGGAGATCGCCCAGATCGGGCAGTACGCCGAGAATGTGTTCTTCGGCAAGCCCTGCGGCCTCATGGACCAGACTGCCTCCTCCGTAGGCGGCGTGGTGGCCATTGACTTTGCCGACACCGCAAGCCCTGTGGTGGACAGCATTGCCCTGGATCTTCGGGCACAGGGGTACGCTCTGTGCATTCTGGATTCCGGCGCCGACCACGCGGACCTGACCGGCGAGTATGCCGCCATCACCGATGAGCTGAAGGCCGTGTGCCGGTGCTTCGGCAAGGAGGTGCTGCGGGAGGTGCCGGAGGCGGACTTCATGGCCGCCCTGCCCCAGGTGCGGCGCTCCGCCGGTGACCGGGGCGTGCTGCGGGCACTCCATATCTACGCCGAGAACCGCCGGGCCCAGGCGGAGGCAGATGCCCTGCGGGCTGGGGATTTCGACGGCTTCCTGACCCTGGTCCGGGAGTCCGGCCGGTCCTCCGCCATGTACTTACAGAACGTGGTGCCCACCGGCAGTGTGGAGCACCAGGAGCTGATGGTGACTTTGGCCCTGTGCGAGGCTATTTTGAATGGCCGAGGCGCCGTCCGGGTCCACGGCGGCGGCTTCGGCGGCACCGCCCAGGCCTTTGTGCCGCTGGATCTTCTGGAGGAGTTCAAGACCAGGACCGAGGCGGTCCTGGGTCCGGGCAGCTGCCATGTGGTGACCATCCGCCCGGTGGGCGGCGCGCGCCTTGGCTGAGAGAGGAGAGAACATGATGATTAACGCAAACATTGCCGCCCTGGTCCAGTATGCTGTGGATAAGGGACTCATCGAGGAATCCGACCGCACCTGGGCGGAAAACCGGGTGCTGGGCGCCCTGGGCATCAGCGAATATGAGCGGCCGGAGACCATTCCGGCCATGGAGCTGGAGGAGATTTTGAAGACCCTCCTGGACGACGCCGAGGCCCGTGGAATCATCTCCGGCGGCGTCACGGAGCGGGACCTGCTGGACACGGAGCTCATGGGCCGTCTGACCCCCCGGCCCTCTCAGGTGATCGGTGAATTCAAGGAAAAATTGGCGGACTCCCCTAAGGCCGCCACCGACTGGTTCTATGGGTTCTGCCAGGATACCGACTATATCCGCCGCTACCGCATTGCCCGGGACGTGAAGTGGGTCACCTCCACGGCCTACGGCGATCTGGACATCACCATCAACCTCTCCAAGCCGGAGAAGGACCCCAAGGCCATCGCCGCCGCCCGGACGGCGGTCCAGAGCGGCTATCCCAAGTGCCAGCTGTGCCGGGAGAACGAGGGCTACGCCGGGCGTATGAACCACCCCGCCCGGCAGAACCACCGGATCATTCCCATCACCATCGACGGGCAGGACTGGTTCTTCCAGTACAGCCCCTATGTCTACTACAACGAGCACTGCATCGTCTTCAACGGCAGACATGTGCCCATGAAGATCGACCGCTCCGCCTTCCGGAAGCTCCTGGACTTCGTGGTTCAGTTCCCCCACTACTTCGTGGGCTCCAACGCCGATCTGCCCATTGTGGGCGGTTCCATCCTGAGCCACGACCACTTCCAGGGCGGACATTACACCTTCGCCATGGAGCGGGCGGAGATCGAGAAAATCGTCTCCTTCCCCGGCTTTGACGACGTGACCGCCGGCATCGTCAAGTGGCCCATGTCCGTCATCCGCCTGCGTTGCGCCGACGACAACCGCCTGGTGGACCTGGCGGAGAAGATTCTCACCGCCTGGCGGGCCTATTCCGACCCGGACGCCGGCATTTATGCCGAAACCAATGGCGAGCCCCACAACACCATTACTCCCATCGCCCGGAGGCGGGGAGACCAGTACGAGCTGGACCTGGTGCTGCGCAACAACCTGACCACCGAGGAGTATCCCCTGGGCGTGTTCCACCCCCACGCCGAGCTCCACCACATCAAAAAGGAGAACATCGGCCTGATCGAGGTCATGGGCCTGGCCGTGCTGCCCTCCCGGCTCAAGAGCGAGCTGGCCCAGCTGGCGGAGACGCTGGTGCAGGGCGGCGACCTGAGAGCCCACGAGGCCATTGCCAAGCACGCCGACTGGGCGGAGGAGCTGAAAACCCGCTACACCTTCACGAAGGAGAACGTCATGGACATTCTCCACACGGAGGTGGGCCATGTGTTTGCCCGGGTCCTGGAGGACGCCGGCGTTTACAAGTGCACTCCCGAGGGCCGCTTGGCCTTTGAGCGGTTTATCAACAGCGTGAAATAAGGAGGAGAATGATATGAAAACAATTCTTGTTGCCGGCGGAGCCGGGTACATCGGCAGCCACATGGTGGCCCTTCTCAAGGAGCGGGGCATCAAGACCGTGGTGGCGGACAATCTGCGCACCGGCCACTGGCAGGCCGTCAAGGGCGGCGTCAAGCTATACGTGGGCGACCTGCGGGACGCGGCCTTCCTGGACCGGATCTTCACCGAAAACGACATTGACGGCGTCATCAACTTCGCCGCCTTCTCCCTGGTGGGCGAGAGCGTCACCGATCCCCTGAAGTACTACGGCAACAATGTGGCCGGCTCCCAGTCCATGCTGACTGCCATGAAGAACCACGGCGTCAAGCGCATCGTCTTCTCCTCCACCGCCGCCACCTACGGCGAGCCGGAGAAGCAGCCCATTGAGGAGACCG
>CATZYY010000014.1 GCA_958426425.1 uncultured Oscillospiraceae bacterium
CTTGAAAACACTGGACTTTTCTGCCCAATATCTTTCTTAGCCTCCTCTTTTGGTGCCGGTGGTGGGACTCGAACCCACACGGTATCGCTACCAACGGATTTTGAGTCCGTCACGTCTACCAATTCCATCACACCGGCAAAACTTACGCAAACCATTATACAAGAAGCCACAGGAAAATTCAAGTGTTGTTTTTGCGCTGCGGGATTTGTTTTGCGAAAGATATTTCTCCTGCATCCAGAGGCGGCAAATGGGGGGTCAGGCCGCTTTTTCCTGTTTCCGGAAAGGCGGCTGATGGATTCACGGCGGGAAAAATGAACAGACCGTAAAATGCCGGGAAAAAAACAAAGAAACCCTACACAAACCGACGGGAACGTGCTATCATATACAAGTTAAAGTCTGCAAACTCGCACCGGATGCGATTTGAGAGAAGGGAGGCGCCCCCATGAGGCATCTGTTACGCTGGGCCGGTCTGGGACTGATGGCGGGCGTGCTGGCACTTTTGACCTGCGGCTGCGGCTTTGCCTTTTCACCGGAGGATCTGTACAGTCTGCCCGCCCTGCCGGTGGAGTACACGGAGCTGAACAACTGCATCAATCAGATGATCGACCAAGGGGCCGAGTATGCCGCCCCGGTTTCCGGCACCAACATTCAGCCGGTGCAGATGAAGGATCTGGACGGCGACGGGCAGCAGGAGGCGGTGGCCTTCTTCCGCAATTCCTCTGACGAGAAGCCGCTGAAAATCTGTATTTACACGGCGGTGGAGGACACCTATGCCCAGACTGCCATGATCGAGGGCAGCGGCACTGCCATTTACAGCATCGAGTACAGCGACCTGGACAATGACGGAAAGCAGGAGCTGATTGTGGGCTGGAGGGTCAGTACCGACGCCCAGGCTTTGACGGTATACTCTCTCCAGGGCGCTCAGCCTGAGGAGCTGATGCGCACCAACTACGTTAAATATGCCCTTACAGATCTGGACCAGGACGACCTGCTGGAGATGGTTGTGCTGCGCTCCGACGAGGAGGGCAACGGCCTGGCCGATTACTACCGCTGGAAGGACAGCATGCTGAGCATGGAGTCCTATGTTCGGATTTCCAGCACCATGGCGGAGCTGAGCGGGCAGCAGGGCCGCGTCCAGAAGGGTACGCTGTCCGACGGAGTTCCGGCCCTGTTCATCACCGGCGTGGAGGACGGCGCCTGGGCCGTGACCGATATTCTGACCATCCGGGAGGGGGAGCTGTGCAACCTGCTGATCTCCGATGTCACCGGCGTCTCCCAGGAGATTGTGGCCTATCATGGACTATATCCCACCGATATCAACAACGACGGCATTATGGAACTGCCGCAGACGCTGATGGCATCCGGCTGGGGCGAATCGGAGTGGACCAGCTATCGCTGGGTAAATTGGCGGACCTATGACAGCGCCGGCACAGAGAAGCTGGTACTCAACACCTATCACAATACCGAGGATGGCTGGTATCTGGAGTTGCCGGAGCAGTGGCGGGGCAAGGTGCTGATTTCCCGGTCCGTGGGCACGGACGAGGTGACCGTCACCTTCTCCATCCTGGGAGCCGATATGACGGAGGCGCCTGAGCCCTTCCTGCAGATCACCACCCTCACCGGCTCCAGCCGGGAGATCAAGGCCACCCGAGGCGGCCGGATCATTCTGCGGCGGCAGGTGGAGCGGATCTTCACCGCCGAACTGCTGGAGGCCGGAAAGACCTGGCAGTACGGTATTACGGAAGACCAGGTGCGGGAGGCCTTTAACCTGATTACAACCGAGTGGATGGCCGGCGACAACTGACCGCCGGGAAAGGATAGAAACACTATGAAAAAAGTATTGGTCCTGGAGGACGAGTCCAGCATCCGCAGTTTTATCGTCATCAACCTGCGTCGGGCCGGCTACGACGTTATCGAGGCGGAGACCGGCGAGGAGGCCCTGGAAAAGCTGAAGGAGAACCCGGATGTGAAGGTGGCCCTGCTGGACATCATGCTGCCCGGCATCGACGGCTTTGAGGTCTGCCGCCGGATTCGGGCCACCAATACCAAAATCGGCATCATCATGCTGACCGCCCGCTCTCAGGAGATGGACAAGGTGACGGGCCTCATGACCGGCGCCGACGACTATGTGACCAAGCCCTTCTCTCCGGCGGAGCTGACTGCCCGGGTGGACGCTCTGTTCCGCCGGGCCGGCGGGGAGGAGCCGGTCCAGAGCGGGGAGATCCGGCAGGACCCCTTCCTGCTGAATACCCGGAACCGGACGCTGGAGAAAAATGGACAGCGGATCAAGCTGACCCAGGTGGAATACTCCATTATGAAGGTGTTCATGGAAAACCCCGGCAAGGCGCTGTCCCGGGAGGAGATTCTGGACATGGTCTGGGGCCGGGACTACTTCGGGGAGCTGAAGATCGTGGATGTGAACATCCGCCGTCTGCGGCTGAAAATCGAGGACAACGTGCAGAACCCCACCTATATTACAACTGTTTGGGGCTATGGCTATAAATGGGGCTTTTGAAAAAGCCCGCCCGCACGTTGTCTCCCGCAAAGCGGGGCGGGCCGTCAGGCCCGTACAAGTGTTTTCGCCGAAGGCGGAAACCTTGGCGCAAGGCGGAATTCACTTCCGCCGCGCAGGATAAATAGGGGCCCCCAGCCCGCGGCGTGGGCTGGGGAGCAACGTGCAGAACCCCACCTATATTACAACTGTTTGGGGCTATGGGTACAAGTGGGGGTTCTGAGCGCCCCCTGAGGTCCATCGAATGACCATTGGAGAGGAGGACAGGCCGTGACAGAGGACGAAAAGACGAAAAAGTGGAAGGCACTGCGAATTCGCGGCCTGCGGCAGCGGTGGATTGTCAACACCATCATGCCCGTTTTGGTGCTGCTGGTGCTGATTGTCACCATGTTCTCCGCCGGGGTGTCCAGCTACTATTACAGCAGCGTCCGGGACGGCCTGCAAAAGCAGGCCCAGGCCATGGCCGGCGCCTTTAACGACTACTTCATGACCAGCTACACCGAGTATTACCAGATGGCGGTCCAGACCACCGACAGCTTCGAGGAGAAGAGCCATATCGAGCTGCAGTTCATCGACAGCGCCGGCGGCGTCCAGACCTCCACCTCCGGACTGAAGGCCGGCACCTTCCCGGGTACCACCGACATTCTTCAGGCCATACAAAGCGGCGAGATGAGCCACTTCCAGGGCCGGGATCCGGAGACCGGGGAGAACATTTTGGCCGTGTCCTACCCGCTGCTGTTCAACGGCAAGGTGGTGGGCGTCATGCGCCTGGTGACCTCTCTGCGGGCGGTGAACCGGCAGATCATCATGGCGGTGATGGCCATTTTGGCCGTGGCCGTGATCTGCATGGCGCTGGTGGTGATCTCCAACCTGCTGTTCATCAACAACGTGGTGGAGCCGGTGGCCGTGGTCAAGCGGAGCTCGGCGGGCAGCTACGGTATCCGGATTGAAAACAAATACTCCGACGAGCTGGGCGAGCTGGTGGACAACATCAACGACATGTCGTTGAAAATCGGCCGCAATGAGAAGATGAAGCAGGAGTTCATCTCCTCTGTCTCCCATGAGCTGCGTACCCCCCTGACCGCCATCAACGGCTGGGGCGAGACCATTCTGGAGGACCCCACCGGCGACCCGGAGCAGCTGCGCCGGGGCATCCGCATCATCCTCAACGAGTCCCGGCGGCTTTCCACCATGGTGGAGGAGCTGCTGGAGTTCTCCAAAATGGAGGACGGCCACTTCACCCTGCGGATTGAGGAGGTGGACCTCCAGGCGGAGTTCGAGGACGCCATTTTCACCTACCGGGAGCTGTTCCGGCAGGAGGGCATTGAGCTGGAGTACCGCACCGGCACTACGGAGCTGCCCCTGATCCAGGGGGACCCGGAGCGGCTGAAGCAGGTATTCTGCAACGTACTGGACAACGCCGCCAAGCACGGCGGCTCCGGCAAACGAATCTCCACCTCTGTCACCCGGGAGGTGGACGACGCCGTGGTGCGGGTCCGGGACTACGGCCCCGGCATCCCCGAAGCAGAGCTGCCCTTTATCAAGCAGAAATTCTACAAGGGCTCCTCCAAGGCCCGGGGCAGCGGCATTGGATTGGCGGTGTGCGACGAGATCATCAAGCTCCACAACGGCACCTTCACCATCGGCAACGCTGTGGGCGGCGGCGCCGAGGTCACCATCCGCCTGCCCATTCGGGAGTAAAATGAGAAAATAATCGAACAAATGTTTGCTTTTTGCAAATATCTGTGGTATACTTTGAACCATTAGAAAGGAACTTCCATGTCAGAACAGAAATCCTGCGCCTTCCGCACCAGCATCGGCGGACAGGCGCTGATCGAGGGCATCCTCATGCGGGGCCCGGAAAAGCAGGCCATCGTGGTCCGGGACCAGGAGGGGCAGCTGGTAGAAAAGGTGGAGGAGTTGCGGCTCATCAAGGACCGCTACCCCATTTTGGGCGTGCCCCTGATCCGGGGCACCGTCAACTTTTTGTCCGCCATGGTCAACGGCGTCAGGGCGCTGATGTACTCCGCCGACTTCTATCCCGACGAGGAGGCGGCCCAGCCCTCCAAATTTGAGCTGTGGCTGGAAAAGCACCTCTCCAGCAAAAAGCTGGAGAGCGCCATCGTGGCCTTGGCGGTGGTGCTGGGCGTGGGGATGTCGGTATTTTTGTTTATGGTGCTGCCTACCTTCCTCACCGGCGGCCTGCTGCACTTCTTTCCCGGCTTTCCCATGTGGGGCCGGAACCTGATCGAGGGCGTGCTGAAAGTCCTGATCTTTCTCATCTATTTAATCTTCTGTTCCAGGCAGAAGGACATCTACCGGGTGTTCCAGTACCATGGGGCGGAGCACAAGACCATCTTCTGCTATGAGGAGGGCCTGCCCCTGACTGTGGAGAACGTCCGCATCCAGCCCCGGCACCATCCCCGCTGCGGCACCAGCTTTTTGTTCGTGGTCATCATCGTGTCCATTCTGGTGTCCAGCGTGGTGTTCGGCATCTGGCCCATTACCAACGTGTGGCTGCGGACGGCAGCCCACATCCTTCTGCTGCCCCTGGTGGTGGGCATCACTTACGAGTTCAACCGCTGGGTGGGCCGCCACGTTCAGGACAATGCCCTGGCCCAGTTCCTGACAAAGCCGGGCCTTTGGATGCAGAACTTCACCACCAACGAGCCCGACGACTCCATGATCGAGGTGGCCATCCGCTCCCTGGAGCTGGTGCTGCCGGAGGAAAAGGGCAAGGATGCGTGGTAAAGAGGGTCTCCCCCTTGGGGTCCCAGCGGCGGCAGCCCCATGGATACGCCCCGGGTCAGCGGAGATTTCCTCCAGCGCACCGGCGCTGATCCCCAGAGGTGTGTGCCGCCCATTACACCAGCGTTCCGGCAAAAATGGGCAAAATTTGACAACGAGGCGTATTATGGCCATTACGTATAACAATTTGTATTTAGATATCCGCCAACAGCTGCGGCGTGCCGGCATTGAGGAGGCCACACTGGAGGCCCGGGAGCTGGTGTGCTTCGGCACCGGCAAGAGCCGGGAGCAGCTGGTCCGGGACGGTGGGCTGTACGCCTCGCCGGAGCTGGAAAAGCGGGTTCGGGACCTGGTGGACCGGCATTTGGCCGGAGAGCCGGTGGCGTATCTGATCGGGGAGTGGGAGTTCTACGGCCTGCCTCTGGACATCTCGCCGGAGGTGCTGATTCCCCGGCCGGACACGGAGGTGCTGGCGGAGCAGGCCATCGGCTACGTGAAGACCCTGGGAGAGTGCCGGGTGCTGGACCTGTGCGCCGGCAGCGGCTGCATCGGTCTGGCGGTGGCGTCTCAGGCGCCCCAGGCCCGGGTGGTGCTGGGGGAGTGGTCCGACGGGGCCCTGCGCATCTGCCGGCAGAATATCCGCCGCAACGGACTCAGCGGCCGGGTGGTGCCCATGGGGGCCGACGCGCGGGAAAAGCCTGAAAAGTCCCTGGGGGAGTTCCAGTGCATCGTCTCCAATCCCCCGTACATCCCCAGCGGCGATATCGCCGGTCTGGACGTGTCGGTAAAGGACTATGAGCCCCATTTGGCCCTGGACGGCGGGGCAGACGGGCTGGACTTTTACCGGAGCATTTCCGAGAAGTGGAAGGAGGCCCTGGTTCCCGGCGGCCGGCTTTACTTCGAGGTTGGCATCGGGCAGGCGGACAGCGTGCTGCGGATCATGCGGGCCCAGGGCTTTGGGGACATCCAGGTGGTCAAGGACCTGCGGGATGTGCCTCGAGTGGTGTTCGGCACCTTGTGCACGGAGATTTGACGGACTGCCTGGATTTGATAGATACGAGATTGTTTGCAGGAGGAAGAACATATGGCAAGAGATAAGGGCGCGCTGCCTGTGGCGGCGCCGGCGGACGATAAGAAGAAGGCCATTGAGACCGCCATGGCCCAGATTGAAAAGATGTACGGCAAGGGCTCCATTATGCGCTTTGGGGACAAGGCGGAGCTGAATGTGGACTACATCCCCACCGGCTCCTTGGCCCTGGACGTGGCACTGGGCATCGGCGGCCTGCCCAAGGGGCGGATTGTGGAGATCTACGGGCCGGAGTCCTCCGGCAAGACTACCTTGGCCCTGCACATTGTGGCGGAGGCCCAGAAGCGGGGCGGCGAGGTGGCCTTTGTGGACGCCGAGCACGCTCTGGACCCCACCTACGCCCGGGCTCTGGGCGTGAAGGTGGAGGAGATGCTGATCTCCCAGCCGGACACCGGCGAGCAGGCCCTGGAAATCACCGAGGCTCTGGTCCGCTCCGGCGCCATTGACGTGATCGTGGTGGACTCCGTGGCGGCCCTGGTGCCCCGGGCGGAGATCGAGGGCGAGATGGGCGACAGCTATGTGGGCCTTCAGGCCCGGCTCATGAGCCAGGCCCTGCGGAAACTGACCGGCGCCATCGGCAAGACCAACTGCATTGTCATTTTCATCAACCAGCTGCGGGAAAAGGTGGGCGTCATGTACGGCAACCCCGAGGTCACCACCGGCGGCCGGGCCCTGAAGTTTTACTCCTCCGTCCGCATCGACGTGCGCCGGATTGAGGCGCTGAAAAACGGCAGCGAGATCATCGGCAACCGTACCCGGGCCAAGGTGGTGAAGAACAAGGTGGCGCCCCCCTTCCGGGAGGCGGAGTTCGACATTATGTACGGACAGGGCATCGCCCACGAGGGCGAGCTGCTGGATTTGGGCGTGAAGCTGGACCTGGTGCAGAAGTCCGGTTCCTGGTTCTCCATGGGGGAGACCCGCATCGGGCAGGGCCGGGACGCCGCCAAAAAATACCTCATGGACAACCCCGAGGTGGCGGAAAAGCTGGAGGCGGACATCCGCAAAAACTTCGACAAGCTCATGAGCAACCAGGACCGGATCGCCGCCAGAGCCGCCGGCCGGGCGGTGGACGTGTCCGCCGACGACTTCAACGATGCGGATTGACCGGATCGAAGCGTCCAGGCATAAAAAGGGCCGGGTGCTGGTGTTTTTGGAGGACGGCGCCTGCCTGAAGATCACGGAGCAGGAGCTGCTGGACTTCGGCCTGCGGGGCGGAGACGAGCTTACGCCCGCCCAGCTCAAAAAGCTGAAGGAGGCCGCCGGTGTCTCCAACACCAAGGCCACGGCGGCGGACCTGATCGGCAAGCGGGCCATGAGTCGGGCCAGTCTGGAGAAAAAGCTCCGGGAGAAGGGCGCCAGCGAGGCCGAGGCCCGGTACGCCGGAGAGTGGCTGGAGGCCATCGGTGCCCTCAACGACGCCGAGTACGCAGCCATTGTGGCCCGGCACTACGGACAGATGGGCTACGGTCCACGGTACGTCCAGGAGAAACTGCGGGAAAAGGGCGTGCCCCGGGAGCTGTGGGAGGACGCCCTGGAGCACTTGCCGGAGGCGGCAGAGCAGATCGACCGCTTTTTAAGCGACAAGCTCCGGGGACAGACTCCCGACCCGCGGGAGAAAAAGCGCCTCACCGACGCCCTGCTGCGCCGGGGCTACGGCTGGGGCGATGTGAAGGCCGGCTGGAGCCGCTACGGGGCGGAGATCCTGGAGGATTGACCCGCCAAATTCAATTTTCTGGAGGAATCCGCGTGTCATACAAAGTCGCGTTTATTTCCCTGGGCTGCGCGAAAAACCAGGTGAACTGCGAGCAGATGATGGCCGCCGTCACCGCGGCGGGCCACACCGTTCAGACCGACCCCGCCGGGGCCGACGTGGCGGTGGTGAATACCTGCGGCTTTTTGCAGTCCGCCTGTGAGGAGGCCATCGACAACATTCTGGAGATGGCGGAGCTGAAAAAGGTCGGACAAATCAAAAAAATTCTGGTGACCGGCTGCATGGCCCAGCGCTACAAGCAGGACGTGCTCTCCGAGCTGCCGGAGGTGGATGGAATTCTGGGCACCGGCAGCTACGGCGACATCGCCGCCGCCATTGACGAGGTCATGGCCGGCGGTGTCCGGCCCTGCCATCTGGGCAACATTCACACGGCGGAGCAGGGCGGCCCCCGGATTTTGTCCACGCCTCCCTGGTACGCCTACCTGCGCATTGCCGAGGGCTGCGACAACCACTGCGCCTACTGTGTCATTCCCTCCCTCCGGGGCAAGTACCGCAGCCGCCCCATGGAGGAGCTGCTGACCGAGGCGGAGGAGCTGTCCGCCGCCGGCGTGCGGGAGCTGCTGGTCATCGCCCAGGACATCACCCGCTACGGCACAGACTTCAACGGGGAGCACCAGCTGGCGGCTTTGCTGAAAGAGCTGTGCAAGCTGGACTTCCACTGGATTCGGCTCCACTACCTGTACCCCGATGAGATCACCGATGAGCTGATCGACACCATTGCCCAGGAGCCCAAGATCGTCAAATATCTGGATATTCCCATCCAGCACTGCAACGACGGCATTTTGAAAGCCATGAACCGCCGGGACACCAAGGAGTCGCTGCTGGAGCTTTTTGAGAAGCTCCGCAGCCGCATCCCCGGCCTGGTGCTGCGGACCAGCCTCATTACGGGCCTGCCCGGCGAGGGGGAGGCGGAGCTGGAGGAGCTGTGCGATTTCCTGCGCCAAACCCGCATTGAGCGGGCCGGGGTGTTCCCCTTCTCCCCGGAGGAGGGGACCAAAGCCGCCCAGATGGACCATGTGGACACCGAGGAGGCCCGCCGCCGGGCGGAGCTGGTGGTGGACGTCCAGTCCGACATCATCGACGACTACAACGATTCCCTCCTGGGAGAGGAGCGGGAGGTCCTGTGCGAGGGCTTCGACGGGCAGATGTTCTACGGCCGCAGCTACGCCGAGAGCCCGGACATCGACGGCCGCATCTGGTTCAACGCCGACAGGGAAGTGGAACCCGGCACCTTCGTGACCGTGCGCCTCACCGGCAGCATGGACGGGGAGCTCACCGGGGAGCTGGTGGAATGAGATCCCCCCTGGAGGAGATCCCCGGCGTGGGGCAGCGGATTGCCGCCGTTATGGAGGCCTTGGACATCCACCAGGTCTCCGATCTGGTGGGCCAGGACCCGGAGGAGCTGTACCGGCGGGAGTGCCTGCTTAAGGGCTTTTCGGAGGACCGCTGCGCTCTGTACGTGTGGCGGACGGCAGTTTACTACGCCGAGCACCCGGCCCCGGAGCCGGAGAAGCTGAAGTGGTGGTACTGGAAAAACCGGCCCTATCCGCCGGCGGAAGAAGGAGAAACAATATGAATCTGCCAAATAAATTGACACTTTTGCGCATTATATTAATCCCTGTCTTTATGGTGGTGCTGTATTGGGGTTTTCCCGGGGCCAATTATGTGGCTTTGGCCATCTTCATTGTGGCCAGCATCACGGATCTGCTGGACGGCAAGATCGCCCGGAAGTACAACCTGGTGACGGACTTTGGAAAGTTCGCCGACCCCCTTGCCGACAAGATGCTGGTGACGGCGGCCATGCTGTGGTTCGTGGAGATCGGGCAGATGGCGGCCTGGATGCTGCTGATCGTCATTGTGCGGGAGTTTGCCGTCAGCGGTCTGCGGATGATTGCCAGCGACAAGGGCCGGGTCATCGCCGCCGGTTGGTCCGGCAAGGTGAAGACCGCCTCCACCATGGTGTGCATTGTCATTATGTTCCTGCCCATTCCGCCGGTGGTGAACACCATCTGCGTCTGGGTTATCACCCTGACCACCCTGTACTCCGGCGTGGAGTACTTTGTCCAGAACAAGGACGTGATTGCCTCCGCCTGAGGGGCGCGCAACCGGAAATGACAACAGGCCCTGCTGCATAATGCAGCGGGGCCTCGGCATGTCGAAAAAGCATTGCAGCGTTCGCGCCCGCAGGCGGGATTGCACGGCAACTCTGTTTTCCCGGCGGCATGTGCGCCGGGAAAAACACGATTCAAGCCGTGAGATTTGTCCGTCAAAAGCGAACAAATCCTCCACGCAGCGGACTGCATCCTTCTGGGAAAAGCGGCAGAAGCCACTTTTCCACAATCTCAATCACGGGATGCTGCCCCTGGGCTGATTGGCGTTTGAGGCGATTGTCCGGTAAGCCGCCATACTCCCAGCATGGCCATAGCCCCCAGCCACACCGCCAGCACGTCCCGGGGGTCCCCTACGGACCGGGGCAGGTACAGGGGTGTCACCACCTCCCAAAAGAGACCGCAGCCCAGGGCGAAAGCACTGACCGACCAGACCCGGTACACCGGCCTCCGCCCCAGCAGCTCCAGCAGGCCGTTGAGCAGGCACAGCATCAGCGCCCCGGCCAAAAAGTCCGCCCCGTGCCAGGACAGCAGGCGGCTGCCGGTAAGCGGCGAGAGGAGAAAGCGGTTGATGGCATACAGGGTCCCAATAGCCCCCATGGGCACCAGATACCGGCGCCTCATTAGAAAATGGACAGGATTAGCAGGCACAGCAGAACGGACACCGTCACGGCGCCCACCACCCCCCAGAACCCCAGCCCCGCCTTCTGGGGCCGGGGCGGCAGGTTGATGCTGTCCGGCCGGGAGCGGAGGGTTTCCTCCGGTTCTCCCTCGTCCACCACCACCCGGACATCGGGAAACAGATCCCGGTTCAGGTGGGCGGCTAAATACTGGGCGGCGTCGTCGGTCAGGTCCCGCCGCAGCACTACCTCGTAGAGCGTACCCAGTTGGAGGGTCCGCTGGGCCTGGGCCTGACCCATGCCGCAAAAGCGGATCAGGTGGTCCATGGCATATTCATTGGCATAGTATTGGCTGGTGGCCAGCACCGCATACCGCCGGCCCCGGGGCGGCGTGTCCGGCAGGGGATAGCCGCAGTTGGGGCAGATGGTGCCCTCCACGGTCCAGCCGCAGCAGGGGCAGGCGTCCAGCAGCACATAGGCCTCCTCCGGCTCAGGCGCCGTCTGCTCCTCCGGCTCCTTGCCCAGCAGCACATAGTCCGCCGACACGTGGAGCGCCTCACACAGCTTGGCCACGGTCAGGGCGTCTGGCACGGTCTGTCCCGCCTCCCACTTGCTGACGGCCTGCCGGGTGACGCCCACCAGCTCTCCCAGCTGCTCCTGGGTCAGCCCGGCGGCCCTGCGCACCGCGGCGATCCGGTCCTTCAATTCCATAGGGGACTCCCTCCTTTTGCCCCTTCATCATACCAAGAAGCGGATTTTTTGACAAGCGACAGCAGCAGACATCCTGTCAACAGGCAGTTGACAAGGGCCGAAGGCGGGGAAAAATCCAGCGCCCTCTTGACACGCCGGACAAATCCTGATAATATGCTACCGTAAATGAAATAGCGCGATGATCGGGAAGAGTATCGGCATACCCAAAGAACAGAGAGGGCGCGTCACCGGCTGCAAGCGTGCCTGCGGAGGGAGCCGTGAAAGTGCGCCCGGGAGCGCGGGGGATGTGGAAGCCCCCCGACCGGCCCCCGTCAACGGGCCTCCTTGAGTGATAAAAGAGAGTGGAACCGCGATTCGTCGCCTCTCGTACTTTGGTACGGGAGGCGCTTTTGTTTCCTCCCGACCGACACAAGGAGAAATGAGAACTATGGCAAAGCGTATCACCCGTCTGGGCGGACTTCTGGCCGCCTATCAGCGCCGCGACCCCGCGGCCCGCAGCAAGCTGGAGGTGTTCCTCCTGTACCCCGGCGTCCACGCCGTCATTTACCACCGGCTGGCCCATTGGCTGTATGTGCACAAGCGGTTTTTCCTGGCCCGGTGCGTGTCCCAGTGGAGCCGGTTCTGGACCGGCATTGAGATCCACCCCGGCGCCACCATCGGCCACCGGCTGGTTATTGACCATGGCATGGGCATCATCATCGGCGAGACCGCAGAGATCGGCGACGACTGCCTGCTCTACCAGGGTGTGACTCTGGGCGGAACGGGAAAGGATAAGGGCAAGCGTCATCCCACCCTGGGCGACAACGTCTTGGTGGGCTCCGGCGCCAAGGTGCTGGGCCCCTTCATGGTGGGGGACAACGCCCGCATCGCCGCCGGCGCTGTGGTGCTGGGAGAGGTGCCCCCCAACTGCACCGCCGTGGGCGTGCCTGCCCGGGTGGTTCGGTGCGCCGGAAAGCCCGTGTACTACGCCGACGACGTGGACCAGATCCACATGGCGGACCCGGTGCTGGAGGAGCTGGTGGCCATGTCCCGGCGGATCGAGGAATTGGAACAGGAAGTGCGCAAGCTCAGCGACACGAAAGAGAGGACTGCCTGATATGTATTTGTATAACTCTGCCACCCATAAAAAAGAGGAATTTAAGACCCACACCCCCGGCCATGTGGAGATGTACACCTGCGGCCCAACGGTGTACCATTTCGCCCACATCGGCAACCTGCGCTCCTATATCATGGAGGACGTGCTGGAGAAGTACCTGCGCTACGCCGGGTACGACGTGAACCGGGTCATGAACATCACCGACGTGGGCCACCTGACCTCCGACGCCGACGAGGGCGAGGATAAGATGCTCAAGGGCGCCAAGCGGGAGCACAAGACCGTCATGGAGATCGCCAAGTTTTATACCGACGCCTTCTTCTCCGACTGCGCCAAGCTGAACATCAAGACCCCGGACACCGTCCAGCCCGCCACCGGCTGCATCGACGAGTATATCAAGATCGTCTCCAAACTGGTGGACACCGGCTACGCCTATCTCGCCGGCGGCAACGTGTATTTCGACACCTCCAAGCTGGACCACTATTACGTCTTCAACGACCACGACGAGGAGGATCTGGCCGTGGGCGTCCGGGAGGGCGTGGAGGAGGACACCAACAAGCGCAACAAAAATGACTTCGTCCTCTGGTTCACCAAGTCCAAGTTTGAGGATCAGGCATTGAAGTGGGACTCCCCCTGGGGCGTGGGCTATCCCGGCTGGCACATCGAGTGTTCCGGTATCTCCATGAAGTACAACGGCGAGTACCTGGACCTCCACTGCGGCGGCATCGACAACGCCTTCCCTCACCACACCAACGAGATCGCCCAGTCCGAGAGCTACCTGGGCCACCCCTGGTGCAAGCAGTGGTTCCATGTCCATCACCTGAACACCAGCGACGGCAAGATGAGCAAGTCCAAGGGCGAGTTCCTGACCGTGTCGCTGCTGGAGGAGAAGGGGTACGATCCCCTGGCCTATCGGTTCTTCTGCCTCCAGAGTCACTACCGCAAGGCCCTGGTCTTTACCTGGGAGAACCTGGACAACGCCGTGGCGGCCTACGGCAAGCTGATCGCCAAAATTGCCGCCCTGAACCCTGAGGACGGCGCCGTGGACCAGGCGGTGTTTGAGGAGTACAAGGCCAAGTTCCTCCAGCAGATGGGCAACGACCTCAATACCTCCATGGGCGTCACCGCTGTGTACGACGCATTGAAGGCTAAGACCAACGACGCCACCCGGCTGGCCCTGATTGGGGACTACGACACCGTGCTGTCCCTGAGCCTGCTGGAGAAGGCCGCCGCCAAGCGGGCCGAGGCCGCCAAGGCCACCACCACCCAGGCCGCCGGCGGTTATACCGTCACCGGCGAGGGGGACCCGGCCATCGACGCCCTGGTGCTCCAGCGGTACGAGGCCAAAAAGGCCAAGAATTTTGCCGAGGCGGACCGCATCCGGGATGAGCTTAAGCGGCAGGGCATCGAGATCGTGGATACCAAGGGCGGCGCAAGCTGGAAGCGGGTCTGAGTTGTATCACGAAATTACGAAGGACAAACAAAGGACCGTGGGCATCTGCCCGCGGTCCTTTTCTGTCCGGATGGGAAGAAGCCCGGAAAAATGGGCCCTCTGTCTTGACAAAATTCGACATTTCTCCTATTATAAAAACACGATTGCACAGTATAGTGGCAGTTTGCCGGAGGGAGAGGGACCCATGGAGCTGAACCGGGCCGTGGCGGAAAACATCAAACGCATCCGCAAGACGAAAAAACTCAGCATGGAGCGGCTGGCTCTGGAGGCCGGCGTCTCCCGCAGTATGCTGGGACAGATCGAGCGGGGAGAGGCTAACCCCTCCGTGGCCCTGCTGGGCAAGCTGGCCACGGCGCTGAAGGTGCCTGCCGACGTGCTGCTGGAAAACGACGATTTCCAGTCTTTGCTGCTGGCCCGGGAGCTGGACACCAAGCCCACCCGCCTGGACGCCGGCAAGACCGTGCTGCGGCCCTCCTTCCCCTATGATGAGGTGACCCGGCAGGAGAGTTTTTTCCTGGATTTGTACATCAGCGCCCAATACGCCCCCGAGCCCTCGGTGCCCGGGTGCCTGTGCCACGCCACGGTCCTCTCCGGCACCGTGGCCCTGGAGGCGGAGGAGCAGTCCTTCCAGCTGCTGGAGCGGGACGCCCTGCGCTTTGCCGCCGACCGGCCCTATCGTTTTTCCAACATGACCAGCGCCAACGCCAAGCTGCTGCTGGTATACCGCTATATGAAATAAGGAGACTTGCCCCATGACCATCCGCACTGCCACTGCCGCCGACCTCCGGTCCGTCACAGAGCTGGAGGCCGCCTGCTTTCCCGCCGCCGAGGCAGCCACGGAGGCGGACTTCGCCCAGCGCTTAGCGGCCTATCCCCATCACTTCTGGCTGCTGGAGGAGAATGGGCGGCTGATCTCCTTCATCGACGGACTGGTGACCGATGAGCCCATTCTCCGGGACGAGATGTACGAAAACGCCGCCCTTCACAATGAACAGGGGGCCTGGCAGATGATCTTCGGCGTCAACACCCTGCCGGCTTACCGGCGGCAGGGCTGCGCCGGACGGCTTATGGAGCAGGTGATTGCCGATGCCCGGGCCCAGGGGCGCAAGGGCTGCGTACTCACCTGCAAGGCGGCTCTGGTCCACTACTATGAAAAGTTCGGCTACGTCAGCGAGGGCCGCTCCGACTCCACCCACGGCGGAGCGGAGTGGTACGACATGCGACTGACCTTTTGAGAGGAGGGCGGGACATGGCGAACACGGGAAAACGCGGCAGCGCCGCCGGCGGCTTGGCCCTTTTGGCAGCGGCAGGGTGCCTTTGCTGGAAGGGATTGAAGACCGTGGACCGGCGTCTGCGGCAGAAGACGGAGCAAAAGCGGCAAAAGACACCGCCCAAGGAATGAAGCGGCTATGTAAAAAGCGCCCGGCCATTGGCCGGGCGCTTTGGACTGTCGAAAAAGCAGGAAAACTTGCGCGACGGGAAGGAAGATAGTTACGAAAGACTGCGCCCTCAGGCACGTTTCGGAGCGCAAC
The DNA here is from genome assembly GCA_958426425.1 of uncultured Oscillospiraceae bacterium. Lineage (GTDB taxonomy): Bacteria > Bacillota > Clostridia > Oscillospirales > Oscillospiraceae > Oscillibacter. Next base: position 15,636 of record CATZYY010000014.1, read on the forward strand.
CGCCGCTGAAAGCGGCGGCACTTGGCGCGGAGATAACCCAGGAGGGGTGTCTCAAGGTGAATTGCCGCGAGGCGGCAAGAGAAAGTGGCCTGGGCCATTCGTTTTGAATCATAAGTTTTTGAACCTTTTAAAGGTTCAAAAAACTTGCTCAGCTTGTCGAAAAGGTATTTTCGACAAGCTGAAGCGCCCGGCCATTGGCCGGGCGCTTTTGTTGTGCACAGGAAAATTACTCGCCCATGGGGGCGCCGCAGTGGGGGCAGAACTTGCTGTCGGAGGCGGAGCCGCAGATGGGGCAGGTGCGCTGAGGGGCCTCCTCGGTGACGGGGGCGGCCTCCTCGGGCTCCTCGGTCTTGGCGGGCTTGCTGGCCTCCAGCTCGGCAATCCGAGCCTTGGCGGCCACAGCGGCCTCCACCAGCTCCCGGACGCTGTCGGAAATCTCGCCCTCGTACTCGTTGACGTACCACTCGCCGATGGTGCGGTAGGTCTTGTCCAGCTCCCGCTGCTCTCCGGCGATGGCCACGCTGATCTTGGTCAGCTTGGCCACGTCCTTGGCCTTGTCCGCCGCCAGGAAGGCCACATCCTTGGCCTTGTCGGCCGCCACGGCGGCAATGTCCATGGTCCTCTTGCTCAGATCATCAAAATCCATATGGAAGAACTCCTTTCGTCTCCGCCGGAGACCGGCGATAAAGTGGGATCAACCGCTTGCCATCAGTATACCCCACTTTTGTGCATTGCGCAACTAAAATCACAACTTGTTTACAGTTCGTTTTCCTCCCAGCGCATGGCTCGCTCCACTGCCCGCTGCCACCGCCGGTAGTCGGCGGCGCAGGCAGACTCCTCCCGCTGGGGCAGGAACACGTGCTGACTGCGGCGCAGGCTCTCCAGCTGGGAGAGACTGTCCCAGACCCCCACGGCAAGACCCGCCAGGGCCGCGGCGCCCAGGGCGGTGGTTTCCACCTGACTGGGCCGGTCCACCGGCAGCCGCAGCAGATCCGCCTGGGTCTGCATCATGATGTCGCTGACGCAGGCGCCGCCGTCTACCCGCAATGTGGTGATGGGGCAGGGGGCGTCGGCGTTCATGGCCCGCACCAGGTCCGTCACCTGGAAGGCGATGGAGTCCAGCACCGCCCGAGCGATGTGGGCCCGGGTGGTGCCCCGGGTGAGGCCCACCATGGTGCCCCGGGCGTACATGTCCCAGTAGGGAGCGCCCAGGCCCGTAAAGGCCGGCACCAGCACCACGCCGCCGGCGTCCGGCACGCTCTCGGCCAGCCGGTCGCACTCCGGCGCCGTGGCAATGAGGCCCAGCTCATCCCGCAGCCACTGAATGGCGCTGCCGGCGTTAAAGACGCTGCCCTCCAGGGCGTAGGTGGTCTGCCCACCCAGCGTCCAGGCGGCGGAGGTCACCAGCCCCGCCTGGGAGGTGACCGGCTCCGCCCCCACGTTCATCAACGTGAAGCAGCCGGTGCCGTAGGTGTTTTTGGCCTGACCGGGGGTGAAGCAGCCCTGCCCGAACAGGGCCGCCGCCTGGTCTCCGGCGCTGCCGCAGATGGGGATGCCGGCCAGATCCTCCAGCCCCGGCAGGCCCGGCGCCACGGTGCCGTAGACCTCGCTGTTGGGCCGGGGCTGGGGCAGCAGGCCCATGGGAATCTCCAGAATCCGGCACAGGTCCTCATCCCACCGGAGGTTGTGGATGTTAAAGAGCATGGTGCGGGAGGCGTTGGAGTGGTCCGTCACGTGGGCCTTGCCGCCGGTCAGATTCCAAATCAGCCAGCTGTCCACGGTGCCGGCGCAGAGTTCTCCTCTCTCCGCCCGCTGCCGGACGCCGGGCACGTTGTCCAAAATCCAGCGGATTTTGGTGCCGGAGAAGTAGGCGTCGATCAGCAGGCCGGTCTTGTCCCGGATGGTTCCCTCCAGGCCCTGGGCCTTCAGCTGGTCGCACAGCGGCGCCGTCCGGCGGCATTGCCAGACGATGGCGTTGTACACCGGGGCTCCGGTGCGCCGGTCCCAGAGGATGGTGGTCTCCCGCTGGTTGGTGATGCCGATGGCGGCGATGGCCTTGGGATCGATGTGGGCGGTGTCCACCGCCTCTGCCAGGGCCCGGGCGGTGGTGGTCCAGATCTCCATGGGGTCGTGCTCCACCCAGCCGGGGTGGGGGTAGATCTGGCGGAAGGGATGCTGGGCCCGGGCGGCGATCTCGCCGCTGCGGCGGAACAAAATGGCCCGGGAACTGGTGGTCCCCTGGTCCAGCGCAATGACAAAGGGCTCCATGGCGTCAGCCTCCTCTGGTGTAAATGGCCGGAACGTGGTAAAATAGACCTTGTGGAATCCCCAGGGGGAGAGCACGGTCCGACTGTTTTCCCCAGTATATCATAAGGAGGTCCTGATTTCCATGGAGAGATACGAATTTACCTTTCCCTCCGCCGACGGCCTCACCCGCATCCACGCTGTGGAGTGGGTGCCGGAGGGCCCGGCCCGGGCGGTGCTGGTGGTGGCCCACGGGGTGTCGGAGTATATCCTGCGCTACCAGGGCCTGGCGGAATACCTGACGGAGCGGGGCTTCGCCGTGGCGGGCCACGACCACTTGGGCCACGGCACTTCCGTGGCAGAGGGTGCACCCCGGCTGTACTTCGGCAAAAAGGGCAGCTGGGACTGGGTCGTGGCGGACCTGTATCAGCGGCGGCAGCTGGCGGGCCGGCGGTTCCCCGGCACGCCGGTATATCTGATGGGCCACTCCATGGGCTCCTTCCTGGCCCGGACCTATCTGATCCGCTATCCCGGCACCGTCCAGGGGGCCATCCTTATGGGGACGGGGCAGATGTCCCCGGCGTTGGTGGCGGCGGGCCGGGCCGTGGCCGCCCGGGAGGCCCGGAAAGTGGGCGAGGACCACTCCAGCCCCGTGGTGATGAAGCTGGCCTTTGACGCCTACAACAAGCGCTTCGCCCCCAACCGCACCGCCTTCGACTGGCTGAGTGTGGACCAGGGCAATGTGGACCGATACCTCAAGGACCCGCTGTGCGGGGAAAACCCCACCGTGGGGCTGTTCCGGGAGATGCTCTCCGGCATCGCCTTCAACAGCAGACAGGCCAACCTGAAAAAGATGAACCTGAACACGCCTGTGTTGTTCATCTCCGGGCAGCAGGACCCGGTGGGAGACTGCGGCAAGGGCGTGGAGCGGGCGGCCGCCTCCTTCCGCCGGGCCGGGGTCCGGGACGTGACGGTGAAACTGTACCCACAGCTGCGCCATGAGCTGCTCCAGGAGGCGCAGGCCCCCCAGGTCTGTGAGGACCTGTACCAGTGGCTGACGAGCAAACTGCCGGAGGCGTGATATGACCATTTTGGAGACGGAGCGGCTCCTCCTGCGGCAGCTGACGGCGGAGGACCGTCCGGCGCTGTGCGCCATTTTGCAGGATGAAGAGGTGATGTACGCCTATGCCCACGCCTTCTCCGACCGGGAGGTGGACGAGTGGCTCCAAAACCAGCTGACCCGGTACCGCCGGGACGGCTTTGGGCTGTGGGCGGCGGTGCGGAAGTCCGACGGCGCGGTGATCGGCCAGTGCGGATTGACATGGCAGCAGTGGGGGGAGCGGCAGGTGCTGGAGGTGGGATACCTCTTCCGCCGCTCCGCCTGGCGCCGGGGCTACGCCACAGAGGCCGCCCGGGCCTGCCGGGACTATGCCTTCTCCGTCCTGGGGGCGGAGGAGGTGTTCTCCATCATCCGGGACAACAACCTGCCCTCCCGCCGTGTGGCGGAGCGCAGCAGCATGACGGTCCGGGGCAGCCTTGTGAAGCACTACTGGGGCCTGGAGATGCCCCATGTGGTGTACGGCGTCCGGCGGCCGGAGGCTTAAGCGGTTTTGGGCGGCCCCAGCCGCAGGCACTCCGGGTCCCCGGTCTGCCGCAGCAGGGCGGCGGATATGACGCCGTCGGCGGTGGTCACCAGCAGCAAGGCGTAGGTGAGCCACACCGGCAGAGCGGACAGCCACGGCATCAGCGCCCCCTGGAGCGGCGGCAGTGCCGCCGCGGTCAGCAGACCCCAGACCAGGGAGAAGGGCAGGCATACCCGCCCCCGGAGGTTCCAGCGGACCTGGGAGTAGTCCCAAAAGCGGACGCCCAGCAGCCGGTCGTACAGCAGATGGACGGCGTATTCCACCGCCGTGGCGGCGAGGCCGCCCCACAGGGCCATGGTCCAGAAGGTGCCGGTCAGCGCCGGCGGCAGGGAGAATACCGCCAAAGCCCCCAGGCCGTATACCGGACACAGGGGCAGCAGCAAAAAGCACTTGCGGGCCTGCCGGGGCGACGCCGTGGCGGCGGCATATGCCTTTTCCAGCAGATAGCCCAAAAAACTGTATGTCCAAAACATCCAAAGGAAATCGTGCAAATTGGGTCCCTCCCTCCCGGTCAGTTTACCCGGATGGAGGCCCTTCATACCTGCGTCCCCCAGGGGCGCAGGCTGCGGCGGCGCCGTCCGGAGGACGATCTCCCGTTGCGCCGCCGGCGGCAAAGTGGTATAATCGTGTCAGTTTTTGGAGGGGAGGCGGTACCATGGCGGATACCTGGGAGAGCCTGCGGCGGGAGTGCGAGGCCTGTCAGGGCTGTGCCCTTGCCCAGACCCGGACCCACGTGGTCTTCGGCGACGGCGCTACCGACGCCAAGATTTTGCTGGTGGGAGAGGGGCCGGGGCAGCATGAGGATGAGCAGGGCGTTCCCTTTGTGGGAAAGGCCGGACTGCTGCTGGACGACATGCTGGAGATCATCGGCCTGGACCGCACCAAGGTCTATGTGGCCAACATCGTCAAGTGCCGCCCACCGGGAAACCGGGACCCTTTGAACGTGGAGCAGGACGCCTGCATCGGTTTCCTCCGGCGGCAGACGGCCCTGCTGCGGCCTAAAATCCTCATCTGCCTGGGGCGGATCGCCGCCAAGGCCATCATCGACGAGAATTTCCGCATCACCACCCAGCACGGACAGTGGTTCACCCGGGGCGGCGTCCAGATGACCGCCATCTACCACCCGGCAGCCCTGCTGCGGGATGTGGGCAAGCGGCCGGAGACTTTCGAGGATCTCAAGGGCATCCAGGCCAAGGTCCGGGAGCTGCTGGGGGAACTGTGAGCAAGGGGAGGCGGAGGCCTCCCCATTCTCGCGGTTGAGTTGTAAACCATAATTTTAAAACAGGTTGACAATCGGAGCGTGCCATGGTATACTCCCCACGGAATCAACCGCAGGGAGGGCACAATCATGACAGATACGACTGTACGGAAAACGTGGAGAACGGTGGACCTTGCCTATATGGCGCTGTTCGCCGTGCTGATGGCGGTGTGCGCCTGGATCACCCTGCCGCTGCCGGTGCCCTTCACCCTCCAGACCTTTGCCGTCTGCGCGGCCATGGGGATCCTGGGCGGCCGGCGGAGCACCTGGGCGGTGGCGGTGTATCTGCTGCTGGGGGCCGTGGGTCTACCGGTGTTCTCCGGCTTCAAGGGGGGCCTGGGGGCGCTGCTGGGCACCACCGGGGGCTATATCCTGGGCTTTCTGGCCATGCCGCTGGTGTATTGGCTGGTGACCGCCCTGCTGGGGGAGCGTCTGCCGGTCATGGCGGCGGCCATGGTGCTGGGCCTTGCGGTGTGCTATGCCTTCGGCACCATCTGGTTCGTGGCCCTCTACACCCGGACCAGCGGCCCCATCACCGTGGGGGCGGCCCTGGGCATGTGTGTGGTCCCCTTTGTGATCCCGGACCTTGTGAAGCTGGGATTGGCCCTGGCGCTGTCCCGGCGGCTGCGGGATCGCCTGAAATGACGCAAAAAAACGGCGCCGGACTGGGTTCGGCGCCGTTTTTTATGGGCTTTTATCATTGTAATCCGCTCCGGGATGTGATATGGTGTTCCGTGGAAATTTTCGGAACACGGGGGAGAGAGCAATGAAAACGCGGATAGCTGCCTTCGTCAAGGGGGAGGCAGTGCTGTGTGCGGCGGCGGTGTGCGCCCTGATTACCATGGTGCTGGTGCTGCCGGACGGGGAATACATAGGATACATCGACCTGCGGGTGCTGTGCCTGCTGCTGTGCCTGATGGCGGTGGTGGCGGGGATCCAGTCCTGCGGGGCCTTTCAGTGGCTGGCGGAGCAGCTGCTCAAGCGGCGCCCCGGGCCCCGGACCCTGGGGATTATTTTGGTGCTGCTGCCCTTTTTCGTCTCCATGGCGGTGACCAACGACGTGGCTCTGATCACCTTCGTGCCCTTCACCCTGCTGCTGCTGGAGCAGCTGGGCTGCCGCCGGGCGGCGGTGCCGCTGCTGGTGCTGCAGACCGTGGCGGCCAACCTGGGCAGCATGGCCACGCCGGTGGGCAACCCCCAGAACCTGTACCTCTACGCCGCCTATGAGCTGACGGCGGGGGAGTTCTTCCCGGTGGTGCTGCCCCTGACGGGCATTGCCATGGTGTGTCTGGCCGCGGCGGCCGCGCCGGTGCTGCCCAAGGCGCTGCCCGCGCCGGAGCTGGCGGGGCAGACCCTGCAAAAGCCCCGGAAGCTGGCGCTGTACGGGGTGCTGTTCCTCCTGTGTCTGCTGACGGTGTTCCGCCTGCTGCCCTATGGGATTTTGACGGTGGTCGTGGTGGCGGCCATGGCCCTGGCGGAGCCGGCGCTGCTGCGGAAGCTGGACTACGGTCTGCTTGCCACCTTCGTGTGCTTTTTTATTGTCTCCGGCAACCTGGGCCGTCTGCCGGCGGTCCACAGCCTGCTCCAGTCCCTGCTGGAGCGCACCACGCTGCTGACCGGCGTCCTCACCAGTCAGGTCATCAGTAACGTGCCGGCGGCGGTGCTGCTGTCGGGCTTTACGGACAACTGGCGGGATCTGCTGCTGGGCGTAGACATCGGGGGACTGGGAACCCCCATTGCCTCCTTGGCCAGTCTCATCACCCTGAAACTGTACCTCCGCTCCCGGGAGGTCCGGCCGGGACGGTTTTTGGCGGTGTTTACCGCGGCCAATGCAGCGGGACTGGTGATCCTGCTGTGTGCGGCGGCGGTGCTGTTTCCGTAAGGGGACGCTGCTTGCACCACAGATGAAAGAGGAAGGCCGCTTATAGCAGCCTTCCTCTTTTCGCGTGTACTGCTGGTCGGAGCTCACAGGCTTCGCTGCAGCAGGCACAGCAGCGCCTCCGCCTGCCGGTAGGAGCTTTCGCCCAGCTCCGTCAGCAGCCGCTGGAGGCAGGGGTCCGTGGTGCTGTCGGCTGTTCGCAGGTAGTTGAAGCCGTTGCAGGCCTCGGCGTGATACCGCTCCCGCACCGCCGTGCACCACCGGCCCAGGCAAATGCGGCCGCACTCCACCGCCGGCTGATAGCACGTTCCGGTGATGAGATAGCAGGCCGCCATCAGCCGCTTGGCGGCGCAGCCCGCCTCCTCCGCCAGAGTCCGGATCTGCTGCCGGGCAAAGGCGGGGGACTGCCGGACCATGGCCATGTAATGCCGCCGGTCTGCCAGCTCCACCTCAATGAAGCCCTCCAGTACCTCCAGCATTTCTTCTGCCGCGCTGCCCATGCAGCAGGGGTCCGGCGAGGCACCGGGCAGCTGGTTGTCGGGGGTGGTTTCAGGCGGCAGAGGGGCCTGCTCCATCGCCGGCATGGCCGGCCCCTGTGCGGTGCGCAGGTCCGCCAGCCGCTTTTCAGCCTCTCCCATGTCCGGGTAGGGCTCCAATCCCGGCGCTACCCGCTGCCACACCTGGTCGTACTGCCGGTAGTCGTAGGGCGCCGCGGAATGTACGTGTTGTTCCATATGAGTCCCTCCTTTTCCTTTTAGTGTATGCTGGGGAAAACATTTGGTGACTGTTGCAAATGCAACCCATACAATTTCCGTCCCCGGGGTAAAATAGCCTTGGAAAAAAGCAGGCCCTCGTTGCTTTTTCCAGTTCTTTCTGCTAAACTAAACTCGTTATGACCATATCCGCCAGCAAAGGAGGTTCCGATCTATGCTGGAACTGAAACATATTAGCTACACCGTTCAGGAGGGGGAGGAGGAGCTGGGCATCCTCCGGGACATCTCCCTGACTTTGGACGACCACAAGCTGGTGGTCTTTACCGGCCCCAACGGCGGCGGAAAGACCACATTGGCAAAAATTATCATGGGTCTGGTAAAGCCCACTGCCGGGCAGATCCTCTGGAACGGGCAGGACATTACCGACCTTGGCATCACGGAGCGGGCGCGGCTCGGCATCAGCTACGGCTTCCAGCAGCCCCCCCGGTTCAAGGGCATCACGGTCCGCCGTCTGCTGAACGTGGCGGCGGGCAGCCAGAAGCTCTCCAAGGACCAGTGCTGCCAGTACCTGACCAAGGTGGGCCTGTGCGCCAACGACTACCTGGACCGGGAGGTGGACGTGTCCCTCTCCGGCGGCGAGGTCAAGCGCATTGAGATCGCCACCATTTTGGCCCGGGGCAGTCAGCTGATGATCTTCGATGAGCCGGAGGCGGGCATCGACCTGTGGAGCTTCGCCCGGCTGACGGAGACCTTTGAGCAGATTCACACCGCCGGTACCGCCACCATGATTATCATTTCCCACCAGGAGCGGATCATCTCCCTGGCGGACGAGGTGATCGTGGTGGGCGACGGGCAGCTGCGCCACCGGGGCTCTCCCAAGGACATTCTGCCCCAGATCCTGTCGGACACCCTGTCCGGGTGCCCGGTTCTCACGAAGGAAGGTGTTTTAAGATGATGGATACACAGGTGGACCGTGAGCTTCTGGAGAAGATCGCGGACATGCTGGGCAAGCCCGTGGGGGCTTTCAACATCCGCAAGGACTGCGGCTGCGACGGCCGGCAGTCCACGGAGCATATCAAGATCGACAACCGGACCGACGGCAAAAGCGGCATCGATATCCGCATCCTGGACGGCACCGTGGGCGAGAAGTGCCACATCCCCGTCATCATCACCCAGTCCGGCATTCAGGAGACGGTGTATAACGACTTCTACATCGGGGAGAACTGCGACGTGGAGATTGTGGCCGGCTGCGGCATCCACAACTGCGGCGACCAGGAAGCCCGCCACGACGGCATCCACACCTTCCATGTAGGGAAGAACTCCAAGGTCCATTACAGCGAAAAGCACTACGCCGAAGGCGACGGCAAGGGCAGCAAAATCTTCAATCCCCGGACGGTGGTCTACCTGGAGGAGGGCGCCTCCATCCAGATGGACACGGTCCAGATCCGGGGCGTGGACTCCACCAAGCGGGACACCAAGATTGTCTGCGCCGCCGGCAGCGAGGCCGTCATCACCGAGCGGCTGCTGACCCACGGCGATCAGACGGCGGAGAGCAATATGGAGATCGACCTGGAGGGCGAGGACGCCAAGTGCCGGGTGATCTCCCGGTCCGTGGCCCAGGACCACTCCTCCCAGGTGTTCTATCCCCGGGTGGTGGGCAATGCCAAGTGCTTTGGCCACGTCCAGTGCGACTCCATCATCATGGGGGACGCCAAGATCCGCTCCATTCCGGAGATCACCGCCAACTGCACCGAGGCCCAGCTGATCCATGAGGCCGCCATCGGCAAGATCGCCGGAGACCAGCTTTTGAAGCTGGAGACCCTGGGCCTGACCGAGGAGGAGGCCGAGGACTGCATCCTCAAGGGCTTCCTGGCCTGATTTGCCCCAGCGGAAAGGCGGTTTCTGCGCCCGGAGCTGGGGGCGGAGCGGTCCCCCCTTGGGGCGGCAGAGAAACGGCTAAAAAATTGACTGCGGCTCCTCTTCTTGGGGCCAAAGACCTGAGAATTTCAACAGGCGGACACACACTGTGTGTCCGCCTGTCTGCGTACGTCTTCGGAGAGGGACCCTCTTTCCGGAGGCAATCTTTCCCTGGGCCCGCCCGCAGCCTTGATACCGGGACCGCCGGACCTGGGGGCGTATTTCAGGGGAACAAAACAAAAGACGGGAGGTCCATGGGACCTCCCGCTGCTGCCGGAAACGGGTCCGTGCCCGTCAGGACATGTTGGAAAACCGCTCCACGGCCTTGGTGAAGCTCTCGATGGTCTTGTCGGCATCGCCATGCTGGATGCCGTCCCGGACGCAGTGGCGGATGTGTCCCTCCAGCACTACCTTCCCGCATCCGTGGAGAGCGGACTTGGCCGCATTGATCTGAGCAAGAATGTCCTCGCAGGGCACGTCCTGGTCCACCATCCGGTCGATGGCCTGAATCTGCCCGATGATTTTTTTCAGCCGGCGATGGAGATTGTCGGCGTCCATGCACTGTCTCATAGGTGAGCCTCCTGTACCAGTGGGGGTATGGGTAGATTATACCGCCCCCGGCAGCGGTTGTCAAACGGCTGCCTCCGGGAGGCGGATTCACTGGAGACGCCTTCCGGGGGACGGGCATATGTGCCGACAGAGCGGAGATGTGTCCGACGGAGGGGGGACGCTCCATCACCTGGGCCGCCGTGCGGTTATGGGCAGATATAATGGTAATGGTATACGAAAGGCAGTGCCAAGGTTCCTCATCGCCCCTGACTTGTTGGATCTGCTGCTGGGCTGTGGCCAAGTGGAAATTTTGCGGTCAACAAAAAAGCGCCGGAGCAAGCTCGCTCCGGCGCTGGCACCCCGAACTGGATTCGAACCAGCGGCCTATCGCTTAGGAGGCGATCGCTCTATCCTGCTGAGCTATCGGGGCGTGGGACCGTGGTCTATTGTACCCGGTTTTGCCAAATCTGTCAATGTGGGACCGCCTGGGCAGGGCACCGGGGGAGAGAAATCAGGCCCCCGCCCGTAAGCGGGCGGGGGCCTGGGATGTCATTTGGAATCAGGCGATGAACCGGACACGGATCACGTTTTCCAGATTCTTTACATCCTCGATTACGCTCTGGTCGATCTGGGAGCCCAGGTCCACAATGGTGTAGGCATAGTCGCCCCGGGACTTGTTGCTCATGTTCTCCACGTTGACCCCGTCCCGGGACAGCAGGGCGGTGATGTTGGCCAGCATGGCCGGCACGTTCCGGTGCAGGATGCACAGCCGGCACACGCCGCTGCGCTCCTGACTGACGGCGGGCATGTTGACGCTGTTGCGGATGTTGCCGTTTTCCAGATAGTCCTTCAGCTCATCCACCGCCATGACGGCGCAGTTCTGCTCGCTCTCCGGGGTGGAGGCACCCAGGTGAGGCATGGCGATCACATGGGGCGCGTTCACCAGGCGGTTGTTGGGGAAGTCGGTGATATAGGCCGCAACCCAGCCGGTGTCCAGGGCGGAGAGCATGGCGTCGTCATCCACGATCTCGCCCCGGGCCAAGTTGATGAACCGGACGCCCCGCTTCATGGCGGCAATGGCCTTGGCGTCGATCATGTGCTCGGTCTTGGCGGTGTAGTGGATGTGGACGGTGATATAGTCCGCCCGCTTGTACAGCTCATTGATGTCCTTCACCACCCGGATGTGCCGGTCCAGCCGCAGCGCGGCGTCCACGGACAGGAAGGGGTCGTAGCCGTATACGTCCATGCCCAGGGACAGGGCGATGTTGGCCACCAAAGAGCCGATGGCGCCCAGGCCGATGACGCCCAGGGTCTTTTTATACAGCTCCGGCCCGATGAAGGCGGCCTTGCCCTTTTCCACCACCGTGGTCACGTCCACGCCGGACGCCACCTGCTTGCGGACCCACTGGATGGAGCCGTCCACGTCCCGGGAGCCCATCAGCATGGCGCACAGCACCAGCTCCTTGACGGCGTTGGCGTTGGCGCCGGGGGTGTTGAAGACCACGATGCCCTGCTGGGAGCAGCGGTCCAGGGGAATGTTATTGACACCGGCGCCCGCCCGGGCAATGGCCAGCAGATTCTGGGGGAACTGGTAGTCCAGCAGCTTGGCGGACCGGACCAGAATGCCGTCCTCATTGGTCTCGGCGTCGGAGACGGTGTAGTTCTCCGGCTCCAGCCGGTTCAGGCCCACGGGAGAGATCTTATTGAATGTCTTGATACGGTACATGGCGAATTTGCCTCCTGGGGTGGTCCCAGCGGACCACAATTACTTGCGGGGAACGTGCGGCGCTGGCGCCGCTTCCGTCGCAGCAACTCTATTATAGTGGTGTCGGGAAAGGAGGGTCAATGGCGGGAGAGCCCAAAAAAAGGACCTTCGCCGCGTCTTTCTTTGTGAAAAAAGGTAATACTTTTTCGCGGGCAGAATAATCACTTGGAAAAGTCTATGAAAAAAGCAAAAAAATGTGAGATATTATCTTGAAAAGTAAAGAAAAGCAGACTATAATATTTAGCCGTATGTGAAAACCGGGTGTGCCTCCGGGTTCCGCCGCAAAGAGCGGAATGGCATGAAGAATGAACATTTGAGAAACGCTGCCATCATCGCCCAAGTGAACCACGGCAGGACCGCCCCCACAGGGCTGACGCCCTGCGGGGACCCCGAATGATTTGAATTGCCGGGCGGAAGCAAATTCCCTCTGCGCCAAGGTTTTTCTGCGAAAAACGCTTGAACGCGCCATACGGCGCGCCCCGTTTTGCGGGGGCCCGCGTGGCCTTGCCATAGAAGAAGGAGAAGGATCGTATGAAGAATGAACACTTGAGAAACGTTGCCATCATTGCCCACGTGGACCACGGCAAGACCACGCTGGTAGACGAAATGCTCAAGCAGGGCGGCGTCTACCGGGAGAACCAGGAGGTAGTGGACCGGGTTATGGACTCCGGCGACCTGGAGCGGGAGCGGGGCATCACCATCCTGGCCAAGAACACCGCCATCCGCTACAAGGACACCAAGATCAACGTGGTGGACACCCCGGGCCACGCCGACTTCGGCGGCGAGGTGGAGCGGATCTTGAAGATGGTCAACGGCGTCATCCTGCTGGTGGACGCCGCCGAGGGCCCCATGCCCCAGACCCGCTTCGTCCTCTCCAAGGCCCTGGAGCTGGGCCACCGGGTCATCGTGGTGGTCAACAAGATCGACCGGCCCGACCAGCGCATCCACGAGGTGGTGGACGAGGTGCTGGAACTGCTGATGGACCTGGACGCCACCCCCGAGCAGCTGGACAGCCCCATGCTGTTCTGCTCCGGCCGCAACGGCACCGCCTCCTACTCCCCCGATGTGGTGGGCACCGACCTGACCCCGCTGTTCGAGACCATTCTGGAGTATATCCCCGCCCCCGAGGCGGACGTGGATCAGCCCTTCCAGATGCTGGTCAGCTCCATCGACTACAACGAGTTCGTGGGCCGCATCGCCATCGGCCGCATCGAGCGGGGCACCCTGAAGCAGAACCAGGAGATCGCCGTGTGCAACTACCACGACCCCGAGGCGGTCCTCCGCAAGGCCAAGGCCACCGCCATCTATGAGTTTGAGGGCCTCAGCCGCAACGCCGTCACCGAGTCCTCCGCCGGCAACATCATCGCCATGAGCGGCATCGGCGACATCACCATCGGCGACACCATCTGCGACCCCTCCGCCGTGGAGGCCCTGCCCTTCGTGAAGATCTCCGCCCCCACCCTGGAGATGACCTTCTCCGTCAACGACTCCCCCTTCGCCGGCAAGGAGGGCAAGTTCGTCACCTCCCGTCAGCTGCGGGACCGGCTGTACCGGGAGACGCTGAAGGATGTGTCATTGAAGGTCACCGACACCGACAAGGAGACCGCCTTCAACGTGGCCGGCCGGGGCGAGATGAGCCTCTCCATCCTGATCGAGACCATGCGCCGGGAGGGCTACGAGTTCCAGGTGTCTCCCGCCCGCGTGCTGTACCAGGAGATCGACGGGGTCAAGTGCGAGCCCATCGAGCGGCTGGTGGTGGACGTGCCCGGCGACTGCGTGGGCGC
>CATZYY010000015.1 GCA_958426425.1 uncultured Oscillospiraceae bacterium
TGCGCTGGGTGCCCGAGTGGGGCAAGGAGCGCATGAAGGCCATGGTCCGGGAGCGTGCCGACTGGTGCATCTCCCGCCAGCGCCGGTGGGGTCTGCCCATCCCCGTGTTCTACTGCAAGGACTGCGGCAAGCCCATCGTCACCGACGAGACCATTGCCGCCATCTCCGCCCTGTTTGCCGCTGAGGGCTCCAACGCCTGGTTTGCCAAGGAAGCCGCCGAGATCCTGCCCCAGGGCTTCACCTGCCCCCACTGCGGGTCCGCCGCCGGCTTCGAGAAGGAGGAGGACACCTTGGACGGCTGGTTCGACTCCGGCTCCACCCACTTCGCCGCCATGAAGAAGGACCAGGGCTGGTGGCCTGCCACCATGTACCTGGAGGGCCTGGATCAGTATCGCGGCTGGTTCCAGTCCGCCCTGCTGACCGCCGTGGGCGCCTTCGGCAAGGGCGCCCCCTTCAAGGAGTGCGTCACCCACGGCTGGACCGTGGACGGCGAGGGCAAGGCCATGCACAAGTCCCTGGGCAACGGCATGGACCCCTATGAGATCATGGACAAGTACGGCGCCGACCTGCTGCGGCTCTGGGCCGCCAGCGCCGACTACCACGCCGACGTCCGCTGCTCCGACGCCATCTTTAAGCAGCTTTCCCAGAACTACCTGAAGTTCCGCAACACCGCCCGGTACTGCCTGGGCAACCTGGACGGCTTCGATCCCGACAATCTGTGCGCCCCCGCCGAGATGGAGGAGCTGGACCGCTGGGCCGTCACCCGCCTGAACGCCCTGATCGAAAAGTGCTTCAAGGCCTACGACGACTATGAGTTCCTGGTGGTCACCCACGCCGTCAACGACTTCTGCGTGGTGGAGATGTCCAACTTCTATCTGGACATCATCAAGGACCGGCTGTACTGCGAGGAGCGTGACGGCGCCAAGCGCCGCAGCGCCCAGACCGCCCTGTTCCTGATCCTGGACACCATGACCAAGATCATGGCCCCCATCCTGGTCTACACCTGCGACGAGATCTGGCAGGCCATGGCCCACCGCTCCGGGGACGACGGCCGCAACGTGGTCTTCAACGACATGAACCAGCCCTTTGCCGACTACGCCCTGGACGACAAGGCCATGGCCAAGTGGGATACCGTCATCCGCCTGCGGGGCGATGTTAACGCCGTGCTGGAGACCGCCCGGGCCGAAAAGAAGATCGGCAAGGCTCTGGAGGCCTGCGTGACCCTTCACGCCGGCGACGACGAGTCCTCCGCCGCCCTGGTGGAGACCATGGGCCTCAATCTGGCGGAGCTGTTTATCGTGTCCCAGTGCGTGGTGTCGGGCGCCGCTCCCGCCGAGGGCTCCGTTACCGGCGCCGGTACCGCCTTTCCGGGACTCACCGTGGAGGTTTCCGAGGCTCAGGGCGCCAAGTGCGAGCGCTGCTGGATGCAGTCCCCCACCGTGGGTGCCGACGCCGATCACCCCACCCTGTGCGCCCGCTGTGCCGCCGTGGTCCGCAACCTGCCTCAGTTCTAATTTCTGCACCATGTGTGTGAAAAAGCGCCGCCTGCGAAAAAATCCGCAGGCGGCGCCTTTTTTGTTTAAACCCCATAGAACCGGACGTTTTGAAGATGGTTAGCCTGAAACCGGCCGCAAGATGCCCAGCGTATTTCCAGCCGCAGGCCTCCCCGGCTTTCGCCGCTGTTGCATTTCCTGGGAAAACCGTGTAAACTGAGACCCAGTGAATACGCCGGGGCTCCGGGCCCCAAAAGGAGCTTTGCATGCTGTACGCCTTGTTTTCCCTTGCCGCCCTGGCCCTGCTGGGCCTGGACCAGTGGGTGAAGCACTATGTCACCGTTACGATCCCTCTGGGGGACACCCAGCCCTTCTGGCCGGGGGTGGTGGAGCTGTGCACCGTCCACAACTACGGTGCCGCCTGGTCCAGCTTCTCCGGACAGCGGTGGGTGCTGGTGGCGGTCACATCGGTGATCGTGCTGGCGGTGCTGGCACTGCTGATCCGCCGTGCGGTGCGCCACCCTTTGGGCCTTGCCGCCTGTTTCCTGATTATCGCCGGGGGCGTGGGCAACATCATCGACCGAGTGCGGCTGGGATATGTGGTGGACATGTTCCATTTTGAGTTCTGGCCCAGCTACCCGGTGTTCAACGTGGCCGACATCTGCATCGTCTGCGGGGCGGTGCTGGGTGCGGTCTACTACCTGTGGCTCTATGAAAAACACGACAGAAGGGGGCCCCGGCATGGAAACACGGACGCTGATTCCCTCCAGTGAGGATGCCGGCAAGCGGCTGGACGCGTATCTGGCCGAGGCCCTGCCGGAGCTGACCCGCTCCGCCGCCGCAAGGCTCTGTCAGGAGGGCTGCGTGACCCTTGGGGGCAAGTCCCTGGGAAAAAACGCCCGGCTCTGCGGCGGGGAGGTAGTCGCTGTGACGCTGCCGGACCCGGAGCCTATGGAAGCCGTAGCCCAGGACATCCCCCTGGACGTGGTGTATGAGGACGACGACGTAATCGTGGTCAACAAGCCCAAGGGGCTGGTGGTCCACCCGGCTCCAGGCCACCCGGACGGCACCCTGGTCAATGCCCTGCTCCACCACTGCGGGGACAGCCTTTCCGGCGTAGGTGGCGCCCTGCGGCCCGGCATTGTCCACCGCATTGACCGGGACACCTCCGGCCTCATCATTGCCGCCAAGAACGACTTCGCCCACCAAAAGCTCTCCGCCCAGCTCCAGGATCACACGCTCTCCCGGATTTACCGCTGCATTGTGGTGGGCAATCTCCGGGAGGATACCGGCACTGTGGACGCCCCCATTGGCCGCCACCCGGTGGACCGGAAGAAGATGGTGGTGGCGGCAAACGGCCGCCCGGCCGTGACCCACTGGACGGTGCTGGAGCGATTCCCCGGCTTCACCTATGTGGAATGCCGGCTGGAGACCGGACGCACCCATCAGATCCGCGTCCACATGGCTCATATGGGTCACCCCATTCTGGGGGACACGGTATACGGCGCCAAAAAGGCCGTTCCCGGCCTTCAGGGCCAGTGTCTCCACGCCGTAGGCCTGCGGTTTCTTCACCCCCGTACCGGGGAGATGGTGGAACTCCACTGCGATCTGCCGGAGGAATTTCAGGCTCAGCTGCGGAAGCTGGCGGGCCGGAGCTAACGCCCCCCTTCCCTGCCGCTGCCTTTTCATAAAAAACAGAGGCCGCCCGGCTGGGCGGCCTCTGTTTTTTGTTTTTAGGAATCTCCCGTCTTATGCGGCAGGAGTGGTCTCCGCCTCACCGACGACGGTGGAAGCCTGATAGTTGGCAGCGCGATACAGGAAGGTCACGATCTGGCCCCGGGTGCACACAGTGTCGGGAGAGAAGGTGGTGCCGTCGCCGGTACCCTTGGTGATACCCCGGTCCACAGCCCAGTTCACTGCGGCGGCGTAGCTGGCGTCAGCGGCCACGTCGGTGAAGCTGGCAGCAGCGGCATCCGCCGGAGAGCCGGCGTCAATCCACATGAAGCGCACCGCCTGGGCACGGGTGCAGGCCGTGTTGGGGGCGAAGGTCTCGTCAATCATGCCCAATTCATAGGCCCACAGGGCAGCGCCATAATAGTAGGCGGTCTCGCTGACATCCTCGCCGAAGGGGTTCTCGGTGACAGTGGAGGCGGGAGAGCCCTCAGCGCGCCACAGGAAGGTCAGGATGTTGGCCTCGGTGCAGTCCTCACCGGGAACGAAAGTAGTCTCGGTACGGCCGGTGGTAATGCCCTTCTCCACGGCCCACAGGATGCCCTCATAGTAAGCAGAGGTCTCTGCCACATCGGTGAAGGGGTTCACTACGGCAGGTGTCTCCTCCGCAGGTTCCTCCTCAGCGGGGGTTTCCTCGGCGGGCTCCTCAGCGGGGGCCTCATCTTCGGCAGCGGGCAGAGCGTTGTAGGTGGCGCCCTCGGCCACTACGACAGCCTCCTCTGCGTCGCTGACCAGCTTGCCGGTCTTGGCAGCGGAGTTGTCCACGATGGTCAGGGTGTAGCCAGCCTGAACCTCAAACACAGGGCAGCCGGCGGCGGCAGTCAGGGCGAAGCCGTTGAGGTCGATGGTGACGTTCTTGGCGCTGACGGTCATAGCCTCGGGGAACATGCCATTGTAGTCGCTGGAACCCAGGACCACGGCGGCGGTCAGCGTCACATCGGTGTCCAGACGGGCGGTAACAGAGTCAGCCTCCGTCTCGGACATAATGGCACCCAGAAGCTGCTCATACGTCTCGTCGCCCACCACGATCTTCTGCCCCTCGGCAGCAGAGGCAGGCAGCGTCAGTCCCAGGCACAGAGCCAGGACCAGCAGCAAAGACATCCACTTTTTCTTCATACACAGTCTCCTTTACGCAAGATATTTATTGGACCCCCCCGGAAAAAACCTTTTTCCGGAAGCAATCTCCCTTTTGCGCGGTCTCCGCCGGTCTTGCAAACCTGTATTGAGAACAGTATAATGGCACCAGCCTTGCCCCATGGACGCCGTATTCCAGCAAGGCATGTCCCATTGCCCAAAGAAGCGTCTGATTTTCTCTGATTTAGGTTTATTTTACTCTCTTTTATGAGAAAGGCAAGTTATATTTTTCTTCTGTTTTTATAACGTCTTGTGCCGGAATACAAATTTGGCTTTTCTTTTGACTAAACACGGGGTGTGTTTTGCCTTTTGAATTCAAATTCCCAAGGAGTTGATTGCATGGATGTAATCGCTGCCATCGCCACCGGGTCCCTTCCCACCGCCATCGGCATTGTCAGAGTATCGGGAGAGGGCTGCTTTGACCTGTGTCAGGCTGTGTTTGAGCCGGAGAGCGGGCAGTCTTTTGCCGTTTTGGAGCCACGAAAGATGATCTACGGCCGGATGCTGGACAGCCGGGGCCGCACCGTGGACCGCGGGCTCGCCGTCCGGTTTCCCGGCCCGGGCAGCTACACCGGAGAGGACTGCGCCGAATTCCACTGCCACGGCTCCCCGGTGGTGCTGCGGGAGGTTCTCTCCGCCCTCTTTGCCGCCGGAGCCCGGCAGGCCGGGCCGGGAGAGTTCACCAAGCGGGCCTTTTTGAACGGGCGCCTGGACCTGACCGAGGCGGAGGCGGTAGTGGACCTGATCGAGTCCGAAACCGCCGCTGCCGCCCGCAACGCTGCCGCCCAGCTGGGCGGCAGCCTCCGGCGGGACTTCGACGCTGTCTATAACCGGCTGCTGGACATGACCAGCCAGTTTTACGCCGTGGTGGACTATCCCGACGAGGACATTGAGGACCTGGGGCCACAGGACTTGGCGGCCTCCCTGCGGGCGTGCGCCGGGGATCTGGACCGGCTGCTGGCCACCTGGGACCGGGGCCGGGTGCTCAAGTCCGGCGTCCGCACCGCCATTCTGGGCCGGCCCAACGCCGGTAAGAGCTCCCTGCTCAACGCCCTGGCGGGGTATGAGCGGGCCATCGTCACCGACATCCCCGGCACCACCCGGGACACGGTGGAGGAGTCCGTCCTCTGCGGCGCCGTCCGGCTGCGGCTGATCGACACTGCCGGTATCCGAAATACCGCCGACGCCGTGGAGCAGCTGGGGGTGGAGCGGTCCCGGCAGGCCGCCCAGAGCGCCGACCTGGTCTTGGCGGTGGTGGACGCTGCCGCCGGTTTTACGGAGGAGGACCGGGAAATCCTGCGTCTGGCGGCCCGCTGTCCCCACTGGATTCTGGTGCTGAACAAGGACGATCTGGTGCCCGGCCATGCCCAGGCCGTTTCCATTCCTGCGGACCTGCCCCGGCCCGCCGCCGCGGTGTGGGTCAGTGCCCTCAACGGCACAGGGCTGGAGGATCTGGCGGACGCCGTGGCGGCGCTGTTTCCGGAAGGGGATGTACCGGATGGGTCCGTTCTCACCAACGCGCGCCAGCAGGAATCCACCCTCCGGGCCCGGCGGGCCATCTCCCGGGCGGCGGAGGCACTGGAATCCGGCATGACGCCGGACGTCGTCCTGACCGACGCCGAGGAGGCCCTGTCCGCCCTGGGAGAGCTGACCGGCCGCACCGCCGGAGAGGAAATCGTCTCCCGGATCTTCCAGCGGTTTTGTGTGGGCAAGTAATGCCTGGATTTGTATAAAATAGTTCTCAACTTTTCAGAACGCAGTTTACAAAATCATATCATTGTGTTATACTTGCCGTGTATGAAAACCGGCGGCATTTTCTGCCGCCCACCGGCAAAGGAGTGTGGACATATGTATGATCTGACCGTCCTGCGGGAGCGGCTGCGGACACAGAGCCCCGTACCCTGGGAGCAGCTGCCGGACTTCTCCCTGTATATGGACCAGGTGCTCAGCTATATGGACCGGCAGGTAATCCGCTTCGACGAGGACGACGGGCTCACCGCCGCCATGGTCAACAATTACACCAAAAGCGGCCTGGTTCCCCGGGCCGAGGGAAAGAAATACAGCCGGGACCACCTGGCCTATCTCACCGCCATCTGTGTTTTGAAGCGGGTCATGTCCACCCGGGACATGGACCTTCTCATCAAGGAGGAGCTCCAAGGGGACCGGCCTGTGGCCGACGGCTACGCCGCCTTCTGCGCCAGCCTGGACAAGGCCCTGAACATCGCCGCCGATGAGATGGAGGACCGGACCGGAGATGATGAGCTGGCTGACGCCGCCATCCACTTTGCCCTGATGAGCTATGCCGCCGGCGTGGCCAGCAGCCGGTATGTGACGCTGCTGCGCCAGCGGAAGGAGGCCGCCCAGGAGGGCAGCAAGGCCGTCCGGGCCAAATCCAAAAAGGAGAAGGAGAGGGATTGAGCCATGGCTGATTACGTCATCATGACCGACAGCTGCTGCGACATGACCGCCGCTTTGGCGGAGGAGCTGGAGCTGATCGTGCTGCCGCTGAGCCTCCACATGGGTGAGGACGTGTACCGCAACTGGCTGGACGGCCGGGAGATCGGCTTCCAGGATTTCTACGCCAGAATTCGCGGCGGTCAGCTTGCCACTACCTCCGCCGTCAGCGTTGGGGAGTTCACCGCTGAAATGCGCAAGGTCCTCTCTGCGGGAAAGGACATTCTCTGCATCAACTTCTCCTCTGCCCTGTCGGCCACCTACCAGTCCGCATCCATTGCCGCCCAGGACTTGGCGGAGGAATTCTCGGACCGGAAGATCCTGGTGGTGGATTCCCTGTGCGCCTCATTGGGCCAGGGACTGCTGGTGTATCTGTGCGCCATGGAGCGGCGCAAGGGCCGCACCCTGGAGGAGGTCCACGCCTTTGCCGAGGAGACCAAGGGAAAGGTATGCCACTGGTTTACTGTGGACGATCTCAACCACCTGAAACGGGGCGGTCGAGTCAGCGCCGCCACCGCTTTCTTCGGCACCATGCTGTCCATCAAGCCGGTGATGCATGTGGACGATCTGGGCCGTCTGATTCCCGTCAGCAAGTCCCGGGGCCGCAAGGCCTCTCTGCTGGCCCTGGTGGACCGGATGGAACAGACCGCCGCGGACCCTGCCCATCAGACCGTGTTCATCAGCCACGGCGACTGCGAAGCCGACGCCCGGTTTGTGGCGGATGAGATCACCCGCCGCTTCGGCACCAAGGACATCCGCATCAACTATGTGGGGCCCGTCATCGGCAACCACTCCGGTCCCGGCACCTTAGCCCTGTTCTTCCTGGGCACTCCCCGCTGATCTTACCCGGCGCCTCCCCCTCCCCGGGCCGGAGGCGCCCTGTTCTGCTCTTGGAGGAGCTTACTTTTACCTGGAAAGGAGCCATCTTTATGAAATGGCTGGAGATCCATATTGACACCAACCACGCGGGGCTTGACACGGTGGAGGCCCTGCTGTCCTCCCTGGATGTGGACGGCCTGGTGATCGACGACGAGGCCGAGTTTCAGGACTTTCTGGAAAACAACCGCCAATACTGGGACTATGTAGACGAGGATTTGGAGGCCTCCATGCGGGGCAAGTCCCGGATCACCTTCTACCTGCCCGCCGACGAGACCGGCTTTTCCAAGATGGCGGAGGTCCGCATTGCCCTGGAGAAGCTGAAGCAGGAGCGTACCGACTGCGGCACCCTGCTGATGACCCTGGACAATCTGGAGGACGCCGACTGGGAGAACAACTGGAAGCAGTACTACAAGCCCATGGAGATCGGGGAGCGGCTGCTGGTGATCCCCCAGTGGCTTCAGGAGGACCCCAAGGTGAAAAAGCTCCTCTCCCAGGGGCGGGTGCCCCTGATTCTGGACCCGGGCCTGACCTTCGGCACCGGCAGTCACGCCACCACCCGCCTGTGCCTGACCGCTCTGGAGCGGTACATTCACGGCGGTGAGCGGGTGCTGGACCTGGGCTGCGGCAGCGGCATTCTCTCCATCGCCGCCCTGCGGCTGGGCGCCGCCTCCGCCACGGCGGTGGACATCGACGACAAGTGCCTGACCGTGGCCTATGAAAACGCCGCCCTCAACGGCATCGGAAAGGACACCTACACTGTGCTGGTGGGCGACGTGTTCTCCGACGAGGCCTTCCGGGCCCGGGTGGGCGGCGGATACGACATTCTGGCCGCCAACATCGTGGCGGACGTGATCAAGGCCCTGGCCCCCATGGCTCGGTCCTTCCTGAAGCCCGGCGGGCTGTTCCTCTGCTCCGGCATCATCGACGACCGGGCGGAGGAAGTGGCTCAGGCCCTGACAGACGCCGGACTGGAGATTCTGGAGACCCGCTCCTCCGAGGGCTGGTTCTCCTACCTGTGTCGGTGAAAAAATCGGGCTTTTTCATAAGGAGCGATTTGTTTGAAATTTTTCTATCGGGCCGACAGCTTTGCCAGCCGCCACATGGCGCCGGTAGTGCTGTGCTGCGTGGCTCTGGGCATCGCCTTTCCGGATACCCTTTCCCGGCTCAACGACCTGGCCGTGGGGCTGTTCGCCTTCATGACCTTTTCCAACAGCCTGGGCGGCGGCTTCCGGTCCATGGCCGACGTGGCCCGGCGGCCCCTGCCGGTGGCGGTGATTTTTGTACTGCTGCACGTGGTCATGCCCCTCATCACCCTGGGTCTTGGAACGCTGCTGTTTCCCAATGACCCCCTGTTTACCATCGGCCTGGTGCTGGAGTACGTCATTCCCACCGGCGTGGCTACGCTGATGTGGGTGGGCATGAACCGAGGCAACCTGCCTTTGTGTCTTTCCGTGGTGCTGCTGGATACCATCCTCTCCCCCCTGGTGGTGCCGGTGTCCCTGCGGCTGCTGGTGGGGTCTGTGGTGGAGCTGGACACCTGGGGCATGATTCAAGACCTGATGCTGATGGTGGGACTGCCGGCCCTGGCCGCCATGACCCTCTATCAGATCACCGGCGGCGCCGTGGCCCAGACCCTGAAGCCCCGGCTGGCCCCCTTCGGCAAGCTGGCGCTGCTGTTGGTCATCACCGCCAATGCCACCGGCTGCGCCCCCTTCCTGCGGAACCTGACCCCCACATTGGTTCTGGTGATGGTGTCGGTATTTTTCCTGTGCCTGCTGGGCTTTTTCCTGGGCTACTGGGCGGCAAAGCTGCTGGGCTTCGACTTTCCCACCATCCAGACCGTGGCCCTCAACAGCGGCATGCGCAACATCAGCGCCGGAGCGGTGCTGGCTCTGGAGTTCTTCCCGCCGGAGGTGCTGTTTCCCGTGGCGTTCTCCCCGGTGTTCCTTCAGGCCTCCACGGCCTTCATCGTCAAGGCCCTGCGCTCCACCAAGCCCGGCCGGGCCGACGAGGCGGCGTACCGCCGCTCTCTGGAGGAGGTCACGGCACAATAATTGGTTTCGCCCTGTATGGATTGGAACACACTCCATGATAAATTTTGGAAGGTCGCCTGGGCGGCCTTCTTTTTATGGGCACGCCTCGACAAAATCCCCCCTCCTTTTTGGGACAGCCCCTGTAAAATGGAGGAAACAACGGGGAGGTGGCATAATGGATACAGAACAGCGGGTGCTGTGGTTGGCGCCGGAGGACATCCGGCCCAATCCGGCTCAGCCCCGTCGAACCTTTGACAGCGGAGAATTGGAGCGCCTGGCGGCGTCTATACGCGCCCACGGCGTCCTCCAACCCCTGACGGTACGGCGGACGGAATCCGGCTGGGAGCTGGTGGCCGGAGAGCGGCGGCTGCGGGCGGCGGCGCTGGCGGGAATGGAGACGGTGCCCTGCCTGGAGCGGGCGGCGGACGGCCGGACCTCCGCCGCATTGGCATTGGTGGAAAACCTCCAGCGGCAGGACCTGCACTATCTGGAGGAAGCGGAGGCCATCGCCGCCTTCCTGCATCGGTCGGGCCTGACCCAGGAGGCGGCGGCGGAACAGTTGGGCATGTCTCCCTCGGCCCTGGCCAACAAGCTGCGGCTGCTGCGCTTGAGCCCCGCCTGCCGCACCGCCGTAACAGAGGGCAACCTCACCGAGCGCCACGCCCGGTGCCTGCTGCGGCTGGAGGATGAGGCGGAGCGCCTTTCCGCGGCCCGGCACTTCGTCTCCGCCGGGCTCAATGTGGCCCAGGCGGAGCGGTATGTGGACCACCGGCTGGAGATCCTCCAGTCCACACCTCCCGCCGGACGGCGGGCCTACATCATCAAGGACGTGCGGTTGTTCCTCAACAGCGTGGACCGGGGACTGCGGCTGATCCGGGACGCCGGGGTGGACGCCCGGACGGAGCGGCAGGAGACAGAGGAGGACATCATCCTCACCATCCGTATTCCCAAGCGGCGGCAAAAGCAGGCCTGACACACAGAGGCGTACCCCCTCGGTTTTGGAAAGTGCGGCAGACTCCTCTCTCTACTGGAAAGCGTCTGTGTACTGCGGCAAATCTGATAAAATTTCCAGTGAAATTTTGTAAAATGGCCCACTGTTGTTACGGGATTGTAATGCTTTTTCCCTGCGCTGTGTGCTAAAATGGGAAACTGACGGCATAGGCTGATGAAAAGAGAGCCGGTGCCGGTTTCACACAGAGTAACAGGAGGGCATCATGGAGCAGATCACCAACGAAGCCCTGGGGCCGAAGCGACTGAAAAAAAGCGGGAAAAAACCGCTGATTGTCACAGGAATTATTTTGGCGGCAGCCATTGCCGCCTATGTGGGCCTGTGCGCCTACGCCAGCTCCCTGGACACCTTTTTCCGAGGCTATGAGATCAACGGCGTGGACGTGGGCGGCTTGACCGTAACCCAGGCTCAGGAAAAACTAGGGCAGGAACTGCCCGCTCAGGAAATTCAAATTTACGACGCGGCGCAGCCGGAGGAGCCCCTGGCGACGGTCACGCTGTCCGACCTGGGGCTGGACGCCGAAACGATCCTTCATACCGTCATCGTATCCGACTGCTTTTCCTACGATCAGCGGGACACGTTCTTCCTGACCAAGGGGCTCCATCTCCTGGCGGGCACCTTCTCCAGCCACTGGTTCCGGTACGATCTGAGCAGCTCCGACGCCGCCCTCACCTCTCTGCTGGAGCAGTTGGACCGGCAGCCGGTGGACGCGTCCTATGAGCTGGGCGAGGACAGTCTTTCCATCACCAAGGCACAGGACGGCCGTTCCATCGGCCGGGAGGACCTGCGTCAAGCGCTGGAGCACGCCCAGGGAAGCCCCGCCCGGGTGGAACTCAGTTTTACGGTCCTGCCCGCCGAAACCCTGACCATTCAAGAGATCTATGACGCCACCTCCGGCGAAATGAAAAACGCCGCCTATGACGCCGAAACCGACACCATTGTGCCGGAACAGATGGGCGCTGACTTTGACACCTCCGTGGCCCAGGCGGCGCTGGACGCGGCGGAACCCGGCGAGACCATCACCGTCCCCGCCCAGGTACAACTGCCCACCGTCACCGCAGAGGATTTGGAAGAACTTCTATTCCGGGATGTGCTGGGTCAGGCCCAGACCAACGTAGGCGGAACCGCTGCACGAAAATCCAATGTCCAGCTGTCCGCCGCCGCCATCAACGAGTACGTGCTGAATCCCGGCGAGGTGTTCTCTTACAACGAGGCCGTGGGAAAGCGGACCGCTGAGCGGGGCTACAAGCCCGCCCCGGCATACGTTCAGGGCGAAACTGTGGACGAGATCGGCGGCGGCATCTGCCAGACCTCCTCCACGCTGTATTTAGCGTGCCTGCGGTCCAATCTGGAGATCACCGAGCGCTACGCCCACCGCTACAGGCCCACTTATATTGACCCCGGTATGGATGCCACTGTCTCCTGGGGCGGGCCGGACTACAAATTCACCAACAACACCGACTATCCCATCAAGATCGTCACTACATACGCCAACAGCAAGCTGACGGTGAAAATTCTTGGCACCAATATCGACGGTACCTATGCCAAGATGACCTACGAGCACCTGTCCACCACCCCCTATGAGGTGGTGTACGAGGATGATCCCACTCTGGCCCCCGGCACGGAGCAGGTCAAGACCACGCCCTACACCGGCTACAAGTACAAAACCTATCGCCATGTCTACGCTGCCGACGGCACGCTGATCTCCTCCAGCTACGAGGCCACCAGCGATTACAAGTCCCGGAACAAGGTGATCCTCCGGGGTCCGGCTTTACCGGAAACCCCGCCCGTTGACCCCGGCGCCACTACGCCGGGCGACTCCGGTACCGCCACCGATCCCGGAACCGCCACTGACCCTGGTGCTTCCACTGAGCCGGATACCGACCCCGGCACCATTGTGGTGATTCCCGATCCCGGCACAAACGGCGGGACCTCCGGAGACGGCGGCAATCTGCCTACGGATGTGCGGCCGGAGGATGAACCCTTCTTATAATCAGACTTTTTGAATTCGCCAAAAACCGGCAGACGTGAAAAATTCACGTCTGCCGTTTTCTTTTTGCTTGGCGGCGCATACTAGCGCTATCTGACGAAAAAAGGGGGAACGAGGCCATGAAGGGCGGATTTTGCTGGCGGCGGTGGGCGGTGCCGGCGCTTTTTTTGCTGGCACTGTCCGCCCTGTGGCCCCTGCGCCAAGAATTGACCGCAGAGGCCATCGCCCGCCGCTCCCCGGAGCAGTCTCTGCTGGCGGCAGCCTTTCTGTTGGGGCTGTATGTGGCAAAAAGCGTCACCTTCTGCGTGCCCATGTCGGCGCTGACGGCAGCGGGCGGGTTGCTGTTTCCCCTACCGACGGCATTGGCGGTAAATCTCTGCGGCACGGCGGCGGCCCAGACGCTTCCCTTTTTCCTGGGCCGCCGGCAGCAGGAGCATCTGGACGCCCTGCGGCAAAAGCACCCCAAGGCCGCGGCGCTGTGCCGTCTGGGGCCTAATGAACAGTGGCGGTCCGTATTTCTGCTGCGGCTGGGCGGGGCCTCCCCCGGTGATCTGGTGAGCCTGCTGCTGGGCGCGGCGGGCGTGCCCTACGGCACCTACCTCACCGCCGGCATTCTGGGGGCGGCGCCCCGGGTGGCGGCAGCCACTGTTCTGGGCGCCGCTTTGTGGAATCCCGGCACGCCTCGGTTCTGGATGTCCCTGGGCATCGGCGGCGCGCTAACCGCCCTGGCCCTGGTATTGTGGCAGCAGGGGAAACGCCACGCCTGACCCTCTGGCACAGGGGCAACAGCCGTGGTATACTGGGGCAAACAGCAAAGGAGAACCCTTATGGAAATCTGTGAAGTCCCTGGTCGGGACAGCGCCCTTTTGGGGCAGCTGCTGGAACTTTGGGAGCGGTCGGTCCAGGCCTCCCACACCTTTTTGTCCCCGGCGGAGATTTCCGCCATCCGGGAATGTGTGCCCGATGCCCTGGCGGGCGTGGCCCATCTGGTCATCGCCCGAGATCAGGCGGGCTTGATGGGCTTTCTGGGGCGGAGGGAAGTCGGCTGGAGATGCTGTTCCTGGAGCCGGAGTCCCGGGACCGGGGTATCGGTGCGGCCCTGGTCCGATACGCCATCGCCGCATATGGCCTGACGGAGGTCACCGTCAATGAGCAAAATTCCCAGGCACGGGATTTTTATGCCCACATGGGCTTCGCGGTTTACCGGCGGACCAGTGTGGATGAACAGGGCCGCCCCTACCCCCTGCTGTACATGCGCCGGACAGCGATGTAAAAACCGCCGCCCGCTTTCCCGCGGGCGGCGGTCCTTTTTTACTTACAAAGTTCACTTGCGCTCTTTTCGCAAAAGGCGGATGTCCTGTCCAAAGAAGGTGAGAATCTGGTACTCCCCCTCCACCCGGGAGGCGGTCTGGGCCCCATAGCGGCCGGAGAGCTCCGCCACCTTCAGGTTGGTGCTGAGAATGGTGGGCCGCCGCTCCAGAAGGCGGCTGTTGAGAATCTGGTACAGGGTGCTCTGAACAAAGGCCGTGGTCATCTCCGTGCCCAGATCGTCCAAAATCAGCAGATCGCAGG
The DNA here is from genome assembly GCA_958426425.1 of uncultured Oscillospiraceae bacterium. GTDB lineage: Bacteria > Bacillota > Clostridia > Oscillospirales > Oscillospiraceae > Oscillibacter. The sequence continues at coordinate 14,296 of CATZYY010000015.1, forward strand.
TCAGCACTCTCGCCACGTCTCCCTGGGCCTCCTGGTCCTCCTCCCGGCCGAACTTGCGGTCCTCAAACTGCTGAAAGATATGGGCGGCGGTGTCGTAAACCACGGACCAGCCGTCGCCGCTGACCTCTCTGGCAATGGCGGCGGAGAGGAAGGTCTTGCCCAGGCCCGGCGGCCCGGTCAGCAGCAGATTTCCGCTGCCGGGGGAGGCGAACTGGTCGGCATAGCGCTTACAGGTGCGGTATACCCACTCCATATTCTCCCGGGGGGAAATTCCCAGATGGGGCAATGCCTCCTCAGCGTACCAGTCCAGGGAAAAGCTCTCAAAGCTCTGCCCCGCCAGATCCAGCATCCGGCTCAGCTCCTTTTGCTGTTCCCGGGCATAGTAGCTGCGCAGGCAGCGGCACATCTCCCCGCCCCGGTAGCCGGTATCGCCGCAAAGGGGGCAGGCGGGCTTGTCCTCCAGGCAGTCCTGGGGCAGGCCCAGCTTGCCCAGCAGGGCCCGCTTTTCCTCCTGGAGGCTCAGATTCTCGTCCCGCAGCACCTCCAGCGCCGGCAGGGGGTCCGTGCCCCGGCGCAGGGCGGAGGAGATAATGCGGCTAGTGGTGGCACGCAGCTCCGTGTCGATCTGCTGCAGCCGGGGCTGACGGCGGAAAATGGACTCCCGCCGCTCCTGAAAGCGATGTTCGCGCTCCTGCCGGTCCTCCTCAAACCGCTGGAGGGCCCGGCGCAGAACCCGTCCGTCGTATGCCATGTGCTCACACCCCCTTGTTCCGCTGATCGATGTACTTCTTCATCCAGGCCACGTCCTCCTGGGCGGAGGGTGCCGGACTGCGCTTGGCCGCGGGCCGGTCCCCGGCCCGGATCTCCTCCTCCGTGTGGAGGCCCGCCTCATGCCAGCGGCGGAGAATCCCGTTGCAGTAAGCCCACTTCAGCTCGTGGCACTTCAAAATGGTCTTGTCGCAGGCAATGGCCACGGCCTCCGGCGAAAAGCCCATCTCCTGCCAGGAGAGGAGATACTTCTCCTCCGACGGCACGGGAAGCCGGTCTCCCAGCCCCAGGGCCCGCATGTACTGGGGCAGCAGCTGCTGCCGCTGGGCGTATTTGCGTAAGTACTCCGCCGCGGCGGCCTGGGTGTCGATGCCCAGGCGGGCCCAGGCGTAGCCCTCCTTTTCAATCTGCTTCATACCAGGGCGGCGGCCCGGGCCGGACCGGCGCTGAACCCGCTCCATACAGTGGCAGACCAGTAAGTACACCACGTCCGCCGGAAGGCCCAGATAATCGGTGAGCCCCAGCAGCACCGCCACGTCCGGCGTGGTCAGCCGCTTGCCCAGCTTCCGCTCCACCTGGTCTGTCAGGGCCCGGAATTCGTCGCTGCGCTCCAAGTGTTCCGCCACGTCGGCGCGCTGGTAGTCAGGCTTTTCCTCCGCCGGCTCCGGAGGGGGCTCCGCCGCGGACACCAGACCCAGCTGCCGCAAAACCGCCTCCGCTGTCTCGATCCGGTCCCGGTCCCACCGCAGCTCGCCGGCCAGGGAACGGGGCGGCACGGCGCCCTGGCGCCGCAGCAGCGCCAGATATAAAAGGGCGGCGTCACCATCGCCCCGCTCCAAAAGCCGCTTTACCGCACCTCCGGAAAGGGTTACCCCTTCGTCTCCGGTTTCAATGAGACACCCGGCCATGGCCGCACCTCCCCTCGTCTCAGGTCTCCCCTATTCTACACGAATTTACCCCGGAGAACAAGTCCCGGTTTTCTCCCTCCACGGGCAGGGACACGCCTGACGGACTGTGAATTTTTTTCAAATTTCAGGGTTTTTTCTGGCGCATTTGCCCAGGGTATGGTATACTGTGTTCGATCTTATGACCATTGGCCGGGGCTCCTTTCCCAGCCCCGGGTTCCAGAGGGAAAAAATCTTACAAAAGAGGAGGCCCTGTTATGGCGAATCGGGTTGTCGTCAATATCTGCGGCGAGGAGTACACCTTCATTGCGGAGGAATCCGCCTCTTACATGCAGCGGGTGGGCGCCTATGTGGGCGACAAGATGCAGGAGGTCCTCAGCGGCACCAAGGTGGGCCGCACGGACGCCGCCGTTCTCACCGCCGCCAACATTGCCGACGAGCTGTTTAAGGCCCAGGCCGCGGCGGAGCAGCTGCGGGCCCAGATCAAGGGGTATATTGACGAGGCCTCCAAGGCCCAGAGCGAGGCCAGTGAGCTCAAGCGGGAGATCTTCCGCCTGCAGCAGCGGCTGGACCACCAGAACAAGGGATGAGACCGGAGCTGCTCTCCCCCGCCGGCTCACCGGAGGCGCTGCGGGCCGCCGTTCAAAACGGGGCCGACGCGGTGTATCTGGGGTGGGGCGCCTTCAATGCCCGCCAGAGCGCCAAAAATTTCTCCGACCAGGAGTTTGCCGACGCCCTGCTCTACTGTCATGAGCGGGGCGCCCGGGTCTTTTTGACCCTGAATACCCTGGTGACGGACCGGGAGCTGCCCCGGGCCCTGGAGACCGCCGCAACCGCCGCCCGGCTGGGAGTGGACGCGGTTCTGGTCCAGGACTGGGGGCTTTTCACGCTGCTACGGCAGACCCTGCCGGACCTGCCTATCCACGCCAGCACCCAGATGAGCGTCTTTACCTCCGGCGCCGCCTGTCTTCTCTCTGCCGACGGCTGTGAGCGGGTGGTGCTGGCCCGGGAGTGCTCCGCCCAGGATACCGCCGCCATCTGCCGCCGCTGCCCGGCAGAGGTGGAGATTTTTGCCCACGGGGCCCTTTGCATGTGCTACTCCGGCCAGTGTGAGATGAGCGCCCTGATCGGCGGCCGCTCCGGCAACCGGGGCCGCTGCGCCCAGCCCTGCCGCCTGCCCTACACGGCGGTGGGCGGTTTTGCGGGAAAGAAGGGCAATCCCTATCCTCTGAGCCTGAAGGACAACTGCATGGCCGCCTCCCTGGAGGAGGCGGAGAACATAGGCGTCCGCTGTTTGAAGCTGGAGGGCCGCATGAAGCGGGCGGAGTACGTGGCCGTGGTAACTGGGATTTACGACCGGCTGCTGCGGGAACACCGAGCCCCCACCGCCGCCGAGGCGGCGGAGCTGGAGGCGGCCTTTTCCCGCTCCGGCTTTACCGACGGCTATTGGCAGGGCCGTACAGGGAAGGATATGTTCGGCACCCGGCCCGCCGGCGCGGCGGACCCCAAGGACCTTTTTGACGCGGCCAAGGCCGCCTATGAAAAGGGTGATTTGCGGACTGTGGCTGTGGATTTTTCCTGCTCCGTTACCGCCGGTGTCCCCTGTACCCTGACGGCCTCGGACCGGCAGGGCCACCATGTCACCGTCACCGGCCCTGTGCCGGAGGCTGCCCGGACCCGCGCCCTCACCGGGGCGGAGCTGGAGGCCCGCCTGCGGAAAACCGGCGGCACCGCCTACCGCTGTGACACAGTGGTGACGCTGGTGGACGACGGATTGTCCCTTTCCGCCAGCGCCGTCAACGCCCTGCGCCGGGACGCTCTGGCGGCCCTGACCGCCGCCCGCACCGCGCCCTCAAGCCGGCGCCAGCTGCCCCTGCCCCCGCCTCCGGCGGACACCTGCTCCGCTGCGGAGCCCCTTCTCACGGTGTCGGTTTTCCGCCGGGACCAGCTGACGGAGGAACTGCTCTCCCTGGGTCCCGCCCGGGTGTATGTACCTCTGGAGGTTTTGGCAGAGATGAACCGCCTCCCCACCGGAGAGGCGGAGTGGTGTGCCACGCTGCCCCGGGTGTGGCGGGACCGGGATGAGGACACGCTGCGCTCTTGGTTGAACCACGCCAAGGATTTGGGCGTCACTGCCGCGCTGCTGGGCAACATCGGCCATCTGCCCCTGACGGAGGGGCTGGGGCTAACCCTGTACGGGGACTACGGCCTCAACGTGTTCAATAGCCGCTCCCTGGAATACCTGAAGGACAAAGGCCTTCAGGAGGCCTGCGTGTCGTTTGAGCTGCGGTTTTCCCAGATCCGGGACCTTGCCAAGTGCCTGCCCATAGAGACCATTGTCTACGGCCGCCTGCCCCTGATGATTACGGAGCACGACCTCACCGCCGGCGGCGTCACGGCCCTGCGGGACCGGACCGGAGCGGAGTTCCCCCTGCTGACCGCCTTCGGCCGGCGGACTGAAATCCAGAACAGCCGCCCGCTGTGGCTGGCAGACCGAGGCGACTGGCGGAAACTGGGATTGTCTCACGCCCGCCTGCGCTTTACCACGGAAACGGCGGCAGAGTGCGTCCGGGTGTTCCGGGACTACCTGTCTGGAGCGGCTCCGGAGGGCGCCTTTACCCGGGGCCTGTACGAGCGGGGCGTGGAGTGAACCCGAAAAAGCGGCTTTAATTCACTCCTATTTGTAATATTTAGATTGTATTATACTGATCGTATTGATATTTGGAGTTTCATATGGAAGAAATTAAGGTAAAATACTTTGTGGACGGTCTGGACGAGCTGTGCTATGTGGACGGCAAATCCGACTGGATTGACCTGCGGGCAGCGGAGGACGTGACCATGAAGGCCGGGGAATTCCGGCTGATTCCTCTGGGGGTGGCCATCGCATTGCCGGAGGGCTATGAGGCCCACATCGTTCCCCGCAGCTCCACGTTTAAAAATTACGGGATTTTGCAGACCAACTCTATGGGCGTGGTGGACTACACCTACCGGGGGGACGGAGATCAGTGGAAGATGCCCGCCTACGCCACCCGGGACGTGACCATTGAGAAAAACGCCCGGATCTGCCAGTTCCGCATTGTGAAAAATCAGCCGGCACTGCGCTTTGTCCGGGTGGACCACCTGGAGGGGCCGGACCGGGGCGGCTTCGGCTCCACGGGAAAGTGAGGCGCTTTATGGCAAAGATCGTACTGGCCTCCGGCTCTCCCCGGCGGCAGGAGCTGCTGCGGCGCATTGGTCTGACGGAGTTTGAAATCCGGGTGCCGGAGGTGGAGGAGACCTTTCCAGAGGGCCTGTCTCCCCAGGCCACGGTGGAGTATATCTCCCGGGAAAAGGCCGACGCGGTATCCGCGGGGGCAGATGAAATTGTCATCACCGCCGACACCATGGTGTTTCTGGACGGGAGGAAGCTGGGCAAGCCCGCCGACGAGGCGGAGGCCCTTGCCATGCTGACAGCCCTCCAGGGCCGGCATCATACGGTCTGCACCGGCGTCACCGTCCGGCAGGGAGACCGCATAGAGACGGAGAGTGAGACCACGGAGGTCTATTTCCGCCCCGTCTCCCGGGAGGAAATTCTATCCTACATTGCCACCGGCGAGCCCATGGACAAGGCCGGCGCCTACGGCATTCAGGAAAAGGGCGCCCTGCTGGTAGAGCGGATCAATGGCGACTACTTCAATGTGATGGGCCTGCCGGTGCTGCGGCTGAGCCGGATGCTGGGCCGCTTCGGGGTGCGCTTTTTGGCCTGATTATTCAGCGGTTGGGAGGGGTCCCTTTTGAAAAATTTCTTGAAAGAGCACGGACTGTGGGTCCTCTTTGCCGCGGCGGTCATTGCCGTGGCTCTGGCCTGTATGTCCTTTTTCTCCGCCAATTCGGCGCCGCTGACCAATCTGGCAGGGATCATCACCTCCCCCTTTCAGGCCGCCTATACGGCGGTGGCCGACTGGATCAGCGACAAGCAGAAGTACTATGAGGATTACACCGCTCTGGAGGAGGAAAACGCGGCGCTGAAGCAGCAGATTGCGGAAATGGAGGAATCCGTCCGCCGGTCTGAACGACTGGAGGAGGAAAACGCAAACTACCGGAACCTGCTGAATCTGCAGCAGGCCCACCGGGATCTGACCAGCGACATGGAATCCGCCTATGTGATCGAACACGAGGTCACCAACTGGACCTCCTCCCTGACGTTAAACAAGGGTACCTCCAGCGGCGTGGAAGTGGGTGACTGCGTGATGGATTCCACCGGCGCCCTGGTGGGGCTGGTGGATAAGGCCGGGTACAACTGGTGCAAGGTGCTGACCATCGTGGACACGGACACCTCCATCGGCGCCCAGGTCTTCCGTACCAAGGACCTGGGTGTGGCGGAGGGCGACTTTGCCCTGATGCGGCAGGGCCGGCTGCGGCTGGGCTATTTGCCCGCCGACTGCCAACTGCTGGCCGGCGACCTGGTGGAGACCTCGGGCCTGGGCGAGTACCTGCCCTCTGGCCTGGTGATCGGCACTGTGGAAGAGGTCAAAGTGGATGACTCCGGGGCCACCTCCTACGCGGTGCTGGTGCCCAAGGTGGATTTTGACAGCTTAAACCAGGTATTTATTATCAAATCCTTCGACATCGTGCCCTGACAGCCGATGCCGTCCCCAGGAAGGAGGTCCCGCCGTGCTGGCCAGAAATGAGAGTATTTTCAAATGGTCCCTGTATGCCGGGGCCGCCATAGTCCTGCTGATTTTGCAGGGCTCCCTGCTGCAGAGAATCACCGTCTGGGGCGTCATCCCCTTTCTGTACCCGGTTGTGGCGGCGGTGCTGGGCAACTATGAAAATCCCGTTTCCAGCACCATCTTCGGCCTGAGTCTGGGCGTGGTGTGCGACCTGCTGCTGCCGGGAACCATCCCTTGCCTGTACACGCTGGTATTTCCTCTGGCGGGGCTGGCCGGCTCTCTGATTGCCAAGGGATTGCTGCGGGCAGGTTTTCTCTGCGCCCTGGCATCCTCTGCCGCAGCCTTTTTATTGACGGATTTTTTTCAATGCCTGCTGCTGTGGGCCATGGGCAAACCTGCCTGGGGAGCGGGGCTGGGCGTTATGGTCCGGGAGTTTTTGGTAACCGCCCCCTTTTTGCTGCTGACGGTACCGCTGTTCGCGGCGGTCCACCGCCGGGTCCATCTGTACGACTAATCTTTTCCCATTGACAAAGGAGTTCCCATGGAACAAAAAGAATTCCCCCATCTGCGGCTATATGTGCTGGGCGGCATTGTGCTGTTGGTCCTTTTTATCTACCTGGGCGTTCTCTATGACACCCAGATCAACGACCACGAGGACTATCTGGCCCAGTCCATCCGTACCATTACCCAACCGGAGACCGTGGAGGGCTCCCGGGGCATCGTTACAGATTGCAACGGGCAGGTACTGGTATCCAACCGCTCCACATACAGCCTCACCTTTTCCTCCTCCCTGCTGAAGGAAGGCGAAGACATGAACCAGGCCGTTTTGCGCCTGACGGAGCTGTGCCAAGACCGGGGCGTGGACTGGGTGGACAATCTGCCTGTGTCCTCAACTGCCCCCTTCTCCTACACTTTGGACAACCTGGATTCCATTCAACAGGGCCGGTTTCTTACGTATCTTCTCAGCCTGGACGCGGTGACGGAGCCCCTGGGCACCTATCTGCTGACCCATCCGGCCCTGTTGGAAGAAGAGGAAGATGACGGGACTGTTACCAACCCCGCCGAGGCCATCCTCTCCGACGCAACCCTGACCGATCAGCAGAAGGCGGCCCAACTGCCGGAGTTGCTGCCCTCCGCCGCCCTGACGGAGCAGCTGCTGGAGGATATCGGCATTTCCGCCCACACCCTGATAGAGCTGATGCGGGAGGATTTCGACCTGCCGGTTACCTTCTCCCTGAATCAGGCCCGGATGGTGCTGGGCGTCCGGTATGAGCTGGAGCTTCGGTCCCTGATGCCTAAAATTCCATCCTACGTGATGAGCGAAGACGTGGACACCGCCTTCGTCTCCCTGCTCAGCGACGGCAATTTCTCCGGCGCCAAGGTCAGCTCCTCCAGCGTTCGGGAGTATCAGACCTCCTACGCCGCCCATATTCTAGGATATACCGCCGGCATTCAGTCTGATGACGACATGGAGGCCCTGACGGCGCAGGGATATAATCTGGATGACAAAATCGGCCGCTCCGGCGTGGAGGCTGCCTTCGAGGACTATCTCCGCGGCCGGGACGGTGTCCGCATCGTCTCCACCAACTCCGACGGCAAGGTTACAGGCGAGTATTACCAAAAGGCTCCAGAGCCCGGCAACACGGTGGAGCTGACCATCGACCTGGATTTTCAGACGGCGGTGGAAGACGCCCTAGCCAAGACTGTGGAGCGTATGAACGCTGACGACGCCCGCCAGGGCAAAGAGGTCATTCGGGGCGCAGGTGTAGCGGTATTAGATGTGGACAACGCCGCCGTGCTGGCCCTGGCCTCCTATCCTACCTACGACCTGTCTACCTATCTTCAGGACGCAACGAAGCTGAACCAGGACCCCACCGCCCCTCTGTATAATCGGGCTACCCAGGGCCGGTACGCCCCTGGCTCCACCTTCAAGCCCCTGATGGCGGTGGCCGCCCTGGAGGAGGGCGCCGTCACCTTGACGGAGACCATCCGGGATACCGGCATCTGGTATTACCCGGAGACAGTGGCCGGTACTGGCTCCTGGTCCTGGAAGTGCTGGAACCGGGCAGGCCACGGCCTGGTAAACGTGGTGGAGGCCATTAAAGTCTCCTGCAACGTCTTCTTCTATGAGATGGCCTACCGGCTTGGCATTGAGACCATGAATGAGTATGCCCTGGCCTTCGGCCTGGGGGAGAGCACCGGCATCGAAATCGGCGACAGCCCCGGCATCCTGGCCGGCCCTGCTGAGCGGGAGGCCAAAGGAGAGGCCTGGTACGGCGGCGATACCATTACCGCCGGTATCGGCCAGTCCGACAACCTGTTTACCCCCCTCCAGCTGGCCAACTACATTGCCACGCTGGTCAACGGGGGCAATCACTACGAGGTACACCTGCTCAAAGCCGTCAAATCCTACGACAATTCCCAGGTACTGGCGGTGGGCGGCGGTGAACCTCTCAACACCATCCACATCAGCGACAGTACCCTTTCCGCGGTGAAGGAGGGTATGCACGAGCTGACCACCACCGGCTCCCTGGCCGGGTATTTTAAGTCCTGCGTGGTGGACGCCGGTGCCAAGACCGGCACCGCCCAGATCTCCGCCGACACCACCAACAACGGCGTGTTCGTGTGCTTCGCCCCCTACGACGACCCGGAGATCGCCCTGGCCATGGTCATCGAGAAGGGCGGCTCCGGCTCCGCCCTGGCCTCCACCGCCGTGGAAATTCTCAATGCCTACTTCTCCGCCGACGAGATCGGCACCGCCGTCATCGGCGAACATCAACTGCTGCAGTAAGGAGGATCGCCTCGTATGAGCGAACCCTTTGTCTATGACCCCCGCTACGGCCTGTGTAAGTCCCCCTTCGGGGCCGCCGTCTGCGGGACCCCTGTTTATCTTCACTGCCGCCCCCTGGCCTCTGAGGACTTTACCCACTGCGCCCTGGTCATGCACCGGGAGTTCTCGGGGCAGCGGGAGGAACGGGAGATGATACAAGACGGTGTGGACGGGGAGCGAATCCGCTTTTCCCTGACCTTTACCGCCCCGGCAGAGCCAGAGCTGATCTGGTATCACTTCCGCTTCTGGCGGGAGGACGGCACTGGCTGCGACCTGGATAAAACCGGCTATCGCAGCGACGGACAGATTGATCCCTGGCAGCTGACCGTCTACCGGGAAAGCCGGACCCCCGGCTGGTTCGGCAGCGGTGTGGTATACCAGATTTTTCCAGACCGTTTTTGCCGGCTTCCGTCGGATAAGGCAGATCCTGCAGGTCTTGTGGGCAGCCGCTGGGTCCATCAAAAATGGTCCGACACACCCGAGTGGCGTCCGGACCCGGATGGAGAAATCCGCAACCGGGATTTCTTTGGCGGTACGCTGCGGGGCATTGCCTCCAAACTGTCTCACCTTTCGGAAATGGGCGTTACCACCCTGTATTTAAACCCGATTTTTGAGTCGGCCTCCAACCACCGCTACAATACTGCCGACTATACCCGGATTGACCCTATGCTGGGCACCGAGGAGGACCTGAAGGACCTGTGTGAGCAGGCCCACAGCCTGGGAATGCGGGTGATTCTGGACGGTGTGTTCAACCATACCGGCTCCCAGAGCATTTATTTTAACGCAGATGGGTTTTATCCCTCTCTGGGGGCCGCCCAGAGCCGGGAATCCCCCTATTTCAACTGGTTTTCCTTTCACCCCTGGCCCGACGACTACGATTCCTGGTGGGGCATTCACACCCTGCCGGCAGTTCGTGAGGAATCTCCCGGTTATGTGGATTACATCATTGACGCGCCCCACTCCATTATCCGGCGGTGGCTGCGCTGCGGCATAGACGGCTGGCGGTTGGATGTGGCAGACGAGCTGCCGGACTGGTTTATCGAGAAAATCCGGTCGGCCATGGAGGACACCAAGCCCGACAGCTTTCTCCTGGGCGAGGTCTGGGAGGACGCCAGCAACAAAATTGCCTATTCCCAGCGCCGGCGGTACTTGCTGGGCCATGAGCTCCACGGTGTCATGAACTACCCCTTCCGCACAGCGCTGCTGGCCTATCTCCGCGGGGGCGACGCCTCGGACTTTCGGGAGGCCATGGAGACGATTCGGGAAAACTATCCTCCCTCTGCCTTTTATTCCGCCATGAACTTCCTGGGCACCCACGACACGCCGCGCATTCTCACGGTGCTGGGTGCTGATCGGACCCCGGAAACCAAGGAGGAGCGGGCGGTATATCGTCTCTCCCCCTCTGAGCGTGCCCGGGGCAAGGCGCTGGTGCGGCTGGCCGCTTTGGTGCTCTTTACCTTCCCCGGCGCTCCCACAGTGTACTATGGCGACGAAGTGGCTATGGAGGGCTTTGAGGACCCCTTTAACCGGGGCACCTATCCCTGGGGAGCCGGCGACCGGGTCATGGAGAGCTGGTTCGCCCGGCTGGGCCGTCTGCGTCAGCAGATGCCCGCCCTGTCCAGGGGGCGGTTCCGGTGGCTCAGCGCTTCCGGTCCCTTGCTGGCGTTTACCCGCGAGACAGAGTCGGAGCGGGTAGTGATCGTAGTCAACGCCGGACCTGATAGCCGCACACTGACGCTGCCCTGGCATTGGGGCGCCCCCAAAGACCTTTTGACCGGCCGTATCTTCCCGGCCGGAGACGGCCTGCTGACCCTGACCATGGAGGGCCGGACGGGCTTGCTGCTGAAGTGATTTTACCCCGGATGTTTCACGTGAAACATCCGGGGCTTTCGTCTGTTGTCCATACCTGGATGTTTCACGTGAAACAAGAGCAGACCTTTTCCTCCTTTTTTTGATTTGCCCTTGCAAGTACCAACCCACCTTGATATAATAGAGCACTGGAATGCAAGGATTTCAGAAAGTAGGTGTCCCTTTGGCAAAGACCGTTGCAATCGTCAATCAAAAGGGCGGTGTAGGCAAGTCCACCACCTGCGTCAACCTGTCGGCCGCATTGGTGGAGGCTGGAAAAAAGGTCCTTTTATGTGACTTTGACCCCCAGGCCAACTCCACCTCCGGCATGGGCGTGGACAAGACCGTTTCCCGGGGGATTTACCAGGTCCTCATTGGAGAATCCTCCGCCCGGGAGGCTCTGGCTCACACCCGGTTTGGGGATGTGCTGCCCTCCAATAAAGCTCTGGCCGGCGCCGGCATTGAGCTGATCGGCATGGAAAATCGGGAATTTTTGCTGAAAGACGCCTTGGCTCAGGTGGCGGATGACTATGATTATATCTTCATTGACTGTCCTCCCTCCCTGGAGCTGCTGACCCTCAATGCCCTGTGCGCCGCCGACACGATTTTGGTGCCGGTCCAGGGGGAATACTACGCGCTGGAGGGGCTCAGCGATCTGATGAACACCGTACGCATTGTGCGGCGGTCCCTGAATCCCAAACTGGAGCTGGAAGGCGTGCTGCTGACCATGTTTGACGGCCGCACCAACCTGGCGCTGCAGGTGGCGGAGGAAGTGAAGCACTACTTCCCCGGCAAGGTCTACGCAACTGTGATCCCCCGGAACGTCCGCCTCAGCGAGGCCCCCAGCCATGGCAAACCCATCACCGCCTACGACCGCTCCTCCCGGGGCGCCGAGGCGTATACAGCCTTTGCCGCAGAATTTTTAAAGCGGCAGGGCGCTTGATTTTGGAAAGGAGAGTGCGTAAATGGCATCCAAGAAACCCTCCGGCCTGGGCCGGGGCTTAGGCGCCCTGCTGGGCGAGGAGGCGCTGAAAAACGAAGCTGCCGGCAGTCTCTACGTGGATATCTCTCAGGTGGAGCCCTGCGCCTCTCAGCCCCGAAAGGCCTTTGACGAAGCCGCTTTGGCAGAACTGGCGGAATCCATTCGGATTCACGGCATTATTCAGCCGCTGACCGTGCGAAAGCTGTCTTCCGGCTACTATCAGATCATTGCCGGTGAGCGCCGCTGGCGGGCCGCCCGTCTGGCGGACCTGCGGGAGGTGCCCGTGGTGGTAGTGGAAGCCGACGACCGCAAGGCCGCCGAACTAGCCATGATCGAAAACCTCCAGCGGGAGGACCTGAACCCCATGGAGGAAGCTGCCGGATTCCACACCTTGATTGAAACCTATCACATGACCCAGGAGGAGGCTGCCGCCCAGGTGGGCAAATCCCGCAGCGCCGTGGCCAACGCCCTGCGGCTGCTGTCCTTGGCGCCCTCCGTAGCCGCTCTGGTGGAAAGTGGCAAGCTTTCCGCCGGCCACGCACGGGCTCTGGTTCCCCTCTCCCCCGCTCTCCAGGAGCGGGCCGCCGAGGCGGTGGTCTCCGGCAGGCTGTCAGTGCGGCAGACGGAAGCCCTTGCCAAGCGCCTGTCAGCGGACAAAAAGCCGGAGAAGGCCCCGCCCACCGGCCCTGACTATACCGCCGAAGCCCAGAAGGACCTAAGCTCCAAGCTGGGCCGGGGTGTCCGAATCGTAACAGGGCGGAAAAAGGGCCGCATTGAATTGGAATACTACGGTGTGGATGACCTGAACGACCTGTTGGAGGCATTGGCACTTCTGCGGCTGAAGAAACGGGACAACCCCTGAAAGGAATCAAAGCACCATGAAATTTGAAAAACGAAGTGAAGGTCCGCAGGAGCCCTCCGGCGAGCAGGGACAGGAAATGACACCCGCCGGGAAAAAGCCTGTGGTGATCTATATCATGATCCTCTTTATTGCCGCCTTCTTGCTGATGGCCCTGTCCTTTTTCATGCATCAGCGGAGCAATACTGAGGCTCTGGGGGAATTGCAGCACTCTGTGAACGCCATGCAGGAAGTACAGGTCTCCCAGGAGAAAATCATTGAGCTCCAGGAAACCGTAGATGAGCTGGAAGAACGCAACGCGGCGCTGGAAGAAGGTGTGGAGGAAACTCTGCGGGAGCTGGACGATACGCAGAACCGCCTAGGCGCCCTGCAGTCCCTGGAAAAGGTGGAGCGGCTGGCTGCCGGCACTGAGGAAGAGCGGCAGGAAGCCGTAGACCTCATGACCCAGTATGAGGCCGGGACCCGGGGATACGGAGGAATTGGCCTGCGTCCCTGGTTGGAGGATATCTCCGAAGCGGATGACCCCCTCTCTCCCGTGGCCCGATATGATGCCCTGGTGGAACAGCTCCTGGGCACCGCCGAAGCGAAAAACTGAGTTTGTTTCACGTGAAACATTGTGGAAAGGGCCTGTCTGGCAGGCTTGACCACTGTGCCCATATCAATTAAACAACATCAATTTTGAGGTGAATACCATGCTGGATATTCGATTTATCAGAGAAAATCCCGACATTGTAAAAGAAAACATCAAAAAAAAGTTTCAGGACGCCAAGCTGCCTCTGGTGGACGAGGTCATTGATCTAGACGCCAAGCGCCGCGCCGCCATTGCAGAGGCCGATCAGCTGCGCTCCAACCGCAATACCCTCTCCAAGCAGATTGGCATGCTGATGGGCCAGGCCAAGAAGGACCCCAGCAAACTGCAGGAGGCCGAGGCCGTTAAGGCCCAGGTGAAGCAGCAGGCGGACCGTCTGGCGGAGCTGGAAAAGCAGGAGACCGAGCTGGAGGCGGCCCTTCACCACGACCTTCTCCAAATTCCTCAGATTATTGACCCCTCCGTGCCCATCGGCAAGGACGACAGCGAAAACGTGGAGGTGGAGCGCTTCGGCGAAGCCAAGGTGCCCGACTTCCCCATCCCCTATCACACCGAAATTATGGAGTCCTTCGACGGCATTGACCTGGACGCCGCCGGCCGGGTCTCCGGCAACGGTTTCTACTACCTGCTGGGCGACATTGCCCGTCTCCACGAGGCAGTGCTGGCCTACGGCCGGGACTTCATGATCGGCAAGGGTTTTACCTACTGCATCCCCCCCTTCATGATTCACGGAAATGTGGTGGAGGGCGTCATGTCCCAGACTGACATGGAGGGCATGATGTACAAGATTGAGAGCGAGGACCTGTATCTGATCGGCACCAGCGAACACTCCATGATCGGACGGTTCATCGACCAGATCATTCCCGCCGAAAAGCTGCCCCAGACCCTGACCTCCTACTCCCCCTGTTTCCGTAAGGAAAAGGGCGCCCATGGTATTGAGGAGCGGGGCGTATACCGCATCCACCAGTTTGAAAAGCAGGAGATGATCGTGGTCTGCAAGCCCGAGGAGTCCAAGGACTGGTACGAAAAGCTGTGGCGGTACTCCGTGGAGCTGTTCCGCTCCCTGGACATCCCCGTGCGGCAGTTGGAGTGCTGCTCCGGCGACCTGGCCGACCTGAAGGTCAAGTCCTGCGACATCGAGGCCTGGTCCCCCCGGCAGCAAAAGTACTTCGAGGTGTGCTCCTGCTCCAACCTGGGCGACGCCCAGGCCC
>CATZYY010000016.1 GCA_958426425.1 uncultured Oscillospiraceae bacterium
CGGCGGTCAGGGAATAGATGGGCACGATGCGGCCGGTGACCTCCCGCCGCTCCAGGGGCTCCACCACCGGCCCGGCCATCTGCTTGCGCAGGAGATTCCCCTCCACCCGGCCGTAAAAAACATAGGTTTTTCCCTGCATGAGTTGGCTTTTCAGCCAGGTCTGGTTGAAAAAGGTCACATCCAGAACACCGTCGCCATCATCCACAACCCGGACCTTCACCAGATCCATGCCCTTTCGGACGTGGGACACCGTGGGCGGCGTGGCAATCATGGCCGCCACGCAGGCGCTCTCCCCCGGCACCAGCTCCGCAATTTTCCGAAACTCCGTCCGGTCCTCGTACCGGCGTGGCAGCCAGGAGATCAGGTCCCGCAGCGTCTCAATGCCCAGCTTTTGCAGGGCCTTGGCCCGCTGGGGCCCAATGCCTTTGATGGATTGTACCGGGGTGGAAAGATCCGCCATGGGTTGCCTCCTCTCTTGCGCAGTACGTTTGTTCCATTATATAATATCTGCCCGGGAAACACAATGGAGCTTTTTTTCAGAAAATTTGTAACAACGGGGCGGCTTCGCCGTCCTATGGGAGAAGGAGGTGAGGGACATGCCGGATCTGGAGGCGGTGTATCGGGCGCATTTTTCCGACGTATATCGCTATGCCCTGGCGCTGAGCCGGAACGAGCAGACGGCGGAGGAGGTGACCCAGGCCACTTTTTTCAAGGCCCTCACCGCCATTGACACCTTCCGGGGAGAGTGCCAGCTGCGGGTATGGCTGTGTCAGATCGCCCGGAACCAGTACCTGACATTGTGCCGGGAGCAAAAGCACTTTACCGATCAGGAGGCTGAGGCCGCGGACGGCGGCATCGAGGAGGGCTTCGCGGACCGGGAGTCCGCAGCACAGCTGCACCGCCTGCTCCACAACCTGCCGGAGCCCTACAAGGAAGTGTTTTCCCTGCGGACCTTCGGGGAGCTGCCCTTTGGTCAGATCGGAGAGCTGTTTGGGAAATCGGAGAGCTGGGCCCGGGTCACCTACTTCCGGGCCCGGCAGAAGCTGAAGGAGGAATTCGATGGAACATGAGATCATTCTGGACCTGCTGCCGCTGTACCACGACGGCGTCTGCTCGGAGAAAAGCCGGGCGGCGGTGGAAGCGCACCTGAAAACCTGTCCGGCGTGCCGGGCCGCCCTGTCCGCCATGGATGCGCCGCTGTCGGTGGAGCCGACTCCCGCTCCCGACGAGACGGCGGCGGTAAGGAGCCTTTCCCGGGCCTGGGAGAAGGGCAAGCGGAAGGCCTGGTGGAAGGGTGCCGCCCTTGCGGCGGCGGTTTGTGCAGTGCTGGCGGGGCTCTGGGCGGCGGCCACCCAGCTGTACCTGTTTCCCGTGGCCCCGGAGAAGATCGAGATCACCAATGTGCGGCAGCTGTCCGACGGGCGGATTTTGTACCATCTCTATATCGATGACGACCGGAACCTGCGGGAGATCCGGTTTGAATATGACGACGCCGGGAACAAGTATTACGTGCCCGTCCGGGCCCTGATTACGGGAAAGCGCCCAGCCCCCTCCTTGGCGGACAGTGAGCGGTGCCTGGATGTGGCGGAGGAGCTGGCCTGGGCCGAGGGGCAGGGCATCCACCGGGAGATCACCCATGTCTGGTACGGACAGGGAGAGGACGCCATCCTCCTCTGGGAGGAGGGCATGGACCTGCCCGCCGCTACCGCCGCCGACGAGGCCCTCTGGGGCTATGAACCCGGCAGCGCCGATTACTGGGCGGAGCGGGCCGGGGAGAGCGCGGTCCCCTGAGGGAATTTGTTGCCGAAGACTTTGCGGGTAACATAGAACACCGCCCGCCGGGGAGTTCCCCGGCGGGCGGTCTGCATGAGATAACGACGGTATCTCAGATATTCTTGTTGACGTACTCCATAAACCGGAAGGTCAGGCCGTTTTCCGTCATGGGCTCGCTGACATGCTCCACCTCCCAGCCCGGCAGCTTGTCCAGGTTGGGGAAGAAGGTGTCGGTCTCCCCGGCGTCGGCATCCACCTTTGTCAGGTACACCCGCTTACAGCGTGAGAGCAGTGCGGTGTAGACGCTGCCGCCGCCGATGACCCACAGGTGCTCCGGGTCCTCCACAATCTCCAGCGCCGCGGCCAGGGAGGTGACTGCGGTGACTCCCTCCCGCTGGAAGGTGGGGTCCCGGGTGAGCACGATGTTGCGCCGGCCCTTCAGCGGCCGGCCGCCGGGAAAGGAGTCCAGGGTCCGGTGGCCCATGAGCACGGTGCCGCCCATGGTCAGGTCCCGAAACCGTTTCATGTCCGTGGGCAGGTCAAACAGCAGTCCATTGTCCCGCCCGATGGCCCAGTTTTTGTCGGCTACCACAATGGCGTTCATGGCAATCCCTCCTTACACACTTACACAGCGATGGGAATTTGATCCGTAAAGGGAGCGGGCGCATAGCCCTCCAGGGAAAAGCTGTCTCGGGTAAAGGCGTAAAAATCCGTTACGGCGGGGTCCATATGGAAGACCGGCGCCGGGCCGGGCGTCTGCTGGAGCATCTTCTCAATGATGGGTACGTGCCGGTCATAAATATGCGCGTCCGCGATCACGTGGACCAGCTCCCCGGGCACCAGGCCGCTGACCTGGGCGAACATGTGGACCAGCACCGCGTACTGCACCACGTTCCAGTTGTTGGCCGCCAGCATGTCCTGACTGCGCTGGTTCAAAATGGCGTTGAGGACGTTGCCCGAGACATTGAAGGTCATGGAATAGGCGCAGGGATACAGGTGCATCTCATGAAGGTCCTGGAAATTGTAGATGTTGGTCAGAATGCGGCGGGAGGCGGGATTGTGCTTCAAGTCGTACAGCACCCGGTCCACCTGGTCCATCTCCCCCTCCGGGTAGATGTGCTTCACACCCAGCTGATAGCCGTAGGCCTTGCCGATGGAGCCGCTCTCGTCGGCCCACTGGTCCCAGATCTTGGCGTTCAAATCGCCGATGTTGTTGGACTTCTTCTGCCAGATCCACAGCAGCTCGTCCACCGCCGTCTTCCAGTAGGTCCGGCGCAGTGTCAAAATGGGGAACTCCGCCTGGAGGTCATATCGGTTGACGATACCAAACTTTTTAATGGTGTGGGCAGGGGTACCATCGTCCCACCGGGGGCGCACAGCCTGGTCCGTATCCCAGACGCCGGAGGAGAGAATCTCCCGGCAGTTTTGAACAAACAGCTCGTCGGCACGGCTCATGGAGCCACCTCCTTGTTTCGACGCTGCCCACAGTATAGCAGACCTGGGCCCTCTTGGCAATGCGAAAGCGCGTGGAATGAAAAAATTCGGAAACTTTTCGCAAAATAATTCCCTGTTTTCTGAAGAAAGTCCCTTGAGAACAGGCAAAAAGTGCGTTATGATGGTTTCAAGAATTCCGGGGGAAAAGGAGGCGCCGCCATGCTGGACCGCAGTGAGATCGGAAAGCGGGGCTATCTCCACGAGGACTTCCGGCTGTTCCACCTGAAGGACAGCCGGGCCCAGAAGCTGGACTATCACTACCACGAATTCGACAAGCTGATTTTGCTGCTGGGCGGCAAGGTGACCTATGTGGTGGAGGGCGTCACCTATTTCCTCCAGCCCTGGGACATGCTGCTGGTGGGGCGGGATCTGATCCACCGGCCCATCATCGACCCGACGGAGCCCTATGAGCGGGTGGTGGTGTGGCTGGGGC
Organism: uncultured Oscillospiraceae bacterium; assembly: GCA_958426425.1. Lineage (GTDB taxonomy): Bacteria > Bacillota > Clostridia > Oscillospirales > Oscillospiraceae > Oscillibacter. Next base: position 3,701 of record CATZYY010000016.1, read on the forward strand.
GGCAGTGGCTGGACAGCCGCTCCGACCCCGGCGAGGCGCTGGACACCTGCTTCACCACCGCCCGGGAGCGGGGGTTCCACCTGCTGCGCTTTGGCCCAGAGCGGCGGCTTTGGTACATGGACCACATCCAGCGGATGGAGCAGGCCCTGCGGGAGCAGGACTTCGGCACCGCCCGAATGGCGGATACGCTGTGCCAGCAGCTGCTGATTGCCGTAAACCGGGACATTCTCCGGGACCGGACCGCCCAGGACCAGAAGGACAGCTACCGGATGGATGCCAAAATGGAGGAAATCCTCCGCTACATTGCCCGGCATCTGGAGGAGGAATTGACTGTGGACACTCTGGCGGGGCAGTTCTATATCAGCCGCTATTACCTGATGCATCGGTTCAAGGCCGTCACCGGCTACACCCTTCACCAGTACATTACTCAGAAGCGGCTGCTGCTGGCGGGGGAGCTGATCCGATCCGGCATGCCGGTGATGAAGGCGGCGGAACAGGCGGGCTTCGGGGATTACTCTACCTTCCTGCGGGCCTTCCAGAACACCTTCCACATGAGCCCCCGGCAGTTCCGGTAGGGCCCTATCGCCGCAGCAGCACCACCGCCACGTCGTTGACGTTGGTTCCGGTGGGGCCCGTGCGAATCAGGCCATCCACCGCCCCCAGGGCGTGGTAGGCGTCGTTGCGCCCCAGGGCGTCGTACACGTCCCATCCGGCGGAGCGAAGCTTCTCCAGGGTCTCCCCGTCCACCAGGCCCCCCGCGGCATCGGTGGGGCCGTCGGTGCCGTCGGACCCCAGGGAGAAAATCACCGTGTCCGCCATGCCGGCAATGCCCGGCGCGGCGGACAGGGCCAGTTCCTGGTTCCGGCCTCCCAGGCCGTCCCCCGTCAGGTGGACCACCGTCTCGCCCCCGGCCAGAAAGGCCAGGGGCTTTTTGGCGCCGTCATGGCTTTTGGCAATGGAGGACAGAAAGGACCCGGCCTCCCGGGCCTCGCAGCACAGCCGGTCTGTCAAAATCAATGGCTCATACCCCAGCTGTTGGCAGGCTGCCGCCGCTGCGGCGCACAGCTCCCGGACGCTGCCGGTGATGACAGTCTCCACGTTGGAGAGGGCTTTGGGCGTCTCCTGCCGCAGCAGTTCCATCGCCCGGGCAGAGAGGGGCAGGCGGTACTTCTCCGCCACGGCCAGTGCCTGAGCGCAGGTGGAGCTGTCCGGGCAGGCGGGCCCGGAGGCAATCATGTCCAGGGGGTCCCCCAGAATGTCCGACAGCACCACAGCAAATACCTTCGCCGGGGCGCACAGCTGGGCAAAGCGTCCCCCCTTAACAGCGGAGAGCCGCTTGCGGACGGTGTTCATCTCCACAATGTCGGCGCCGCCGGCCAGCAGCGCCTGGGTGACGGCCGCCAGCTCCTCCCCGGGGATCAGAGGGCTTTCAAACAGGGCGGACCCGCCGCCGGAGACCAGAAACACCACCTGGTCCCCCTCCCCCAGCTTCTCCGCCAAATCCATAGCGGCCCGGGTGCCCCGGAAGGAGTTCTCATCGGGCACCGGGTGGCCGCCCTCAAAGATGGCACAGCGGGGGATGGCGCCCATGGCGTGGCCGTATTTGGTGACCACCACGCCCTCTCTCAGCCGGTCCCCCAGCACCTGGGCGGCGCAGGCGGCCATCTGCCAGGCGGCCTTGCCCACTGCCACCAGATAGACCCCGGCGGAAAAGTCCCGGCCCTCCAGGGCGCGGCGCACTGCCGCGTCGGGGCGGCAGGCGGAGATGGCGGCTTCAATAACGGCGTGGGCGTCGGAGTGAACAGACATGAATGCGCCTCCTTTTTCCTGCTGAATGCCTCCTCACGGAGGCGTTTTTTTTCATTATACCCCATCCCCGCCAAAAGGCAAGATTTGCCCTTTCGGGCGGGTTGCAAGGCCCGCCCTTTCAGAGCCGGGCAGGCCGCGCCCAGGGCAGCGGTACGCCGTCCTCAGAGCACCCCTTCGGCAGCATTCGCTCCCGCCTGTCACCCCGCCGCCCACAGCGCATAGTATGGAGGCGAAAGGATGTGATGCGCACATGGCAATCATCAACCGGCTGGACAACACCGCCAGTGTGGTTTACAACGGCACCACTGTCACCAGCAACACCGCCTCCACCCTGCTGCTGTTGGCTCCCACGGTATCCAAAACCGTGGATAAGCTCTCCGCCAACGTGGGCGATACCCTGACCTACACGGTCACTGTCACCAACGTCTCCCTCAGCTCCATTACCAACCTGCCCTTTACCGACGCTCTGCCGCAGGGCTCTGCGTATGTGGGCGGGTCCTTTGCCGTCAACGGCACCTCCGCCACTCCCACCGTCACCGACAACACCCTCACCTACACCATCCCCTCCATCCCAGCGGCAGGGACAGCGGTGCTCACATTTCAGGTGCGGGTTACAGGCGGCACCGTTTAACTGCGCCAACTGCCTGGTCCCCTGCAGCCATCTGAGAAGACGGCGGGGAATTCCGGCCAGATTCTCCTGGTTTGTACGCAGCCGCGCCCAGGTGCGCTTTCAGGGCAGGGCCGTCTTCAGCAACACCGCCGTTACCCATCTGGAGGGCTGGCTCTGGTTCCTCTGCCCCCTGTAAACCGCCGGCGGGATCGTTTTGGTCCCGCCGGTGTCCTTGCACGATTTTGTCTGAGAAGGGAGCTGCATTCCATGCCTTTATTCATTCCATGCCCATTGGGGGAGGCGGCGCCATGAGTCCCGCTCCACTCTGCCGCTGCGGCCTCCGGGGTCTGCTGGATCGGATTCACCCGGTGGATAAGGGACTGCTGCTGATAATGCTGGTGCTGCTGCTCCAATCGGCTTACAGCATCTTCTGCCCCGGCGAGATCGGGCCTACGGTGAAGGAAATCGATATCATCGTCCGCACCTCCGCCGCATCCATCTTCGGCTATTTTCTCAGCGCCAATTTCATCCGGCATACCGCCTCCGGCGGGCAGACACCCTCCATCCCCTCCCAGCGTACACTGGAAACGGGGGGCAGCGTATCCCCGTCTCCCGGAGAACCCACGGCCCGAATCGGTTTTTCGGACGCGGAACCCGGCGACACGGACCCAGGGGCTTCTCCAATCCCCGGCAATGCCCAGACAGAGGTCTCTGCCGAAGACAGCGCCGCCAACTGCCTGCAGGTGGTGGTGGCCACCGGAATCGGCCTTTTCTGTCTGGTGACGCTGCTGGTGCTGCGCAATTTGAGCCAGTGGGGGCTGGTGTCGGCGGAGTCCAACTCGGTGGCCTCCGCAGTGGTCCAGCTCCGGGATTTTGTCTCCGGCTGCGTGGGCTTTCTCATCGGCTGCCCCACCCATTCCGACAACCAATCTTGAATATTTTTGCCAAACAGGAGGTTTCTCATGGCCGATATCAAACAGGATCTGCTGCAGCTGCAATACAGCCAGAACTTTGACATCCAGGGCATGCAGGAGGTCAACGTAGACCTGGAGCTGCCCCCCGCCCCCACTTCTCTGGCCACGGTATACGGCGTAGTCACCGACGGCACCGCCCCCATTGCCGATGCCACCGTCAAACTGTTTGACAGCGCAGGTCTGCCTTATCAGCACACCATGACCGACGCCTCCGGCGCCTATACCCTCTCCGGCATTCCCACCGGGACCTACAGTCTGGGAGCCGTAAAGGACGGATACGTGCTCAGCAACGCAGCAGGCGTTACCCTCTCCGCCGGCGAGACCATTCAGGTCAATTTGACCTGCACGGCAGACGCCTCGCTGTCTCTGGGCGCTATTGCCGGCGTGCTGACGGTCCCGGACCCCCTCCAGGGCACCTCCGCTCCCCTGGGCGGCGCCAAGATCTCATTGCAGGATGCCCTTGGCACCACCCTGGCCGTCACCTACACTGCCGCGGACGGCGAGTTTGCCTTCTACGACCTGGCCGATGGGATTTACACCCTGATCTCCAGCGCGGATGGCTATGTGGCCCCCTCCTCCATGACAGCCGCCATCGTGAATGGGTCCATTGCCAACGTCACCATGTCCATGACCGTGGACAGCCGCACCTATAACGGCACCGTCAGCGGCATCATCCGGGACAGCGCCGGCCTGGCGGTGGCGGGGTGCTTCGTGGGTTTGTACCAGGTGGTGACGGTGGCCGGTGTCACCCAGGAGCTGCTGATCGCCACCACCAAGACCAACGACGCGGGCAAGTATCTGTTCGGCGGTGTGATCGGCGGAGAATACCTGGTCAAGGCCAAGTTGGAGCAGTAAAGCCTGACCGGGGCATCCAGGCGGCCTGCCGCTTCTGCCTCTGTCAGGGTGGAGAGGCGGATGTTCCCCTGTGCCTGGACGACGGATGCCGCCTGTGCGGCATCCGTCTGGTCCTGGAGGACTTCTGTCCTGGGGACACCGTGGTTCTGCGGCCCCGCTGGGGCTGTGACTGCTGGTGCCGAATATTGTGCCGGGGGCAGGTGCTCTTCGGCTTTCTGCCTCCAGGAGACTATGTTCTGACTCTGTGCAGAGGGAAAAACCGCCTGACGCTGCTGGTGGGGCTGTCCCCCGGCAGCAATGTGGAGCTTCTCTGCCATTTGAACCAGGGCTGCTGCCGCTGGCGGCGGGATATCTGGCACTATTTCTTCAATCGTCGGTAACAGCCCAGCTATGGGAAAAAGGACGCCTGTTGGGCGTCCTTTTTCCATGGGGAAGTTTTCGTTGTGTTTTGAAGAGGGCGCCACTATAATAAAATCAATCAACCATACCGGGGAGGTGCCGGCGGATGATCGATCTGCACAATGTCCAGCGATACCGGGAAAACAACCGCATTGAGGCCAAGCTCTCCACCGGCGGCCTGCCGGAGAGCCTGTGGGAGACCTACTCCGCCTTTGCCAACACTCTGGGCGGCGTGATTTTGCTGGGGGTGGAGGAGCTTCCGGACCACTCTCTGCGGCCGGTGGACCTGCCGGACCCCCAGTGGCTGATCCGGGAATTCCGGGAGATCCTCAACGACCCCCGCCGGGTCAGTGTCAACATCCTCTCCGAGCGCAGCGTCAGCGTTGTGGCGGTGGATGGCAAGCACATCGTGGCCATCGAGGTCCCCCGGGCCCGGCGGTACGACCGGCCGGTGTACATTGGGGGCGATCCCATGAGCGGCACCTACCGCCGCAGCGGCGACGGGGACTACCGCTGCTCCCGGGAGGAGGTGCGGCGAATGCTGCGGGAGGCGGCGATCCAGTCTCCCGACACCCGCCCCCTGGAGGATATGGACCTGGAGGCTCTGGACGCCGGTACCCTGCGCCGCTACCGGCTGCGGCTGGAGCGGGAACGGCCCGACCAGGGCTGGCGGGGACTTGATACGGAGGCGCTGCTGACCCGGATGGGCGCCGCAGCGCCGGATGGAGCGGGCATTCTCCACCCCACGGCAGCGGGCCTTTTGATGTTTGGAAGGGCCCCGGCCATCACCGCGGTTCTTCCCCATTACAAATTGGACTATCGGGACCGCCCCGCCCAGGGGGAGGCCATGAAGCTGGTCTCCGCCTCCGGGGATTGGAGCGGCAATGTCTTTGACTTCTTCCTGCGGGTCCGCCGGGCCCTGACCTGGGACGCAGACCCCGCCGTGGCCGACGCCCTGGGAGAGGCCCTGGCCAACTGCCTGGTCAATGCCGACTATCAGGGACCAGGCGGCATTCAAATTCGCCGGGAACCCCGGTCCATCCGTCTGTCCAATCCCGGCGCCTTTTGCATCGATGTGGAGGCCGCCCGGTGCGGCGGTCTCTCGGACCCCCGGAACCTGGGACTGGTGCGGCTTTTTCAGCTGGTAAACCTCAGCCGCCGCAGCGGCGGCGGCATTCCTGGCATCTACGCCGCCTGGCGGCGGCAGAATTGGCCGCCGCCTCAGATTCTGGAGGAGCTGTCCCCGGAGCGGACCACTCTGGTGCTGGACATGGCGCCGCCCGGAGGCGCAAGCTCCCGCTGGGACGCCCATCCCGCCGTCCGTCAGCTGCGGAAGGAGGCCATTATCGACCTTCTCACGGAGCAGATCTCCGCCCCGGCGGCGGAGATCGCCGACCAGCTGGGACTGGACCGGGATACCACCGACTGGTGTCTGCACTCCCTGATGGCGGAGGACATCGTGGTGGCGGAGGGTGACGGTCCCAACCGAATATACCGCCTGAAGGGCTGATGAACACCATGAGGGGAGCCGATATGATCGGCTCCCCTCATGGCGGAAGATTGGATGAAAAGAAGTTTTGTCTCTTGCAATTTTTATACTAAAGAAGAATTGTTAAACAAACCACCGGAAATTGTTTCAAAAGTCTTAAATCCCAGCATTCAACTGGGGCAGCTCCTCCAAGGAGGCAAAGTGATAGCCCAGATCCTCCCACTTGGTCAGCAGCTCGTCCAAAATGGCGGCGTTGGTGGCGGAGGTGGAGTGAAGCAGAACGATGGCGCCGTCGTGGATTCGCGGCAGGAGCTTGGCATAGGCCGCCTCCGCCGTGGGCTGGTCGTCCACATACCAGTCCACATAGGCCAGACTCCAGAACACGGTGGTATAGCCCAGGGCCTGGGCTTGTTTTAAGTTCTCCACGCTGTACTTACCCTGGGGCGGGCGGTAGAATTTGGACAGCTCCTGTCCCGTGGTCTCCCGGTACAGCGCCTCCAGAGACGCCAGCTCCTCCTGGAAGGAAGCCTGGTCGGAGATGGCGGACATGTCCGGGTGATGGTAGGTGTGGTTGCCCACGATGTGGCCCTCCTCCGCCATCCGCCTGACGATGTCCGGCGCCGTCTCCACCATGTTGCCCACCACAAAGAAGGCCGCCGGGGCATTGTGTTTTTTCAACGCATCCAGAATGGCCTCGGTGTAGCCGTTCTCATAGCCGCAGTCAAAGGTCAGGTAGATGACTTTTTCCTCCGTATCTCCCAGGTAGTAGGCCCCGTACTGGGCCAGATCCTCCGCCGTGGCGTTGCCGATGGGCGCCTCGCCCTCCGTCTGGAAGGACAGCCCCCAGTCCGCCGCCGAGGCCGGCACCACCGCATCTCCCGCGGTCTGAGCCGCCTCCGGCTCCTGTAAATACAGCCACACCGACCCTGTCACAAACAATGCCAGAGCCGTCAGCACAATGATTACCCGATCTCGGGTCCGAAACATATGACGCACCTCCTGTCAATCCTGTTCTCAGGATGCGCCGGGAGGTGAATCCTTATGCGAATTTTTCAGCGGGACGAAACGTCTGCGCATGTTTGTCGTCTTTATGGGCAGAAGCATCCACCCGCAAAGAAGGAGGTCCGTGATGAAAAAGAACCTGCTTGCCCTGACCCTGAGCCTAGGATTGCTGCTGACCGCCTGCGGCGGCCCGGATTACTCTGCCGAAGTCCTGTCCTCCGGCGGGCGGAAAACCCCGGTGGAGACTGCGGACCTGTCCGGTCCCGGTGCCCAGGCCGCCACAGACTTTGCCGTAAAGCTGCTGCAAAACGTCGACGACGGCGGCAACATCCTCCTGTCCCCTGTCTCCGTCCTCTCCGCCCTGGCCATGACCGCAAACGGCGCCGCCGGGGACACAAAGGCCCAGATGGAAGACGTTCTGGGCCTGCCAACCACGGACTTGAACGCCTATCTCCAGGCCTATGCCGCCGCCCTGCCGGAGAACAAGGATGCCCGCTGCTCTCTGGCCAACTCCGTCTGGTTCCGGGATGACGCTCACCGGCTGACGGTGGAGCAGGCCTTCCTGGACGCCTGCGCTGATTATTACGGCGCCGACCTGTTCCGGGCCCCTTTTGATAATTCCACTCTTGCCGACCTAAACGCCTGGGTCAGCGACCGCACCGATGGGATGATCCCCACCATCCTGGACCGCATCCCGGACAGTGCCATGGTGTATCTGGTCAACGCCCTGTCCTTCGACGGCCAGTGGGCATCCGTCTACCGGGAAAATCAAATCCATGAGGACACCTTCACCACGGAGGACGGCACCGAGCAATCGGCTCAAATGATGTACAGCCAGGAATTCACTTACCTGGAGGACGGCCTGGCCACCGGCTTTCTCAAATACTACGAGGGTGGGACTTACGCCTTTGCCGCCCTGCTTCCCAATGAAGGGGTGTCTCTGGAAGACTACATCGCCTCCCTGACGGGCGAGGGGCTGCGGGACACCCTGACCTTCGCTCGTCAGGAGGCAGTGGAAGCCGCCATTCCCCAGTTCACCGCCCAGTACGATGTTGAACTCAGCGGCATCCTTTCGGAACTGGGCATGGCGGATGCCTTTGACGCTTCTCAGGCGGACTTCTCCGCCATGGGCAGTTCCCCCGACGGGCCTCTCTATCTCAGCCGGGTGCTCCACAAGACCTTCCTGGCCCTGGACGCCCAGGGCACCCGGGCCGGCGCCGCCACAGTGGTGGAGGTGGATACAGGCGCCGACGCCCCTGGCCGGGCGGTGTATCTGGACCGGCCATTCCTGTATCTGCTGGTGGACTGCGAGGCGAACCTTCCTCTCTTCATCGGCACGGTCCAAAATCTTGAAAATGAAACATAAAAGGAGCGGGACCGCTGGTCCCGCTCCTTTTTTCATTCCTCCGGCGGCACTGCCAGCTGGAAGGTATCCCAGGTATATTCTGCAGTTTCCACCATGTTCCAGGTATATCCTTCCTCCTCACATTCCGTCCAGGTGAGATACCGGAAATAGAACTCCACGCCCAGATGACAGGGCAGGATGTCCAGAATGATCTTCTGGATCTGATCGAACTCCGGCGGAATGCCCGCCACCTCCGGGAAGATCACCGCCAGATTCTGTCCGCCCAGCTCAATGGCCCGGGCCTTGATGCCGCAGCCCCGCAAAGTGGCGTCAATGGCGTTGGGGGTCAGACTGTCGCCGTCGATCTGCAGCAGGGCAGCGATGGCCGCTCTGCGGTCCTCCGGCGTGGAGGCGGCAGGTCTGCGGGCAAAGAGGGATTCCCGCCGGTCCAGTCCCTCCTCCTGGGCCGTAGCGGTATTGCCCTCCCGCTCCACATAGTCTATGGTTTCCGCCGCCTCATCCAGTCCGTCTCCCAGCGCGTATACCGCCCCGCCGCTGACAGATGTCTCCTCCAGGTCATAGACGCCCAGGGGCGCAAGCAGCCGGATCAGGTACTCCGCATACATGGCCTCACGCTCCCATCTCCGTCACCGTCAGCGTCCCCAGCAGGGGCAGAGTCCCTTTATCGCCGGTCACATCTGCCGTGGGAGACAGAATCTGATAGTTCTCCACACCCTCCACGGCGTAGATCCGGTTGCCCAATTCCGCCAGCAGCAGCGGTTTTCCCAGCAGATGTCCGTTGAACAGCGCCGTCACCGCCTGCTCCACCAGAGGCTTCACCTCCTCAAAGGCGAAATTCTCCGCGGGAGCCACCTCCACCGAAACATTCACACTCTGGGCCTCCGGCGACAGGACCTCCACATCCACGGCGATCTCTCGTTTTTCCTGGAGGTCCGCCTGGACCTCCTCCAGCAGCGCCTGGCTGGGCAGTCCCGCCTCCGTGGCAATATACACGTCCACCGTGCCGATTCCCCGGGCGCGTCCCACAGCTTGTGCCGCCGCCACGCCCTGATGACTCATGGCGGTCTGCTCATACCAGGCGGCATTGGCGCCGTTGGGCAGGCGAAGATAGCTCTCCAGCACCCGCTGCCGCAGGCTCTCGTCGTCCTCCTGGTCGCTGCCGCCGGAAAAAGCGGCAGGGTTGGTGCAGCCGGTAATCCCCACCGGACACGCTGTCAGAATTACCACGCTGCCCGGCGGAACGTTTCCGGCCGCTCCGCTCTCCATGGCCTCCGCAGGCACATCCACATACAGATCGCCGGCCTGCAGCACCGCGTTGGCGGTGGTCTGAAAGCGAAGCTCCCCTGCGGTCATGCAAGCCGTGCCCTCGGTGATGGTCAGTTCCACGCTGGAAGCGCTGGGCACGGAAAAGCGCAGCGTTCCCACCGCCTTGGTGGCCGCCCGGCGGGCGATGCCCCGCATCAGGGCATGCCCGTCCAGATAGGTCCCCTGGGCCGTCTGAGGAAAGCACTGGTCCAGCACCCACCAGGCCTGAATGTCCAGCGCCTGCAGCTGAGCCGCCGCGGCGTAAAGCCGCACCGCCAGATCGCAGTCCTCCGCTAAGACAGTCCCGGTTCTCTGGGTATAAGCTCCCAGCAGCGATTGATAGATTTCCTCAATGGTTTTCACCTGTTCCCTCCTATCCCTGGACATCCAATGTCACCGACAGCGCCTCACCCTGATAGGCCAGCTCCACGACCACGTGGGCCACGCCATTCTCCTGGGTCAGCGCAACGGATTCCACCGTCAGCCCTTCCTCTCCCTTCAGGGCCTCCGTCACATACTGTTCCGCGGCGGCCTGCCGTCCGGCGGAGCCGACCCGGCCCAGTCGCCACAGCTGACTGCCCAGATCCTCTAAAAAAGGGAACTGTCCCCGATGGGCGGTCAATCGGAAGATCACCCGCTCCAGCAGGGCCTCCCGGCCCTGGGCCCGGCGAAGTCCGCCGGAGCCATCGGGCGCATAGTCCCCATTCCGAATTACAAGCACCCTTTTGCCTCCTGTCTCCCTTATCCGCATTCACAGGGCTTATAGGGCTCTCCGTTGATCAGCAGCAGTCCCTCAACAGAGACGATCTGCCCTTTCAGGCGCAGGGTTCCAGTGGTCTGCACCTCCACGTTGCCATTGGCCCGGAGATACACACTTCCTCCGCCGGGACCGTGGAGATAGATCTCCCCTGGCTGCATTCCCGTGGGCCCCTGGCTCTGCCGGGCACCCACCACACACTGCTCCTCGCCGCCGGGGCCTCCCTTGATGACCAATACGGTGGCGCCGTTTTCCGGCAGCCACACATATCCGCCGGGGCCGTATACCGGCAGATCCCGCACCTCTCCCCGGGTCACCACGCCGGCGCTTTCTCCGCCGATGGTGGTCATGCCCAAATCCGCGTCAGCGGTGGGGACCTCCGGCTTCATCTGCTTGGAAAGCCACATGTCACATCCGCTCCTTCACTGTCAACGTCATGGTCTCTCCCCGGTCGGCAGAGGCGGTATTCTCCACCTCCGCCACCCGGTACTCGCCCGCAAGGCCCAGCCGCCCCAGTTCCAGCTGTACCCGGTCCCCCGGAAATACTTGGAAAGCCCCCGGCAGCTGTATGGCGGCGGACCACTCCTCCTCTTTGGACCGGGCGATCTGATATTCTCCGGTGTAGCGCATGGCGGCCCAGGTGCTCTGTCCCGGCGTATACACCACCCGGCGGCACTGTCCGCCCCGGCTCATCATGTCCTGGTTGTAGACGCTGTAGGCGGTGTTGCGGGTCTTATCAATGACCAGCACCTCCGTCAGCACCCCATAGTGGTCCTCCCGCACCGTGCAGGAGAGCACCGGACTGTTCTCCCCGATCACCAGCTTCCGCTGGGCCTCCTGCTCCGGCGCGGCCACCAGCTTTCCGTCCTGCCGGAACCGGGGGGTGAAATTCCCATAGGTCCGGCAGAAATCCTCCAGCACCTTCCATTGGCTGGTTCCCGCCGCGGCGGTAAACACAGAGTCGGCGGACAGAGCCGCGATCTCCGCCGCGGAGATTCCATAGGGCTCCACGTGACACCGGACAATCTCCGCCAGCGTGGCTCCCTGGTAAGTGACAGGCCGGGTCTCATTGTCCAGCAGCCGGGCGGCGTATCCCCTGCCGGAGATGGTGGCGGTGAGGCCGCTGGAGGATAAATCCACCGTATACTCATCCACAATGGCCCGCAGCAGCACCGTCTCGCCGTCCATGGCCAGGAAACCTGCCGCCAGGTGCAGCGGCTCCGCCATCTCCGCCTCATAGGGGAAGGTCGCGGTATAGCTGTCACAGGGCACGGAGCCGGTATAAGTTACCTGCCACTGTGTCAGAGGTGGCAGGTCAAAGGTTCTGTGGTCGCAGGTGATGATCCTTCCCGTCATGGCATCTGCACCCTGTCCCCTGGGTAGATCAAATTGGGATTTTTGATCTGAGGGTTGGCGGCGATCAGCGCCGTCAGGGACACGCCATACGCCTTGGCAATGCCCCACAGGGTATCTCCTTTCTTCACGGTGTAGCAGGCGCCCTCTCCCCCGGCGGTACCTGATGTTCCCGCACCTGTGCTCTCCGACTGACCGCCGCTCTCGGCGGTTACCTCTGTCAGGCCTGTTTTCCCCCCCTGGTCTTCCCAGAACTCAAAGGTGTAACGCACATAGTCCGGCAGGGGCTCCTCCGCCAGGGACAGCGACACAAAGTAGGCGCTGGCCGCCGGCCACACCGGGTGTACCAGCAGCCCCGGCCCTGTCTGGTCAAAAACCGTCTCCAGTTTTTCAAATTCCTCATAGGCACCCTCTCCGGCAAACACCCCCTCGCCCCGCAGAACCCGGTAGGTATTCCCCAGATCCTGAAGGCAGTAACCGCCGAAGGGCACCTTGTGAGCCGCCAGACACCGCCGGTACTCCACCGTATAGGTTTCCGGGTTGTGGGGCCAGGTGTATTCCTTATAGCGCATGGGCTCCAGTCTCATGGCCCGCATTCCTCCTCTCAGTACAGGCGAAAGCCTCCGTCATAGCGGCGGGCATCCCGCTGAAAGGCCCTGGACAGCGCCGCCGGATCGGAGAGTCCTCCTCCCTCTGTGCGCCGCAGTTCCGCCACCAGCTGAATCGCTCCGTCCTCCGCGGACTCCGGCGCAGAGGCAGGGGCCCACGCCGCGGCGGCCTCCCCCACGCCTCCTGAACGGAAAAACCGGAAACCGGCCCGTTCCGTCCCGTGGGACACCCAGGCGGTTTCGCCTGCCTCCGCGCCGTGGGCTTTGGGAGCTGTGGTTCCATTTTCCGCCATCCGCCCCAGGACTGTAGTCCCGTACTGCGGGTCTGAAAACATGGCTGTTTTCAAGCCGCTCTCTCCAGCGCGCCCCGCCAAGGTCCCCCTTTTGCTGGCGGCAAGTGCCTCCAACGCCGTCCGAAGAGCCGCTGCTTCTCCGGCGGGAGCATTTTCTCCCAAAGCACTCAGATACGCTCCCGTTGCCTGATTCGCCATTCCCCTCCAGGGCAGGTCCACCGCCGCCACCGCCCCGGCGGACCCGCGAAGCTCCCAGAGGGGAAGGTCCCCGGCCTCCGTCCAGAACGCCTGGTCAGCGGTCTGCGGCTCCTCCGGCGGTGTCGCCACAGTCTGTCCCGTCAGAAGCGCCGTCAGCAGCAGCCGCTGCCGCTGCAGCTCCTCTCGGATGTAGTCCACGTTCTCACCCCTTTTCCAGAGCCCGGAAGCGCTCCTGGTCAAAGGCGGGATTCACGGTCTCCGGCGCCGAGGTCGGCTCGTCCATCAGCCGCCGCAGCAGCGTCTCCATCTGCCGCCCTGTCAGCTGCTCCAGCACCTCCGCCGCGCTTTCAAAGGCAAGGTGTTCCCCTTGAAAGCAGCACTCCGCCAATACCTGGGCATTGCATAAAAGGCACCGCTCCATGGGCTCTTCCGTTTTCTCCCGGGTGTCCCGCCAGATCTCCAGCAGGCGGCCTGCGGTCACAGGCCGCAGGCCGTCGATATCCTCCGGCCGCATCATGCGGTTGTCTCGATCCGCTTTGCCGCCACCAGGGTCACCCGCTCAGCCACCATGGCGTTGAGCTGTCCATCCTCCTGAATGGCGCTCCACTGGCAGCCGCTGTAAATGATTTTCCGGTCCGGCTTGCAGATCACCAGGGAGAAATCCTGAAGGTTATAAAAATTGATGCCGTCGGACACTGCCTCCTCCGTGGCGTACAGGCGCGTCAGCTCCAAGGTGTATTTGCACTGCCCCTCAATGGTGCCCACAGGCTCGCTCTCACCAAAGGCCTCCACGCTCTGGCTGGATTTGCTTGCCTTGGCGGTGTAGCTCTGCACCACCGCGATTTTTCGTCCATCCAGCTCCAGGTAGATATCTGAGCTGGTAGGAAATCCCTTTGTTTCCATGCTTCTCTCCTTTCTTTCCGGCGCCGGGCGAACCTCTCACGGTCCAAGCCCGACGCCGTATTTCTCCCTTAAATGGTGATGTGAACGGTCAGATAGATCTGGTTAAGGCCGTGAGCCACAGCAAAGGTAAACTCCACCAGACACACGGTGGGGTCCTCGTCGGAAGCGGTCACCGTCACCTCACCGTAGCTGTCAATGATCTCCGCCGCCAGCTTTTTCTCCAGCTCCACCACGGTCTGAGACCGGATGGCGCTGCGGGTCTGGGCGGTGTTCTTGGTGCGGGAGAACTTGCTGCGCAGGCTCTGCCGCACGGCCGGAATCACGTCGTCCACGATCAGAATGGTGGTCAGCTCCCGCCAGGCGGTGTCCGCGCCGCCGCCGGTGGTGGTACGGGTGGTAATGCCCCGCACGGGAGACACAATGCCGGCGTCACACCGCCTCGCACCAACAGGTCGATGTCATTGTCGCTGTAATCCTCTGCCACGCCGCCCAGGCCCGCGATCTCCGCGCCGTTTACCGGCGCCGCCGGGTCCCGTTCACAGGCCACCACGCCGGCCAGGGCCGCAGCGGCAAACACGCCGGGCAGCTCCGCGCCGGTGCTGCTCAGAACGTCCGGCCCCACCAGCACCATTCGCTCACTGTTCAGGGCGGATGCCCGCTCCACCAGCTCCGTGGTAGTGTCTCCGTCGCCGCCCACCAGGGCGATCCGCTCCCTGCGGGAGGACGACGCATCCTCCACCGCGGACCGCAGCGCCTGCTGGACCTCCAGAGCGGAGCTGTCACAGATCATGATCTGCACATCCTCCCGGCCCAGTGCCTGGAAGGCCGCCTCATAGGCCGTCGTATCCCCAGTTTCACCAACCCGCACCGCCATCACCGTGGCGGCGCCATTGGAAAACAGCAGCCGCAGCAGGGTGCTCATACCCGGGCTCTCCGCCAAATCCTCTCCAAAGGCCGCCACACCGGCGGAATAGCTGGTCAGCGTCATGACCTGTCCCGCGGTGCCGCTGACGGCCTTGGCCGCCACGCCCACGGTCCGTACCGCTCTGCCGCCGCTGACGATGGTGGAGGCGTCATAGCTGGAGTACACCCCCGGTCTTTCATGAATGATCTCGCTCAAGTGGTCATAACCCCTTTCAAAATAAAGTCCAGGAAGACTTCGCCTTCCTCCTCCGCTTGTGCCACAAACAGTGCTCTGCACCGAAGGCGGCCCCGCCGCAGAAACATCTCCGTCTCCCGCTCCCACTGCAGGGCTTCCCAGGCCAGCTCCGCCGGCCGCACGCCGGAGGGAAGCTCACCCAGTAGCACGTCCGCCGCCGTCTCACAGCCGCTCTGACACGCCGCTGCCCGGTCAGCCCGGATATCCACAGTGATCTCCGCCTCCAGCTGCTTGCCGTATACCTCCCGAACAGCCCCGGTCTCGTCCTGGGCCTGTCCCAGGTAGTTGCAAAAGCCCAAGGTCGTTCCCTGGACGGTCCCCACATCCACTGTGGCTACCGCCGTCTCGTACCGCCGGGCCTCCTGAGGCGGAAACGCCGCCATAGCCGGCAGCCCTGCCGTGGTCAGCGCCTTAATGACGGCGTCCCGCACCTGTGTCAGTTCTCTCATTCCGCCGCCTCCCGTTCCTTCTCCAGGGCCGCCCAGTAGTGACACAGCGCCTCACCGATGTAATAAGGCCGGCAGCTGCGCACCCGGAAAGTCATCTCTTTCCAGGTCAGCGCGTCTCCCGTCTCCAGGGCCGCCTGCCCCAGATACAGCCACTGCCGCCCATCCAGCCAGCCCAAAGCCGTGGCGGTGTCCGGGACCCGTTCCCCCTTCTCCGTCACCGGCTGTAAAAAGGCCCGGATCTCTGTCTCCGTCTCCCCACGGCACAGGGTAACTGTCTGTCCGTATCGGTCCAGCACCTGCCGCACCCAGTCTGTCATCATCCCCGCACCCTCCTGAAGGCAAAGTCCGCCTCCTGGGCAAAGGGCGCCATCAGCCGCTCCGCCGTCTGGCGCAGGGCCTCTGCCAAGGCGGCGCAGTCCGCTCCGCCCCGACCCTCCACCGACACGTCGCCGGCCTGAAAGGACGCAACGGCATTGCCGCCGCGCCCCGCCACCAGGTTTGCCGCCGCGGTGAAGGCCGCCGCACAGGGAAAGGCGCTGCCGCAGTCCTCCGGCGTCACGCCCTGCCGCAGACGGCCGGTCCACTCTGTCTCCGCCGCCTGACACAGAACCTCCAGCAAAACCGTCTCCGCCTCACCGGCGCCGGACACGGTCCGCGCCAGCTCCAGGATTGTCTCAAGCATCTGTCATCGCCGCCCTTCTCTTATCTCAGGCGGGGCCCCAGGCCCCGCCGAATCCCATTCTTCCGATCAGACGGTCAGCACCTTGCTGGCGCCGTCAAAGAGCTTGGCAAAGCCGGAGATGGAGGTAATGGCCGCCCGTTCCAGCTGACGGTCGATGAGCTTGTCGTACTCCACCGTCACCTCGCTGCCGCAGATCTGCTCCAGGGCATAGTTCTTGTCCAAGCCGATCAGAGTGCCGGCAGGGCAGGCGGTGGTCCGCAGGAGCTTGGCGCCAAGAGGTGTAGTCAGTGTGCCGGTGCCCTGGAAGTTCAGCCCCGTCAGGGGATTCTGGAACTCGCTCATTTTCAGCATATCCAGCATCACGTCGCCGGACACCAGCATGGTGTTCATAGTGTAGGGATCAAACTGGCTCCAGAAGTCCAGCAGTCCCTCATAGGTCAGTGTACCAGCGGTGCCGGTGATGTGGCCGTCGCCCACTTCAAAGACTGGCGCGGCGTTGTTGTTGCCGTCGCCGTTCATAATGACATCCACGGCATCCTGTACGTGCATCCGGCCGATGTAAGCGCCGATCTGCCGCAGAGTCACGGAAAACAGGTCCAGCCGCTGGAACCGGATGGCCTCGTAGGAGGCCACCAGCATCCGGCCCCGCTTGTGCAGGCGGACCAGGTTCTCCTGGGTGCGGACGCTGGTCTCAGGGATCTGGGCGCCCTCCTCCACACGCTTGAGCTCCTTCTCGCTGTCCGTGGGCACGGAGGCGATGGAGCGGTAGTCCATGCCGTCAAAACGGGTGACCGTAGCGGTGATGGAGGGAAGGATGCTCTCCTCCTCCAGGCCCTGCCGCACTACCCGGGACACGAACTCCGGGAACAGCACGGAGGAATCAGATGTGTGGAAGAATTTCTCCACGCAGTCGGACCCGGCACCCTTCACCCGGATGTCAAAGCGCTTGAGCTGCCGCTGGAAGGCGTCCATACCCTCCAGGGGCGTGCCCCGGTACTGCTCGCTGGGGTCCAGTTCCTCCAGAGTCTGGGAGAAGGTGCGGCCGCTGCGGCCGTACATTCCCTTCTCCAGTCGGATATTTTCATAGTGATAAGCCATGTTTCCTCTCCTCCTTACAGTGCGAATGTCACAGTTTCGGCGTCCGTGTCCACATCCACCACCAGATACTCTCTGCCGGTCTCGGCCGTCTTGACGCCGCCGGCACCGTCGCCCACCAGCACGCTCCAGCCCACGGTAGGCGCGGTTCCGGTATATCCGGCGGTCACCATGCCGCCCAGAGCTACGGAGCAGGCGTCGCCGCCCCGGCTTACCGACAGCACCACGCCGCAGAAATCCTCCCCGGCGCCGCAGTCGGCCACAGTTCCATTTCCGCTGATCTTCACGAACGCGCCCTCCGCCAGCTTGGTACAGGCGAAGGTGGCGGCCCACTGACCGATTCCCTCATAAGAAAGCTTCATCTGCAACCTCTCCTTTTCTTTTCCTTGTTACACCAGAAATACCGTCTCATCCTCCGCCGGACCGGCGGATATGCCCCGCAGCTGGGGCTGTGGGGGAAACCGCTTGGCCGCCATGTGCTCATAGGCGTATTTGAGCGCCTGCAGCTCCGGCTCCTCCAGCTTTTCCACCACACTGGACCAGACCTCCCCGGGCACCGTCTCATCGGCCAGCATGGCGAGTCGGGCCACCTCCCGGCGCAGGGACTTCATGTACCGCCGTCCCAGAGCTGCCTCCCGCTCCAAGGTAATCCGCTCGCGGTCCGCTCCGCCGTAGCGCTTCAGTACGCCGGCGTCCCGCTGGGCCGGCACGGCCACAAAGGACCACTCGTAGGCGTCGGTGGGCTCTCGCAGCTCCGTGAAGCACAGCTTCCCGTCGTAGATCTCCCCCTTTACATGGTGGCAGGTGCCGGCAGGGGCCCCGCAGACGGAGCACACGCTCTCCGCCACGCTGCACCCCACACTGACCTCCTTTTTGATGCCGCCCTCGATCTCGGCGATCAACTCCGCGTTCCCCTCCGTCCGCAGCAGATACGCCCAGCCCTTGAGATAGCAGTAGCCATCCCCGGCAGCGGTCATTCTCCCAGGCTCCGCCACCACCTCGGTTCGGTAAATGCGGGCCGTCTGTCCCTTAGCGGACCACTGGTGGTCAAAGATGCCGCTCTTGCCCAAAAACAGCTCCCCCAGCCGTGCCAGGCCAGCGGTCGCAAACCGCTCATAATCCCGGTCCACCTCGTTGTCACACAGCCGCACCGCAAAGGCGTAGACCTGCTGCGCCTCCAGGGGTGTCTTGGCATACTGGTTGATGTACGCCAATTCCTCCTTGGCCGGTGTTCCGGCCGCCTGTTCGCTTCGCTCCTTCTGGATTTCCACGCTCACTCCCCGCTTCCCTCCTGATTTTCTGCATCCGTCTTGTCAGGCAGTGCCGCCTGCGCCGCAGCCTCCGCCGCGTCGTTTTCCAGCCGCAGCTTCCGGGCCTGCTGGCGGTAAAGCTCCGCCCGGGCCTCCTCCACCTGATCCTGGAGATTGATGTCATCCCAGACCACCTGGAAACCGCAGCCGTATCCGTGCATCCGCAGCCACAGCCGACAGATCCGCTCCACCACCGGAGTCAGATTTCTGCGAATGGCAGTGATCTCCGTGGTCAGCAGGTCCGCCTGCTGGGAGCTCATCCGCTCCGTGGAGCTCCAGCTCAGACCCAGCATGAAGGGCGGAATGGCGGTCTTGGCCACCACCTGCTCCAAAATTTGCCGCACCGGCACCTCACTGTCCAAAATGGGGCCGTCGGCGCCGATGACCTTGATCTCCACGTCGCCCACAGCCACGAAATCCCGGACGCTGCCGCTGCGGGTCTCCTGCATGGCCCGGGACCACTCCCCGGCCAGCTGTCGGCTCCGCTCCGCCGCCTGTCCGCCCTCGCCGCCCTGGCAGGTCACGGCGTAGCGCACATTGCCGCACCGCTCCCAGTTGACCCCGATGGTGTGGTAAATCTTCATCAGGATGTCGGCGAGAAAGGGCAGTGACCGCAGCAGCGATACGCCGTAGGGGCTGTCTCCCTCCGGATTGAAGGGGGTGAACAGCAGCAACTCCTGACAGGGCAGCGGCCCCATCCTTCCCCTTTCGTCCGGGCCGCAGATGGTAAAGTCCAGGGGGTTGTCCCCCTCCTGGATCTCAATGCTCTCCACTCTGCCGCACAGCAGTGCCGCAATGTCCCGGTTTCCCGCCGCCGGCAGGATCTCCCCGATGGCCCGTCCGCAGGTCAGCAGGGAGTCCGTATAGCCGTCCAGAAAGGCGTTGATGCCGAACTGTCCCCGCCCCGCCGGCACGGTTCTGAGGAACTCTCCCAGAGCCCGTTCCGCCTCCGGGTCCGTGCAGGCGGCGGTGACGCCCCCTGTCATGCGGATCAGCTTGTAGATGGCGGCATCCACCACCGGCACCGCCTCCCGGACCGCCCGATACAGCCGGGTCTCCCCGGCCCGGAGAGCGGCGTAGCTGCCCAGCTCCCCGAAGGGATGCCGTCCCGTCTCTCGCAGCTGAACAGCCGCGGCCGCCGGTTCCTTCCGCTTTTGAAACCACTTCAACCTTCCGATCCCTCCCAATGCCCCGCTCTCCGGCAGGGCGTTTTCTCACAGGGCCCGCCGCTCCACGCAGGTAGCGGCAAATCCTCCCTGTTCCTCCGCGGCCACATCCATGGCGAAATAGCGCATCTCGTCCATAGCGTGGTCGTGCTCTTTCCGGGGAGTATCCCGGCTCCCCCGCTCGTCCCAGCAGTACAGTTCCATCTCCCGCAGCAGATCGGCGCAGTTCTCGCAGATCACCAGCCGCCCCGCCTTCAGCAGGTCCGCCGTCACCCGGATACCGTCGGAGACGTCGTTTCGGGCCTTCTCCACCGGAAATCCCGCCCGCCGCAGCGCCAGAATGAAGCTGGCCGCCGAGGGGTCCGCAACGATCCGCTGGATGGTCCGGTCCCCCGCCAGACGCCGCAGGTCCTCCACATACTCCCCGTCGGTCTTCTGTCTCCCCGTCCGCCGGGAGTCGTAGTAGTACTCCGCCACCCGGTACCACACCCCGTCCCTTCGGCCCCACAGGCCGAAGGAGGCCGGGTTGGAGGTGCCGTAGTCCACGGACACCCGCCAGGTGTCGAAGGGCCCCTCCGGGGCGGGCGGACAGCGGCTGCGGTCAAAGAAGTCGTACACCAGCCCCTGGGCGGCGGTCCACTCCCCCAGCACGAACCGCCGGTAGAACACCCCGGAGTAGGCCCGCCGGTATCGGGAGCGGATTCGGGGCGTCAGGGCGGGGTTATCCTCCATGGTAAAGTGGAGGTACAGCGCCCGCCGCTGCTCCGCCTGCAAAATCCACTCCTTGTAGAACCAGTGCTGGGGCCCCTCCGGATTGCAGTTGAACCACAGCCGGCTCCCCGGTACGCTGCACCGGGCGCAGGCCTGCTCCACGAAGCTCCGGGGCATCAGGGCCGCCTCATCCAGCAGCACGCCCGCCAGGGTACTGCCCTGGATCAGCGCCGCGCTGGACTCATCCCTGCCGCCGAAGATCAAAAAGCGGTTCTCCCGCCCTCCGGTCCGGACGATCAGAAGGTTCTCCGACCGTATCTCCCGCACAGTCATTCCCAGCCGTCTGAGATATGGCACCAGCTCCTGCAGGAGGTTGCGCCGCAGGGAGGAGATGGTCTTGCCGCACAGACCGAACTGCCGCCCGCTGAAGCAGCTCTGGGCCCACAGGAAAAAAGACAGTCCCATGGAAAAGGTCTTTCCGCTGCGGACCGCCCCATCGCAGATGATGGCCTCCCACCGGGGTCGGCGCCACCAGGTCAGCACCTTTTTCTGCTTGGGGGAAAATCGCGTGATCTCAGCCGTCCTCCCACCCCCCGTCCTCAGCGGCTTCCGCCAGAGCCCGGCATAGAGCCTCCGCTCCGTCTCCGCCGCCGTCCAGCAGGCCCCATAGTGTCTCCAGAGCCCGGACCCGGTCCACCAGTTTGACCTCCACGCCGCCCTTGTCCGTCACCCGAAACTCCGCCACAGCCGACAAGTCCAGGCCCTCCGGGTCCAGATTGTCCCGCCCCAGCGCCAGCCGCACCGCGTCGTTGGCCCGGCCGAAGGCCAGCTGGGCTAGCCTCCTCAGCACGTCCTCCCGCCGGACCTGAGACGCGGCGTCGGTGCGCATCCGCTCCAGCCGGGACTGTACATCCTTTTTGGCCAGCAAAGCGAAGCCATCCTGCTTCCCCGCCTCCTCCGCTGCTCGCTCCGGGTCCATGGTCCGCAAATATGCCCGGCAGAAGCCCGTATCGCTTCCCCGTCTCTCCATATTCCGTCTCCTCTCTCCCTGTGGTACACCTGTGGCCGCCATCCTCAAAAAGTTGCACACTTTTGTGCAACAAATTTGATTTTTTTCAAAAAAAGAAACCCGCGGGGAGACCCGCGGGTTTCAATGCATCACATTATAAAAGTAGAGGCGCCGTTTGTTTAAGCTACTGTATTGCCTGCCCGGCTTTTCAGCAGTGTTGCTGCCTCGGCAGCATTACGGACGCAGTAAAATACCATCCCCAGGGCCTCCCCCTGCCGGCTTTGACTGCACACGTCGATCTTGGGGTGGCAGGCCCGCCAGCGCAGGTGCCTCCTCGCCTCGGGGAAAATGCACCGGCCCAGTACCACGCAATTTTCTGTCCTCTGATCTCCTACTACTTGGAACCCATCTAGTTTTGCCAGCTCAATAGAATAGAGGCTTCTGTCCCGGGTCATCAGAAAGGCCCGCTGATTGGTGAGCCAGTACCGCTGCTGCCGCAGGCTCCTCCATTCTACCAGAGGTGCCCCCATAATCATGACAGCCGCCAGGACCACCAGTCCCACAAAACCGCTGTTGGGCACCTCCTCATTAGAAATATGCAAAACCAACACCACCACAGTCAGCCCCACGGTCACCATCCACCGCATCAAAATGTTTCTCCGGTTTGCTCCATCCAGCAGGGGAAAGTCCGCCTGCACACCCTGCCAGCAGATCATTTCATTCTCCCTCAGACGCTCTCGCAATTCCTTTTCCATGCTGTCCGCTCCTTTTCCCTACTCTTGCATGCCGCAGAATTTATTGTTATTATAGCGAAAAAGCCGTTTAGTCAGGGGAAAGGTCTGTGTGTTTCACGTTAAGCCGGTGACAAGATGCCCCAGGGTGCCGCTTGTGTCCTGTTAAGTTTTTTAGCGGATTCTTAACTCCACATTCTGGTATGATAGTGGCCGAGGAAGGCTGCCTCCATAACGGCAAAGGAGGATACTCCCCTTGAAATCTCAAAAAAATTTGCCCGCCCGTCTCTTCCCCTTTTCTTGGCGGGATCTGTTTGTTTCCGCCGGCATTCTGGTGTGCGCTCTGGGATTTTGCATTTTACTGCAGGTGGGAAACACCAGCGACGGCTTTGCCTCTCCCATTTTTGTACTGGCGGTGCTGCTGGTCTCCCGTTTGACCACCGGCTATCTCTATGGCCTCATCGCCTCGGTAATGGGGGTCATTTGCGTCAACTACGTCTTTACTTCCCCCTATTGGGCCTTCAATTTTACTCTTTCCGGCTATCCCCTGACCTTTTTGACCTTCCTGGCGGTTTCACTGATTACCAGCACCCTGACCACGCAGATCAAACAGCAGGAGCGGCTCCGGGCAGAGAGTGAAAAGGAGAAGATGCGGGCCAATCTGCTGCGCTCCGTCTCCCATGACATCCGAACACCCCTGACCTCTATTATGGGCGCCACCTCCGCCCTGCTGGAAAATCCCGGCCTGTCCCAGGAAGAACAGCGTACTCTGCTGACGGATGCCCGGGACGATGCCCAGTGGCTGATCCGGGTTGTGGAAAATCTGCTGTCCATTACCCGCATGGGAGACACCCAAGCGCGGATCTCCAAGCAGCCGGAAGCCGCGGAGGAAGTTTTGGGAGAGGCCGTGCGGAAATTCCGCAAGCGGTTCCCCTCGATCTCGGTGGAGGTACGGGCCCCCCAAGAGCTCTTAATTGTCCCCATGGACCCCATTTTGGTGGAACAGGTCCTGTCCAATCTATTGGAAAATGCCGCTCTCCACGGGGAAACCACCACCCGGATCACTTTGTCCGTCCAGGAAGACGGCTCCTTTGCCCGCTTTTCTGTCCGGGACAACGGCCGCGGCATCCCCAAAAAAGTCCTTCCCACATTGTTTGACGGCGGACTCAAGCACAGTGAGACCAGTGCCTGTGACGGCAAACGTAACATGGGGTTGGGTCTATCGGTATGCCTTGCCATTGTCCGCGCCCACGGCGGCTCCATGGAAGCCAATAATCTCTCGGCAGGCGCGGAGTTCTCCTTCCGTCTGCCCCTTACCTGAGGAGGAACCTGCATGAATATTCGGGAAAAAATACTGGTTATTGAAGATGAGAAGAGCATTGCCCATTTTATTTCCACGGTTTTAAATTCCAACGGCTACGAGGCCATGCAGGCCCGCACCGGGTCAGAGGCCATGTCCATGATCTCATCCCACTGCCCGGATCTGATCATTTTGGATCTGGGCCTGCCGGACATGGATGGTCTGGAGATCCTGCGCCAGCTGCGCAGCTGGTCCAGTCTGCCGGTGGTGGTGGTCTCCGCCCGGTCTCACGAGCGGGATAAGGTGGACGCTTTGGATCTGGGTGCCGACGACTATCTCACCAAGCCCTTCGGCACCGACGAACTTCTGGCCCGGGTCCGTACCGCCATCCGCCACACCCGCACCGCCTCCGGCAACGACGAAATTGCCCGCAACGGCACCTACTCTGTGGGGGAACTGGTCATCGACTACAACAAGCACCAGGTCCTGGTACGGGGCGAAAATGTCCACTTAACTCTCAGTGAATTCCGGATTGTGGCCCTTCTGGGCAAATACGCCGGCAAAGTGCTGACTTATGACTTTATTATCAAGGAGCTGTGGGGCCCCCGAGCCAGCGGAGATAATCAGATTCTTCGGGTCAATATGGCCAATATCCGCCGCAAAATTGAAAAAAATCCTGCGGAGCCGGAATATCTGTTTACCGAGGTAGGCGTAGGCTACCGCATGGCAGAGGGAGAGTAACATCCTCCATCCCCCGCGCACGAACGTCCGCCGCCCATGTAGGGCGGCGGTTTTCTTATAAATTTTGCGTTTTCTTAACGTTTTTCAAAATAATTATAATAATATCTGAATTTATTTGAATAAATTCTTAACGACCAAAATTAACACAAATCTGCTATTGTTATAGGCGTGGAAGAAGGGGGCGAAACGAGACGTCCCCGGAAAACACAATGCAAAAAAGGAGTGTGTGTTTATGGCAACATTTATCCTGGGCCTCGTGATCCTGTTCGTAGGCGCTGCCATCTACGGCAAGTTCTGCGAAAAGGTCTTCGGACCCGACGACCGCGAGACTCCCGCCTACTCCAAGCAGGACGGCGTGGACTACGTTCCCATGAAGTGCTGGAAGAACAGCCTGATCAACCTTCTGAACATCGCCGGCACCGGCCCCATCTTTGGACCCATCCAGGGCATCCTCTTCGGGCCCATCGCCTTCATCACCATCCCCATCGGCAACGTCATCGGCGGCGCCATGCACGACTATTTCTCCGGCATGATCTGCCTGCGTGACGGCGGCAGCCAGATGTCCGCCATGGTGCACAAGTATTCCAACGGCGTGATCTACCGCATCTACAACGTATTTGTCTGCCTGCTGCT
>CATZYY010000017.1 GCA_958426425.1 uncultured Oscillospiraceae bacterium
GCCGGCGAGGACTCCATCCGGGAAATCATCCCCTTCCCCATGAACAAGAACGCCCAGGATGTGATGATGGACGCGCCCAGCGCCGTCACCCAGAAGCAGCTGGACGAGCTGCACATCGCCCTGGTGAAGCCCAAAGAGTAACCAGCAAAACGCCCCGCTCCGCAAGGAGTGGGGCGTTTATTCTTCCGGTTCCTCCCGGTAACACATCAGATCTCCCGGCTGGCACTTCATGATCCTGCACAGCTTTTCAATGGTGGCCGTGGTAACCGGCTCATCGTGTCGGAGCCTTTGTAGCGTAGCGGATTCGATTCCCTCATTGGACAGATAATAGTAGGAGATTTTGTGCATTTGCATGTATTCTCGCATGGGAGCAAATGAAATCGGCATGCCATCACCTCATGCCAATTATATGGAACTTGACGAAAATCATTATAGTCATTATAATGACTACTTGAGGTGATGACCGTGGATTACAAGTCTCTCTATTTCAACCTGTTCAATGCCTGCACCGATGCGCTTCAGGATATGGAACAGCTAAATTTCGGTCAGGCAAAGGAGCGGTTGATCTCCGCCCAACAGGAAACAGAGGAAAAATATCTGTCCCAAAGCGACGGTCAGGTGGAATCATAAATCCGTCGTTTCTCCGAAGGCCGGTGGTTTCCCGGAGAATCCGGCCCCCACTTTTCTTTGTCTCGCCAAAGAAAAGTCGCCGCCGGAGCGGTGGAAAAGAAAGCGCTTTTGACGAACAGGAGGCCCAAAAGGGCCTCCTGTTCGTGTGTGCGGCGGTCGTGCGAATCGGTCCGACAGGGATGGCGGCCCCGTCGACCCTGCGCCGGACATTGGAGATCGAAAGATCCTGGAGCCGCATAGAGCATGCGGTGGGCCGACGGGGTGGACAGACGAATCGACCAGCGTCTCTTTCCGCTGCCGCTCCTCTGGCGCTGGTGGAGAGCCTCAAGCGGAGACAGCGGGACACATGGGACCCGCCCTACCGGACGCGAAGCACTACGGAGAAATCAGGAAGGCGCTGAGGATCGCCGGGACAGCGCGTAGCGAAGCGGAACGCGCGGAGATAGAAGTACAGGTAAATCCGTTTACTACCCCGTCTACCCGCCGCAGCCGTTATGCGGGGGCGCAGCTCTTTAAGCTCCAATGTCCGGCGCAGGGTCGACGGGGCCATCGATCCCCACCAAACCGACTCGCACGACTCCAGTAATTACGAAAGAGCGGCCCGAATGGGCCGCCCTTTCGTCTCAGCGATTTTCTCTTCCACCGGGCGCGGCACATTCTCTTTTGTCAAGACAAAAGAGAATGGGGGGCGCATCCCCGCGGGTCCCCGCGCTCCCCTCCCGGGCCTCCGGGAAAAGCACACCTTACTCCTTCGGCCCCTTCTGGTCCATCAGGGCCTTGTCCACACAGAAAAAGGTAAACTCTCCGGTGGCCAGCAGCTTGCCGTTCTCCCCGGTAATGTCCACCGCCGTCAGCACCGTGGATTTTCCCCGATGCCGCACCCAGGCCGTGGCCCGCACCACGCCGGTGGACTGATTGCGCAGAAAGTGCAGAGCACTGGTCTGGGTCACGTAATAGCGTCCGTCCGTGTGGGCAGCGGTGCCGGTGGCATTGTCCGCCATGGTGTAAATGGCGCCGCCGTGGACCATACCGTAGGGGTTGCGGCTCTCCGGCCGGATCTCCAGCCGGAACACCGCCCGATCCGGCTCCACAGACTCCAGCTCTATATGATTGTGTTCCATAAATTTATTTTTCTTCATTCGCTCCCGGGTCCTCTGCTCCAGTTCATTCATGGATTTGCTCTCCTTGCTTACGGCCAGGCGGCCAAAATTTCGTCATGGGATTTATTGTATCGGAATCCACCCGTTTGTCAACCAGTTTTCCCGGTTTCCCTCCCTGTCTATCTCGGAAAAAAATATTTTTTTCAGGGGGTTGACTTTCTGCAATTGCTTTGTATAATGAACATATGAACAGTCATTCAATTATTCAGATGAGGGGAGGCGGACCATGGAGGACCGCTACAATGTGGAGTGCTGTGATTTTATTCACGCCCACGAGGAGATCGTGGAAAAGGTCCGGGACAAAATTCCCGGAGAGGACACCCTCTACGACCTGACGGAGCTGTTCCGCATCTTCGCCGACTCCACCCGCATCCGCATCCTGTATGTGCTGCTGGAGTCGGAGATGTGCGTGTGCGATATTGCCGTGCTGCTGGGTATGACCCAGTCCGCCATCTCCCATCAGCTGCGGGCACTGAAAAACGCCCGGCTGGTGAAGTCCCGGCGGGAGGGCAAGACCGTGTTCTACTCCCTGACCGACGACCATGTGAAAACCATCATCGACCAGGGCCTGGAGCACGTCAGCGAATAATTTCGAATCGTTATATTCCAATTAAAATATACTTGGAGGAATCATTATGAAGAAGCGTTTCAACCTCACCGACCTGGACTGCGCCAACTGCGCCGCTAAAATTGAGACCGCCATCAAGAAGATCGACGGCGTCCACGATGCCACCGTCAGCTTCATGACCCAGAAAATGACCATCGACGCCGAGGACGACCGCTTCGACGCCATTATGAAGGAGGTCGTCTCCGTCTGCAAAAAGGTGGAGCCGGACTGCGTCATCAACCTGTAAACCCACGGCGGAAGCTCCGCCTTTGAGGCCGCCGAAAACGGCGGCCTCTTTCCCGCTGAAAATCTCCCCCTTGGAAAAAAGGAGGCCTCTTTTATGAGCAAGCTCTCCCGGAAGCAGAAGAAAATGCTGCGGCGGATTATTTTGGCTGCGGTGCTTCTCATCCTCATCAAACTGTTGCCCAACATTCCCATTCCAGCGGCGCTCTCCTTCCTGGCAGATCACAGCATCAACGGAGAGAGCGGGCCATATCTCTCCCTGTGGCCCCTGTACCTGATCCCCTATGCCGTCATCGGCTGGGATGTGCTGTGGAAGGCCATCCGCAACATCGCCCACGGACAGGTCTTCGACGAGAATTTTCTCATGGCCCTGGCCACGGTAGGCGCCTTCTTCACCACGGAGTACGCCGAAGCGGTGTTTGTCATGCTCTTTTACCAGGTGGGCGAGCTGTTCCAGGACTACGCCGTAGGCCGTTCCAGGCAGTCCATTGCCGCCCTCATGGACATCCGGCCTGATATTGCCAACCTGGAGCGGGAGGATGGGAGTACCGAGGAGGTGGACCCGGAGGATGTGGCCGTGGATGCCGTGGTGGTGGTGAAGCCCGGCGAGCGGGTACCCCTGGACGGCGTGGTACTCACCGGCAGCTCCTCTCTGGATACCGCCGCTCTGACCGGCGAATCCGCCCCCCGGGATGTGGAGGCAGGCGATGCCATCATCAGCGGCTGCGTGAACCTGACCGGCGTGCTGCGGGTCCGGGTGACCCGGCCCTGTGAGGAATCTACCGTGTCCAAAATTTTGGATCTGGTGGAAAACGCCAGCGAGAAAAAGTCCTCCAGCGAGGCCTTCATCACCCGCTTTGCCCGGTACTACACCCCCTGTGTGGTAATTGCCGCGGCGGCGCTGTTCCTGCTGCCCACAGCAGCTCTGGCCCTGATCCCCGCTTCCTCCCTGCCTGGCTTCTTAGCGGGCACGTTGTGGAGTGATTGGCTCCACAGGGCCCTGATCTTCCTGGTGATCTCCTGCCCCTGCGCCCTGGTAATCTCCGTGCCTCTGAGCTTTTTCGGCGGTATCGGCGGCGCCAGCCGCTGCGGCATTCTGGTCAAGGGTGGCAACTATCTGGAGGCATTGGCCAAAACCGACACCGTGGTATTTGACAAAACCGGCACCCTTACCCGGGGCGTGTTCTCCGTCACCGCCATCCACCCGGCGGAAGGGTTTACCGAGGAAGAGGTTCTGGAGCGAGCCGCTTTGGCGGAGCACTGGTCCGACCATCCCATTTCTCTGTCCCTGAAGGCCGCTTACGGTCTGCCCATTGACGTGGCCCGGGTCCGGGACGTGGAGGAAATTGCCGGTCACGGCGTCCGGGCCACTGTGGACGGCGGTGAGGTCTGCGTAGGCAACACCCGGCTCATGGAGCGGCAGAGCGTGGTCTGGAAGGACTGCCATCTGCCGGGCACGGTCATCCATGTGACGGTAGACGGCCGCTACGCCGGTCACATCGTTATTGCGGACCTGCCCAAGGAGGATGCCAAATCCGCTATTGCGGCCCTGAAATCCTGCGGTGTGAAAAAGACGGTGATGCTGACCGGCGATGCGGAGACAGTGGCCGCCTCTGTGGCAGCGGATCTGGGTCTGGACGACTACCGGGCCCAGCTGCTGCCCGCCGACAAGGTGGAATTTGTGGAATCCCTGCTGGAGCGGAAGGACCGGACCGGGGCTCTGGCCTTTGTGGGCGACGGCATCAACGACGCCCCGGTGCTGAGCCGGGCGGACGTGGGCATTGCCATGGGCGCTCTGGGCTCCGACGCCGCCATTGAAGCGGCGGACATTGTCCTGATGGACGACAAGCCCTCTAAAATCGCCCTGGCTATGAAGATCTCCCGGAAGACCCTGCGGATTGTCCGGCAGAACATCGTCTTTGCCCTGGGCGTCAAGGGACTGGTCCTGCTGTTAGGCGCCTTTGGATACGCCACCATGTGGGCGGCGGTGTTTGCCGACGTGGGCGTGGCATTTCTGGCGATTCTCAACGCCATGCGGTGCCTGCAGGTGAGCAACCTCAAATAACCAATAAAAAAGAGACGGCAATGCCGTCTCTTTTTTATATCTGAGCGAAACCTATTTTTTATAGGCTGCGGACCTTAAACGCCGCCATAAAAGCGTGTTATTCAAGACCCTCCAGCTCCTCCTGCCACAGCGCCGCCACGGCATCACTGGGCCATCCGCCGCGTCGGAGCAAAGTCCGTTTGCCTCTGTTTCCGCCTCCGGCGAAAACGCCGTCCACTCCCTTGCTCCTCCTTTCCCCACAAAATCTCCGATTTTGCGGGGACCCCGTATTCAGGCGACTGGCGGGAAAAAGGCGCTGCTCAGTCCAGACCTTCCAGCTCCTCCTGCCACAGCGCCGCCACCGCGTCACTGGGCATCCGCCAGTCGCCCCGAGGCGACAGGGCCACAGAGCCCACCTTGGGCCCGTCGGCAAGGCAGGAGCGCTTGAACTGCTGGGAGAAGAACCGGCGGTAGAAGCTCCGCAGCCATTTCAGCAGCACCGCCCGGCTGTACTTTCCGGCAAAGGCCCGCTCCGCCAGCCGCAGCACCTTCCTGGGACCAAAGCCCCAGCGGATGATATAGTACAGGAAGAAGTCATGGAGCTCATAGGGTCCCACCAGGTCCTCGGTCTTCTGACTGATCTCCCCCTGAACGGCGGGCAGCAGCTCCGGGGACACGGGGGTGTCCAGGATGTCCGTCAGGACTGTGGACAGCTTGGGGTCCTCCGCCTCCTTGTCGTCGGAGATGAAGCTGACCAGATGCCGCACCAGCGTCTTGGGAATACCGGCGTTGACGGCATAGTTGCTCATATGGTCGCCGTTGTAGGTGCACCAGCCCAGAGCCAATTCGCTCAAGTCTCCGGTGCCGATCACAAGACCGCCGGTGGCGTTGGCAATGTCCATCAGCACCTGGGTCCGCTCCCGGGCCTGGGCGTTTTCATAGGTCACGGAGTGGTCCTCCGGGTCGTGGCCGATGTCCCTGAAGTGGCTGCGGACGCTGCCCGAGATGTCCACAGTCCGCAATGTGGCCCCCAGCCGCTCCGCCAGCAGCACGGCGTTAGACTTGGTCCGGTCCGTGGTGCCGAAGCAGGGCATGGTAACGGCGATAATGTCTGTGGAAGGCCGGTCCAGCATCTGCATGGCCAAAGCCGTAATCAGCACCGCCAAGGTAGAGTCCAGGCCGCCGGAAAGACCCACCACGGCAGTCTTTGCCCCGGTGTGCTCCAGCCGCTTTTTGAGGCCCAGGGCGGCGATACAGAGAATTTCACTGCACCGGGCCTGACGGCTCTCCGCATCCTCCGGCACAAAGGGAGTGGGCGAGATGTGGCGGGTCAAGCGGGTACGGGTCAGATCCATGTCGAAGGAAATCCGCCAGATTTCCGGCGTTTTTTCCGGAGAGGCGTAGGTATTCATTCGGCGGCGCTCCGCCGCCAGCTTCTTCACGTCAATCTCGCTGATGGTCAGGCCTGTGGCAAAGCGCCGCTCCGCCAGCAGGGTGCCGTTTTCGGCGATGATGTTGTGTCCGGTGAAGACCAGATCTGTGGTGGACTCCCCTTCCCCGGCGTCGGCATATACGTAGCCGCACACCAGCCGGCCGGATTGTCCGGTCACCAGGGACCGCCGATAGGCGGCCTTGCCCACGGTCTCATTGGAGGCGGAGAGGTTCAAAATGATGGTAGCGCCCTGCCGGGCCAGAACGGCAGAGGGCGGCTCCGGGGCCCACAGGTCCTCGCAGATTTCCACGCCGATCACCAGGCTGTCCAGCCCGGTGCAGCCAAAGATCCCGTTGCGGCTGAGGTTGACCTCCTGGCCGCAGAGGGTCACATTGTGGTCCACTCCGTCAAAGCCGCCGGAGGGCGTAAACCACCGCTCCTCGTAAAACTCCCCGTAATTGGGCAGATAGGTCTTGGGAACCAGGCCCAAAATCTCTCCTTTTTGTATAACAGCTGCGCAATTATACAACTTGTTATTCCATTTGTCCCGGACCGGCAGGCCCACGGCCGCCACCAGGTCCAGATGTTTGGTGGCCTCCAGAATGGTCTTCAGCCCCTCCTCGGCGCCGTTCAGCAAGGTATCCTGTAAAAACAGGTCGCCGCAGGTGTATCCGGTCAGGCACAGCTCCGGCAGAGCCAAAACCTTGACCCCCTGCTTGTCGGCCTCCCGCATGAGGGTAAAAATCTGCTCGGCGTTGTAGCGGCAGTCGGCCACCCGAATTTTGGGGGTGCCGGCGGCCACGGTGATAAAGCCGTCTTTCATATGAGAAACCTCCTTTTGGAAACGAATTTTTGTTCTGGGGCTATTCTACACCGCAGACGAAAGATTTACAAGGCAAACCACCCTGCAAAAAAGGACACAAAAAGGACCGCCGATGGCGGTCCTTTTTGCTGTGTGTGTTTTAGGAGGGAGAAAACGCATCGGGTTTGGGAGGACCCTTTGCTTGAGTATAAGATACTAGATAATTTTGACCGAATTATGTTTATCCTGTGAACAGTTTGTGAATGTTTCAGACGAAAACGATTGCTTTTTCTCCGGGTACAGACAGTTTTTTACTCTGTTTCCCAAAAATCCGTTTTTATTTGTATTTCCGGCTCTCCGCCACCGCCAGTTCGTCACAGCGGTTGTTGTAGGGGTTTTCGGCGTGGCCCTTGACCCAGTGGGTGCGGACGGTGTGGATTTCACACAATTCCAGCAGCCGCGCCCACAGATCCGGGTTCAGCGCCGGCTTTTTGTCGGACTTGATCCAGCCCTTGGCCCGCCACCCCTTGGCCCAGCCCTTGTCCAGAGCGTCGATGACGTATTTGGAGTCGGACCACAGGTCCACGGCGCAGGGCTCCTTTAAAAGCTCCAGGGCGGAGATCACCGCAGTCAGCTCCATGCGGTTGTTGGTGGTGGAGGCCTCTCCCCCGGAGAGCTCCCGTTTGTGGGGGCCGTACATTAAAATGGCGCCCCAGCCGCCGGGGCCGGGGTTGCCGGAGCAGGCCCCGTCGGTATAGATGGTGACAGTTTTCATCTTCCGTTGATTCCTTTGAATGATTTTTTTCAATAGCCGGACAGGCATGGTTATGAGTTGGTCAAAAAATTCGTTGGCATAATAGTATCGTGCCCAGTACCGACCGTACAACATGGATGTGACGGTCATACACATACTAACATAAAAGAAGGGAATACCTATGACCCACGCAGCGATTTTTTCCAGCAGTTCCACAATACCACCCCACGGGTGGCATTATACCATAAATCATTCGTATTTGCATACTAATAGTTATCATATGATAATTATTAAAGCGTATATTTTCAGAGCACTTCCGTTTACACTCATGGTGAGGTGCTTGCCGCATGGAAATCCGCCACTACAAGGAATGGGTCAAAATCGGCCTGAATATTTTATATTACCGAAAAGAACGCCGTCTGACACAACAGCAGTTGGCTGACGAATGTGGAGAGGATGGCATCAGCCGGGCCTTTATCCAACGAATTGAAACCGGAGTCAGCTCGTGCAGTATGGACACCTTGATCGATATTGCCAAGGCCCTGGATATTCCCCTGTACAAATTATTTGTCTTTAAAGAATGAGAGCGTGGGATCCCACGCTCTCATTTCTTTTTTATGCCTCCGGTTCGGTGTCTTCTGTTTGGGAAGCGGGTTCCATCACCTGCTCCGCAGAGTCCGTCTCCTGAGAAGGCACAGGCTCACTTTCCTCTTCAGCCGTACTTTCCTCATGGTCCGTCAAGGCCATGGAGATCACCCGGTCGCCCTCCTCCTTGAAGCGCATGACAATAACGCCCTGGGTAGAGCGGCCGGCGGAGCGGATGTTCTCCACCGGGGTACGGATCAAAATGCCGCTCTCGGTCACCAGCAGCAGGTCCTCGGACCCGTCCACCACCTTGATGCCCACCACGGGGCCGGTTTTCTCCGTGACCATGTAGTTGCGGATGCCAAGGCCGCCGCGGTTGGTGATGCGGTACTCTTCCACGGGGGTGCGCTTGCCGTAGCCGTTTTCCGTAATGGAGAGGACGGTCTTTCCCGCTCTTGCCCGGGCGGCGCCCACCACGTAGTCGCCCTCCCGGAGACGGATGCCCCGAACGCCCACGGCGGTGCGGCCCATGGGCCGCACGTCATTCTCGTCAAAGCAGATGGCCTGACCGTCGTGCGTGGCAATGATGATTTTCCGGGTGCCGTCGGTCTCCCGGACGGAGATCAGCTGGTCGTTTTCCTCCAGGGTGATGGCCCGGATGCCGCTGGCTCGAATGTTCTTCAGGGCCGTCACCGGCAGGCGCTTCACCGTTCCGTTGCGGGTAATCATCACCAGGAAGCGGTCCTCATCGTCCAGCTGGCGGGTGTGGATCATGGTCTGGATCTTCTCTCCCTGCTCCACCTGGAGGATGTTGACAATGTTGGTGCCCTTGGCGGTCTTGCCGGACTCGGGGATTTGATAGCCCTTCTTCCGATAGACCTTGCCGGTGTCGGTGAAGAAGAACAGATAGTCGTGGGTGGAGGCGGTGAACAGGTCCGTCACCACGTCCTCCTCCCGGGTGGTGATGCCCTTCTTGCCCATGCCGCCCTTGGACTGGGCGGTGTACTCGCTGACCGGGGTCCGCTTGATATATCCCGCCTGGGTCAACGTGAAGACGCAGTCCTCCTCCTCGATCAGGTCCTCGATATCGATCTCGTCCTCCACGTCCTGAATCTCGGTGAGCCGGTCGTCGCCGTACTTGTCGGCGATGGCGGTCAGCTCCTCTTTGAGAATCTGGCGGACCAGACCCTCGTCGCCGAGGACCTTTTCGTACCAGGCGATTTTGTCCTCCAGCTCCTTGTACTCGTTCTCCAGCTTTTCCCGGTCCAGTCCCTGGAGGGCCTTGAGCCGCATGTCCAGAATGGCCTGGGCCTGGATATCGTCCAGGCCAAAGCGGCTCATCAGGTTCTCCTTGGCGTTGTCGTAGCTGGAGCGGATGATCTTGATGACCTCGTCGATGTTGTCCTGGGCAATCAGCAGACCCTCCAACAGGTGGGCCCGCTCCCGGGCCTTTTTCAGGTCGTATTTCGTCCGCCGGACAATGACCTGCTCCTGATAGGCAATGTACTCATCCAGGATGTGCCGCAGGGACAAAATGCGGGGCTGCAGCTTGCCGTCCACCTCCACCAGGGCCAGCATATTGACCGCAAAAGAGGTCTGCAGCTGGGTCTGGGCGAACAGTCGATTCAAAACCACCTGGGGATTGGCGTCCCGCTTCAACTCGATGACGATGCGCATGCCGTTGCGGTCGGACTCGTCCTGGATGTTGGAGATACCTTCCAGGCGCTTATCCTCCACCTGCTCGGCCATATTCTTGATGAGCATGCGCTTGTTGACCTGGTAGGGGATTTCGGTGATGATGATACGGGTGCGGTCCTTGCCGAACTCCTCAAACTCATGGCGGGCCCGGATGACAATGCGCCCCCGGCCGGTGGCGTAGGCCGCCCGAATGCCGCTGCGGCCCATAATAATGCCCTTTGTAGGGAAGTCGGGGCCCTTGATGTGCTGCATCAGGTCGCCCAGAGTGGCCTCCGGGTCGTCCAGCACGCAGATCACGGCGCCGATGACCTCCCTCATGTTGTGGGGCGGGATGTTGGTGGCCATGCCCACGGCGATGCCGCTGGAGCCGTTGACCAGCAGGTTGGGAAACCGGGAGGGCAGGACCTTGGGCTCCTTACGGGTCTCGTCAAAGTTGGGGTCCCAGTCCACCGTCTCCTTGTCAATGTCCCGGAGCATCTCGTCGGCGATGCGGGACATGCGGGCCTCGGTGTAACGATAAGCGGCCGGGGGATCGCCGTCCACGGAGCCGAAGTTGCCGTGGCCGTCGATGAGCATATAGCGCATGGAGAAGTCCTGAGCCAGGCGCACCAGGGCGTCGTAAACAGAGGCGTCACCGTGGGGGTGATACCGGCCCAGCACGTCGCCCACGGCGGTGGCGCACTTGCGGAAGGGATGGTCGTAGGTCAGGTTGTCCTCATACATGGCGTAGAGGATGCGGCGGTGGACGGGTTTCAATCCGTCCCGCACATCCGGCAGGGCCCGGCCCACGATGACGCTCATGGCGTACTCAATATAGGATTTCTCCATTTCAGGGACCAGAGGAGAGATCTCAATTTTCTGATTGGGATAGCGAATCTCCTCCGGATCATACTGGGGTTTTTTACTCATAAACTTTCGTTCCTCACTCTCTCAAGAGGCATTGAACATTCCAATCATTTTTGTCAGGACAATCAGTGCCTCTCCTCGCGGCATAGCCGCTGCGGTCTTCGCTGAAAACATGCCACCGGCATGTTTTCTGAACGCTGCGACCTGACAAAAATACATTGACCTAGCCTCGGCCTAACGGAATGGGCCTCGGCAGACCCAACGGCATGATGTTGGGCCAGCCGCCCTGGGCGGCGTCACCAGTGCGCACACTGGTGAGGGGAATCTACTGCGCAGCCGTCGGCGGCCATGCCGCCTTACGGATGCGGCGTACCCTTTACGGGTAAAGGGGGAACGAAGTTCCCTCTTTCATCATTTTAGTAGTCCAGATTCACCGCGTACTTGGCGTTGCGCTCGATGAATTCCTTTCTGGGCTCCACCTTCTCGCCCATGAGGATGGTGAAGATCTCGTCGGCGGCCACGGCGTCGTCCAGGGTGATGCGGCGCAGGGTGCGCTTTTCCGGGTCCATGGTGGTCTCCCACAGCTCGTGGGGATTCATCTCGCCCAGGCCCTTAAACCGGGAGATGTCTACCTTGGCGTTGGGGTTGTCCCCCCGGAGCTGAGCGGAGATGGCGTCCCGCTCCTCCTCGGAAAAGGCCAGGCGGGTAGTCTTACCACGGGTCAGCTTAAAGAGGGGCGGCACGGCGGAGTACACATAGCCGTGTTCAATCAATGGCCGCATGAAGCGGAAGAAGAAGGTCAGCAGCAGCGTCCGGATATGAGAGCCGTCCACATCGGCATCGGCCATGATGATGACCTTGTGATAGCGGAGCTTATTGAGATCAAAGTCTTCTCCAATGCCGGCGCCCAGGGCTGTAATGACCGGCTGGAGCTTGTCGTTGCCGTAGACCTTGTCGGCCCGGGCCTTCTCCACGTTCAGCATCTTGCCCCAAAGAGGCAGAATGGCCTGGAACCGGGAGTCCCGCCCCTGGGTGGCGGAGCCGCCGGCGGAGTCGCCCTCGACGATATAGATTTCTGTCAGTTCAGGGTTATTTTCGTTGCAGTCCCGCAGCTTGTCCGGCATGGCGGCGCCGCCCAGAGCGGTCTTGCGGCGGATGGACTCTCTTGCCTTTTTGGCGGCCTCCCGGGCTCGGTTGGCTGTCAGGGCCTTGTCCAGGATCATCCGTCCCACCTGGGGGTTCTCCTCCAGGAAGATGTCCAGCTTTTCCATGACTATCCCGTTGACCAGAGTGCGGATCTCGCTGTTGCCCAGCTTGGCCTTGGTCTGGCCCTCGAACTGGGCGTCGGTCAGCTTCACGGAGATGACGCAGGTGAGGCCCTCCCGGCAGTCCTCGCCGGAGACCTTCTCATCGTCTTTGAGCATCTTGATCTTTCGGCCGTAGTTGTTGAGGACCGTGGTCAGTGCCCGCTTGAAGCCCTCCTCGTGCATACCGCCCTCGGGGGTGTGGACATTGTTGGCGAAGGAGAGGATAGTTTCGTTATAGCCGTCGTTATACTGGAAGGCCACCTCCGCCATGGAGTCGTCCTTCGTACCGGACATATAAATCACATCGCTGTGAAGAGCGTCCTTGCTTTTGTTGAGCCATGTGACAAACTCCCGGATACCGCCGGCATAGCACATGGTGTCCTCCTGCTCCCTGCCCGGCCGCTTGTCCACGGTACGGATCTTCAGACCGGCGTTCAGGAAGGCCTCTTCCCGCATGCGGGTGTGGAGGGTGTCGTAGCTGTACACCGTATCCTCAAACATCTCCGGGTCGGGCTTAAAGGTGACGGTGGTTCCGGTGCGGTCCGTAGTACCCACCACGGTCATATCCTGGGTCACATGGCCTCGGGAGAACTTCATCTCATAGATCTTGCCGTCCTTGTGGACCTGGACTTCCAGCCACTCGCTCAAGGCGTTGACCACGCTGGCGCCTACACCGTGAAGACCGCCGGAGACCTTGTAGCCTCCGCCGCCGAACTTGCCGCCGGCGTGGAGGATGGTGAAGACCACCTCCAGCGCGGGCTTTCCGGTCTGGGCCTGGATATCCACGGGGATACCGCGGCCGTTGTCCACCACCGTGATGGTATCTCCATCGTTAATCTGCACCAGAATATCGGTGCAGTAACCGGCCAGGGCCTCGTCAATGGCGTTGTCCACGATCTCATAGACCAGATGGTGCAATCCCGAGGTGGAGGTAGAGCCGATATACATACCGGGGCGCTTTCGCACCGCCTCCAGCCCCTCCAGCACCTGGATTTCCGAGGCGTCGTACTCGTTTTCCGCGTCCACTGCCGTGGAGCGCAGGATCTCGTTTTCTTCCATAAATTGAATAACTCCTTCCGTGACAAGGCAAGAAGAGCCGGGCCGGAGCCTTTTCCGGCCCGTTTCTCCTTGCCCTGTAACAAACAATCAAAGCATCAGCGTTTTGGGACTCTTCTCCCCAGCAGGCGGCAGGCCATGGTAGCGACCACTGAGCCCAACAGCAGCGCAAAACAAAGCCACCATCCAAATAAAGGCAGCAGTCGGTCCCAGCCGGTGATGGTCCAGCAGCCAACCTCCCCGGCCAGCAGGCCCGGAAGCGCCGGAAAAATCAAAGCGCTCCTCGGGGCCTTTTTCAATACCGTCTATTGGATCAAAAAACCTAGGACGAAAAAGACCCAGAAAATCCAGCACAGGAATTTTCACGACAGAAAGGGGACCTGGAGCAGTCCGTTCTCCAAAGCTTGACAAACAGCAAGCTGCATAGAGGTTCTCCCCTTAGATTTCCAGCTTCCCGCTCTCCGCTCGGTTTTTCAGCGTGGCGGGATTCAGCTGACTCAGATACACAATCTGCCGGTGGTATGGATGGTCGCAGACCACAAAGGATTTGGGAATGTCGCCGGACACGTCCAGTACCACGCCCTCTTTTTCCGCCGCAGACAGATACTCCCGGGTGCGCTTTTCATAGCTGCACTTGTCCAAGTCAAAGATGCCGATGACCCGCCGCTCCGGCACGATTTCATTTTGACCCAGATGCAGGTACATCCCCTCTCCCCTTTCCAAAAAGCCCCTGAACAGTCCACAATGTTGATAAGCACATGGAGAAAAAGCCGCTTTTTTAAAAGTTAAACCCCATAAAACCGCTCTCAATCACGCCGTTGACGGCCGCCCGTCATTTTCACAGGACTACTTGTTCAACAGCCTTTCACACCAGGGAACCTCCGTGCACGTGCAGCACCTTGCCGCCCAGCATAGCCGGCAGCCGGTCGTCCTCACAGCAGGTAATAAACACCTGCCCGCCGGCAATGCGGTTCAAGACAAACTCCTGCCGTTTTGGGTCCAGCTCGCTGAGAACATCGTCCAGCAGCAGCACCGGATACTCCTCCGTGGCATTTTTGTAGATCTCCCGCTCCGCCAGCTTCATAGACAGTGCCGCCGTCCGGGTCTGACCCTGGGAGGCAAAGCTTTTGGCTTCCCGGCCATCAATGGACACCAGCAGATCGTCCTTATGAGGCCCCGACAGGCACAGCCGGGAGGCCCGCTCTGCCGCCTGGTGGGATTCCATATGACCGCGGAGCTGATCAGTAAGCACCATCAGATCTGCCGCCGGGTCCGTGACGGCGGAGACTGTCTGGTATTGAATGGACAGCTCCTCTTTTCCGCCGGAACACTCCCGGTGGTGCAGGGCGGCATACTGATTCAAGGCCGCGGTAAACTGCTGCCGGTAGTGAATCAATACTGCGCCGAAACGAATCAGCTGCTCGTTGAACTCCGGCAGCATTTCCAGAAGGTCCGGCCGCTCTTCGCTGTCCCGGAGAATCCGGGTCTTGTGGTCGTAGGCCCGGTTATAGGCCGTCAGGGCAGCGGCATACCGGGGCCGCAGCTGACAAAGGGCCGTATCCATGAACTTCCGCCGCGCGGCGGCCCCCTCCCGAATCAAAAACAGATCTTCCGGGCAAAAGAACACCGTATGATATACCTGAGTGAGGGCAGCGCCGTTTTTGGCGCTCACCTGATTGACGGAGAGCTTTCGCCGCCGGTCCCGGTACAGCTCCGCCCGAACCCGGAAATCCCGCTGCCGGGAGAATACCCGGGCCTCCAGCAAGGATTCCTGGGCATCAAAGGCGATCATCTCCCGGTCAGTCCTGGCCCTTGGAGATTTTCCGCAGGACAGATAGACAATGGCCTCCAGCAGATTTGTCTTGCCCTGGGCGTTCTCTCCGAAAATTACATTGCAGTCCGGGTGAAAGTCCACGGTCTCAGATCGATAATTCCGGAAATTCCGCAGCTCCAGGCCGTCAATCCGCATAGGTCACCGTATAGTGCTCTCCATGGAAGCACACGTCGTCTCCCGGACGGATTTTCTTTCCCCGCATGGTGCACACTTCGCCGCCTACCGTGACCTCTCCGGCCTGAATCCGCTCCTTGGCCTCGCCGCCGGTCTCCACCAGGTTGGCGAATTTGAGAAGATCCTGGAGCTTGATGAACTCTGTCGTAATGGTAATGATCTTCATGGCGTCACTCCGCGCTCTTCAGGCGCACTGGCAGCACCATGTAGAGGAAGTTCTCCTCTCCCTCTGTGGGGACGATGATGGCCGGGGACACGCCGGTATTCAGCTCAATCCGCACCGTATCCGCCGGAGCGTACCGCAGGGCCTCCATCAAATAGCGGTTGTTGAAGCCGATCTCCAGTCCCGCGCCGTCGCCGCTGAGACGGCAAACGTCCTTGGCTTCGCCGTTTCCGGTTTTGGCGGAGAGAATCACTTTGTCATGGTCGAACAGGCACCGGACCGGGCTCTTCTGCTTTTCGGAGATCACCACGGAGACACGGTCAATGCTCTCGATCAGGCTCTTGGTGTCGGCGATCAGGGTGATGGGGTTTTTCCTGGGGATGGCGTTCTTGTAATCCAGGAATTCACCCTCCAGCCGGCGGCAGATCAGCTCCGTGGCGCCCACTTCAAATAAGATGTGGCTCTTGCCCAGGGTGACGGAGGCAAGGTCCTCGCTGTCGGCGCAGATGCTCTTAACCTCGTTCAAAGCGGCGCCCGGCGCCACAAAGGAAAAGGCGCCTCCGTCAATTTTTTCCAGGGGCTCCCGGCGGACAGCTAGGCGGAATCCGTCCACCGCCACCATGGTAAGGCCCTTGTCGCTGATTTCAAAAAGGGCGCCGGTGTGAATGGGGCGGCTTTCGTTATTGGATACAGCGAAGGCGGTTTCCTCGATCATGGCCCGCAGGGTTTTCTGCTGAATGGCCACGGAAAAATCGTCTTCAACGTTGGGCAGTTCCGGATAGTCTGCGGCGGACAGACCAAGAATGTCAAAATCCGCGTCACCGCAGTTCAGGTGTACCACCTGCCGCTCGTCGGCGGAGAAGGTGATGACATCGTCCGGCATCCGGCGGATGATGTCGCCGAAGAGGCGGGCGTTCAGTACCAGCTCTCCCTCCCCGGTGACATCGGCGGGAATGCGGGTGCGGATGCCGGTCTGCAGATTATAGCCGGAGACAATCAGCTCCGTGTCGGCCCGCAGCAGCAGGCCCTCCAGGGCTGGGATGGAGCTCTTTTGCGCCACGGCCCGGCTGGTGACGGCAATGGCGCTTTGCAGCAGGGCCTTTTCGCAGGAGAATTTCATCATAGGGACGCTTCCTCTCTATATGTGGGATTTCGGCGCAGGGCCGGTCTTTTTAAGAGAAAAGAATCAATATTTTAGAAAAAGCAGCAGCAGAGACAAAAGCTGTGGAAAAAAGGGGGAAAGGCTTGCAGGGACTGATTTTTTTCCTCCACGGAAGAAGTGGATAAGTTGCATGGCTTTTCCACGGCTGTTTTGAAAGGCGCGTTTTCCACAGGAAAGTTTTCCTTTTCCACAGAGTTTGTTGGAAAATGTCTATGCTTATCGCTTGGAGTTGATATTGGTCTTGATCTCCTTCACAGTTTCGGCAAAAGCCGGGTCCTTTTTCATCTTTTTTTCAATCTGCTGAATGGAGTAGAGCACCGTGGAGTGGTCCCGGTTGTCAAAGACCTTGCCGATTTCGTCCAGGCTCAGGTTGGTCATGGACCGGATCAGGTACATGGCAATCTGCCGGGCGGATACGGCGTCACGGATGCGCTGCTGTCCGCGGATGACCGATTCCTCCAGACTGTAATACTTGGCAATGTACTCCAGAATGGTCTCCGGCGTGGGGATGTACTCGTTGCTGCGGCGCAGCATGTCCTGAATGGCCCGGGTGACGGTTTCCTCGTCGGTGTCATTGCCCAGCAGGTCCTTGTAAGCCAGAATCTTGTTAATGGTACCCTCCAGCTGGCGGACATTGGCGGTGACGTTCTGGGCGATGTAGACGGCGATTTTGTCCGGCAGCTCCATGCCCAGCAGCGCCGCCTTGTTTTTGATGATGGCGAGGCGGGTCTCAAAATCCGGCGGCGTCACGTCCGCCAGAAGGCCCCACTCAAACCGGGTCCGCAGACGGTCGTCCAGCAGCGTCATCTCAGAGGGGGGACGGTCGCTGGTCAGGACAATCTGCTTGCCGGATTCATACAGGGTATTGAAGGTGTGGAAAAACTCATTCTGCACCTGTTCCTTGCCGGCCACGAACTGTACGTCGTCCACCAGCAGCAGGTCCGCCTCCCGATACTTGGCCCGGAATTCGTTGCCGCGGCCGGCCCGAATCAGCTCAATGAATTCATTGATGAAATCGTCGCCCTTGATGTAGACGATTTTGGCCTTGGCGTCGTTGCGGCGGATCACGTTGGCGATGGCGTAGAGCAGATGGGTTTTGCCAAGGCCGGAGTCCCCGTAGATCAGCAGGGGGTTGTAATTCTGGGCCGGATGCTCCGCCACGGCCATGGAGGCCGCGTAGGCCAGCTTGTTGGACGGGCCCACCACGAAGGTCTCAAAGGTAAACTCCGCGGAGGTGAAGCGGTCGCTCTGACGGTGGGTCTCCCCGCCGTTGAACTCCGCAAAGGCCTGATCGTCCAGAATCTGCACCTCGAAATCCGTGGAGAAGATATCGTGGAGGGAGGCCTTGATGTTTTTCATGAACAGGGATTCGATGTATCCCTTCTTGAAGTCGTTGGAGCAGTGGAGCAAAAAGGTATTGCCCCGGATATCCACCGCTTCCAGTTCATCGAACCAGGTGGCGATGGTGGTTTCCGACAGCTCGCCCTTCAATTGCTGGAGGACGTTGTTCCACACGTCGGCGACGGAATTCAAAAAGAACACCTCTCTCTAGTAAAAAATAGACAAAATCACATGGTATCAGTATAACAAAAAGACGAGACGATTACAACACTTATTCTAATATAAAGATTGAATTTTTCGCTTGATCAAAGAAACAACATATAGAGGTAAATTTCTGTTTTATCCACCAGATTTTGAATAGACTTTATTTTT
This sequence comes from uncultured Oscillospiraceae bacterium, assembly GCA_958426425.1. Lineage (GTDB taxonomy): Bacteria > Bacillota > Clostridia > Oscillospirales > Oscillospiraceae > Oscillibacter. The sequence continues at coordinate 18,211 of CATZYY010000017.1, forward strand.
TATGCCGAAAGCGTAGAAAAAGAGACCATTTTTCAGGAATTTTCAAGTTATTCTTGACACATTTTGAAAAAGTCTGTATACTATTCTCTGCGTCGCAAGGACGCGGACAAGTTTACTGCGTCCATCCGTCAGGATGGATGTCGAGTAAGCGGCGCCTCCAGGGGCGACCGCAATTCTGACAGGAGGTGTCTTAAGTTATGGCAACGAAGCGTACCTATCAGCCCAAGAAGCTGCATGGCCAGAAGGTCCATGGTTTCCGCAAGAGAATGGCTACTGCCAACGGCCGCAAGGTCCTGGCCCGTCGCCGCGCCAAGGGCCGCGCCCGCCTGTCCTATTGATCTGGAAAGCAAGCGCGGGAGACACTTGTGATAAGACGCCATCAGGGACGGCGGGAATTTGTAAGGATTCCTCCGTCCCTCATTGAGTTTCTGTTCTCACACGACAAGGCGGGTTTGACATGAAGCGAGCGGTGACCCTGAAAGAAAATCACGAGTTCCGGCGGCTGTACCAAAAGGGAAAGTCGGCGGTCAGCGGCTGCATGGTGGTCTATTGCCGGAAAAATCGCCTGGGCCACAATCGCCTGGGGCTGACGGCCTCGGTAAAGCTGGGCCACGCGGTGGTCCGCAACCGCTGTCGGCGCCGCCTGCGGGAGGTGTATCGCCTTCACCAGGGGCAGCTGCGCCAGGGGTATGACATCATCTTGGTGGCCCGGGGAAGAACGGCCACCGCCTCCTGGCAGGAGATGTGCGATACCTTTGGGCGGCTTTGCCGGAAGCTGGGGCTCTGGGAGGAGAAATTGCCATGAAACATGTGCTCAAGGCCCTGATCCGGTTTTATCAGGTGGCCATCTCTCCTTACCGGCCCCGTTGCTGCAACTATATTCCCACCTGCTCCCAGTACGCTTTGGAGGCCATTGAGAAATACGGCGCCCTGAAGGGCGGCTGGATGGCTTTTCGGCGGATCCTGCGCTGCAATCCCTTTCACAAGGGCGGTTACGACCCGGTTCCCTAGCGGCCGGAACGGGGCTCATCCACCCCGCCGGTCCATTTCACTTTGGAGGAAATGAACCTATGTTTTCAACCATTGGATACTACATTTGTATCCCCTTTGCCGCGCTGATGCGCCTGTTCTACAATCTGACGGGCTCCTATGGTGTGGCCATTATCCTCTTTACCCTGGTGATCAAGCTGATTCTGCTGCCCTTCCAGATGAAGTCCAAAAAAGGCATGGTGCGGATGAACCGGATGTCCGGCAAAATGGAGGAAATCCGGAAGAAGTACGCCAACAACCAGGCCAAGATGAACGAGGAGATGCAGAAGTTCTATCAGGAAGAGGGCATCAATCCCATGAGCGGATGCCTGTGGAGCTTTCTTCCTCTGCCCATTCTGCTGGCTCTGTACTACATCATCCGGGAGCCCATCGTCTACTTCATGAACTTCGGCGGCCGGGAGGCCGGTCAGGCTGTGGTAGAGGCTGCCCGGGAGCTGATTCAGGGGGCCGGCATTGAGCTGACCACCAACGCGGCCTATGAGCAGATCGAGATCGCCAACATCATCAACAGCCAGTTCCCCGATTTCATTGCCCAGCATGAGGGCTGGGTCAACGTCAATTATCACTTCCTGAACCTGGATCTGACCGCCCAGCCCAGCAGTGCCTTTGGCCAGCTGAGCGGAGGTCTTTCCTGGGCTCTGATTGGACTGATCCTCATCCCCATCATTTCCGGCGCCCTCAGCTTCCTGCTGAGCAAGGTGACCATGGGTCAGAACAAGATGGAGGGTTCCGCAGCGGCCACCGGCAAGACCATGATGTGGCTGATGCCTCTGATGTCCATTTATATTGCCTTCATCATGCCTGCCGCCCTGGGCGTGTACTGGATTGCCCAGAGCGCCTTCTCCATCGTGCAGGAGTCCATTATGGGCCGGTTCTACACCAATAAGCTGGAAGCTGAGGAGACCGCCCGCTATGAGGCCAAGGAGGCTGACCGCAAGCGCCGCCAGGAGGAGGCAAAGCTTCTCCAGGAAAAGCAGCGCCAGCAGGCCGCCCAGAAGCAGAGCCTGAAGGAAAAGCGCAAGGCCGCTCAGGATGCCAAGGCCGCCAAGGCCAAGAAGGCCTCCACCAGCACCACCGAGGCCGGCCGGGTGGGAGACCGCCCCTATGCCCGGGGCCGGTCCTACCGTGAGGATCGGTATGACAGTGAACAGTAAGGAGCTTGTTACGGAATGAGAGAGTTTATTGATGTAACGGGCAAAACCGAGGACGAGGCCATCCAGAACGCCCTGCGTCAGCTTGGCCTGGACCGGGATGATGTGTCCGTTGAAATTCTGGAGCGTGCCAAATCCGGCTTTTTAGGACTGGGCAGCTGCCCGGCCAAGGTCCGGGTCTACTACGGTGAGGAGAGCGAGCCTACTCCGGAGCCTGTGGCGGAGGCGCCCAAGCCTCCCAAGGCACCCAAGCCCGCCCTGGAGAAAAAAGAAGAGCGGAAGGAGGAGCGCAGCGCAGCGCCCAAGGCCCCCAAGGCGCCTAAGCCTCCCAAAGCCCCAAAGCCCGCTGCCCCCAAGGAGGACGCAGAACCGGCTGCCCCTGTCAGCCCCGAGGACTACGGTCCGGAGGTGGACGACGAAAAGGCCCAGGCCATCCGCACCTTCCTGTCCGGTCTGCTGGAGCAGATGGACAGCAAGGCGGATATCCGGGTGTATCTGCCGGAAAAGGGCCGCTATAAGGTCATTCTGGAAGGTCAGGATCTGCGGACGCTGATCGGTCGCCGGGGTGAGACTTTGGACGCCATCCAGCAGCTGACCAGCTATGCCGTCAACCGCAGCGGCGGCGGCCGGGTCCGGGTCCAGCTGGACGCCGAGGGCTACCGGAAAAAGCGGGAGCAGAGCCTGCAGCACCTGGCCCACAAGGTGGCCGCCAAGGTGGTCAAATACCGCCGGAACTTCACCCTGGAACCCATGAACGCCTATGAGCGCCATGTGATCCACACCGCGTTGCAGGATGTGCCGGGCGTTACCACCTACTCCACCGGTACCGAGCCGGGCCGCCGGGTGGTCGTAGCCTACGACAAGGACAAGAAGTAAAAAACGTCCCTCCGCGCCCGTCCGGTAACACCGGACGGGCGTTTTTCATCCCCCTTTTGCTTGACATTACGGAAAAAACATGGTACAGTACGCACGATACCCAACAAAAGCGCAACAGGGAACAGTATTCCGTTTTGGCCGGTAAAGAGAGAGGGCGGCTGGTGCGAGCCCTTCCGGAAAAACGGAGGAAGGCCCCCTGGAGCTGCGGGGAGGAAATGCCCCGCCGGATACCGCCGTTATCGGAAAAGGAAGTGCGCATCAGCCAGATGCGAATTCAGGTGGGACCACGGACAAGAACTTGTTCGCCCTGAGCCGAAAACCGGCTCAGGGCGTTTTTTGCCGTTTTGAGCCAAGAATTTGAGGAGGAAACATGAAAAACACCGAAAAGACCATGGAGAAGATCGTGGCCCTGTGCAAGGGCCGGGGTTTTATCTTCGCCGGCAGCGAGATCTACGGCGGCCTTGCCAACACCTGGGACTACGGCCCCCTGGGCGTGGAGCTGAAGAACAACGTAAAAAAGGCCTGGTGGAAGAAGTTCGTTCAGGAGAACCCTTATAACGTCGGGCTCGACGCCGCCATTCTCATGAATCCCCAGACCTGGGTGGCCTCCGGCCATCTGGGCGGCTTCTCCGATCCCCTCATGGACTGCAAGGAGTGCAAGGAACGCTTCCGGGCCGACAAGCTGATCGAGGACTGGGCCGGGGAAAACGGCGTGGACCTGGGCAAGCCCATCGACGCCTTCTCCCAGGAGGAGATGAAGAATTTCATCGAGGAGCACAACATTCCCTGCCCCAGCTGCGGCAAGCACAATTTCACCGACATCCGGCAGTTCAACCTGATGTTTAAGACCTTCCAGGGCGTCACCGAGGATGCCAAGAACACCGTGTACCTGCGGCCGGAAACCGCTCAGGGCATCTTTGTCAACTTCCAGAACGTCCAGCGTACCACCCGGAGAAAACTGCCCTTCGGCGTGTGCCAGATCGGAAAGTCCTTCCGCAACGAGATCACCCCGGGCAACTTTACCTTCCGCACCCGGGAGTTTGAGCAGATGGAGCTGGAGTTCTTCTGCAAGCCCGGCACCGATCTGGAGTGGTTCCAGTATTGGCGCGGCTTCTGCCGTGACTGGCTGCTGGGCCTCAATATGAAGGAGGAGAACCTGCGCCTGCGGGATCACAGCCCCGAGGAGCTGTGCTTCTACTCCAAGGGCACCACCGACTTTGAGTTCATGTTCCCCTTCGGCTGGGGCGAGCTGTGGGGCGTGGCGGACCGCACCGATTACGATCTGACCCAGCATCAGAACACCTCCGGCAAGGATATGACCTACTTTGACCAGGAGACCAATGAGCGGTATATCCCCTATGTGGTGGAGCCCTCCCTGGGCGCCGACCGTGTCACTCTGGCCTTCCTGATCGAGGCCTACGACGAGGAAGTGGTGGACCCGGCCAAGAACGACGTCCGCACCGTCATGCACTTCCATCCGGCCCTGGCCCCCTTCAAGTGCGCCGTGCTGCCCCTGTCCAAGAAGCTCTCCGACAAGGCCCGGGAGGTCCAGGCCGAGCTTTCCAAGGAATGGATGGTGGACTACGACGACACCGGCTCCATCGGCAAGCGCTATCGCCGTCAGGACGAGATCGGCACTCCCTACTGTGTCACCGTGGACTTTGACACCGTGGGCGACGCCGAGAAAGCAGGCGACAACTGCGTTACCGTCCGTGACCGGGACACCATGGAGCAGGTCCGTATGCCCATCAGCGAGCTGAAGGCGTACCTGGCTGAGAAGCTGGCCTACTAAATTCAGAAAACGGCGGCAGGGCCGCGGGGTGACCCGCGGCCCTGCCGCCGGAGCGGGAAGAACATGAAAAGACGATTGGTGAGAAAACCGAAAATGCCCCGGACCCTAGGCCCCTGGTGGCTGCGGTGCGCATTATGCGTGGCCGCCGCCTTCTGCATGGGCCTTGGAACCGGCGTAGCGGTCCAGTGGGTGGCCACCGGGTCCCTCTCCACCGTGTGGGAGTGGTTCGTCAAATGGCCCAGCTACCTGCTACTGACGGCGACAGGCCTGGGAGCCCTGGTGCTGACATTGGGAGCCCTGGTGGGACGGCTGTGGATTGCCGGGGCTTTGGTTGGCGCCGTGTCCCTGATTTTGTCCCTGGTGGACTACTTCAAAAACGCCATCAACGGCACGCCCCTCTCCCTGGCGGACTTTGGTCTCGCCACCCAGCTGGGGCAGGTGGCCGGTGTGGCGGGAGACCTGACCCCTCCTGTGGATTTCTGGATGGCTCTGATCGCCGTGACGGTCTGTGTGGGACTGCTGACGGTAACAGCGCCCCTGACCCGGATTGTCGGGCGGTGCCGTTTTTTGGCCTTTTCCCTGTCGTTGACGGCAGTCCTGGGCCTGGGCTGCGATACCGGCGCGGCCCGGGCGGCGGATCTTTTTCAGGTTGACATCATCACCCGCTTGGACGCCGCCTCCAGCCACGACACCTACGGCCTGCTCCTGAGCCTGTGGCGGGACGCCTTCCTCCAGGACAAGGAGGCCCCGGAGGAATACGGACCGGAGTATATGGCGGCGGTGCTGGACCGGATCGACGAGATTTTGCTGGAAAACGGGGAAACCGATGCGGCCCCGGCGGAACAGACGGCGCCCAACATCCTCATGGTGCTCTCCGAGTCCTTCTATGACGTGACCAAGCTGCCGGGCCTTACCTTTGACAGTGACCCTCTGGAGAACTTCCACGCCCTGGAGGCCGAGAGCATCAGCGGCGATTTCCACAGCCATTACCTGGGCTACGGCACCGGGTACATCGAGATGTCCATGCTCTATGGTATCAACAACCTGGACTTTGGTCCCGGCACCAACATCTGCTTCCTGGAGGACGACCTCTACGAGCGGTTCGACTCCCTGGCGGAGCAGTACACCAGCGGCGGGGACTATCGGGCGGCACTGCTCCACGGCTACGACGACAGCCTCTATAATCGCACCGTCACCTATCCCCTGCTGGGCTTTTCCGACCTGCTGTTTTCCGCTGATATTCAGGCTTTGGGTATTGAGCGGGAGGACGGGGTCTACGGCGGCTACTACATGCGGGACGGCTACTTCTATCAGGGCATGCTGAACCGGATGGAGGCCATCAACGCCGGCGGACAGCGGGCCTTCCTCTATGGCATCACCATGGAGAACCACCAGCCCTTTAACCCGGATAAATTCGGCTATGAGTGTCAGGTGGGCGTCACCTGTGACGCGCTCAGCCAGGAGGATATGGATATCGTCCGGGTCATGGTAGAGGGCATCACCCGGGCCGATCAGGCCCTGGGCGAGCTGACCGACGCCCTGCAGCAGTCAGAAGAGCCCACGATTCTGGTCTTCTTCGGGGACCATCGGCCCAACCTCTTTATGACCGACGGAGACACGGTGTACACCAAGCTGGGCCTGTGCCCGGACAACGACACCACGGAGTGGACGGCGGATGAGATCAACGATCTCTACTCCACCGACTATCTGATCTGGGCCAACGACGCCGCGCTGCTGCAGGGCCTGGAGGGCACGGAGCGGGACAGCAGCATTACCGCCATCGGTCCCCAGCTGCTGGAGCTGACCGGCGGCACCGTGTCCCGGTACTGGGCCTTGCTGGAGAAGGTCAGTGAGGTGTGCCTGACCAACACGGAGCTGTATTTTGTGGATGGAGAGGGCGTCCCCTCCTATTCCCTGGAGGATGCTGCCCTGACCGACCAGCAGCGAGAGCTTCTGGCGCTGCGAGATGATGTGATGTATGACGCCCTCTACGGTGAGCAGTACATCACCGCCGCCATGAATGAGCCGGCTGGCACCTGAGAGATCCTATTTGAAGGCTGAAGCGCTGCGCAGGTTATCCTGCGCGGCGCTTTTGTTTTGGCCGGGGCGTATCCGTAAAACACGTCCCCCGGAAAAAGGGTTATTCTTTTTTGAGAATATTGCAAATTTACCAAATATAGGCTATGATATAAAGACAGGATTTGTCCACCTATACAAAGGTCAACCAATAGACTTTGAGAGAAAGAGGGAGTGAAACATGGAAAAGATCTTTCAGCTGCAAAAGAACGGCACTACCGTGCGCACGGAGATCCTGGCAGGCCTGACCACCTTCATGACCATGGCGTACATCATCGCACTCAACCCCAACCTCCTGACCAACTTTGACACGGGTTCGGCCCTGTGGAACGGTGTGTTCCTGGCCACCTGCATTGCCTCAGCCCTGGCCATGTTCTGCATGGCATTCCTGGCCAACAAGCCCTTCGCCCTGGCCCCCGGTATGGGCCTCAACAGTTTCTTTGCCGTGGTGGCTTCCAACATCGCCGCCCTGACCGGGCTGAGCTATGTGGCCTCCTTCCAGGCGGCTCTGGTCATCATCCTGCTGGAGGGCATTGTATTCCTGATCCTATCAGTGCTGAACATCCGGGAAAAGATCGTGGAGGCTATCCCTCTGGGCGTGCGGCTGGGCATTGCTCCCGCCATTGGACTGATGCTGATGAACATCGGCCTGGGGTCCAACGTGGGCGTGTACTCCGAGACCGGCGGCCCCTTCTATGTGATGCGGGATTTCTTTGGCGCCCTGACTCCCAGCGTGGCCCAGACTACCATGGGCAGCGGCTATGCCACCATGGTGCTGACGGTAGTCACCATGTTCATCGGTTTGTTCGTCATTGTGATTCTGGCCAAGAAGGGTGTCAAGGCCGCTGTGCTGTTGGGTATGCTGGTGGCGTCCGTCATCTACTGGATTGGTGATTTTGTGGTGCTGGGCGTGAATCCCTTCGCCTCCCTCTCCACCGCCTCCTTCGTGCCCCCCTTCGCCGACATGATGGAGACCACCTTCTTCAAGTTCAATTTTGAAGGGTTCCTGCAGATCGGCTGGTTTACGGCCATCACCCTGATCATCACCTTCTGCATGATCGACATGTTCGACACCATCGGCACCCTGGTTGGCACCGCCTCCCGGGCCGGCATGGTGGATAAGGACGGCAATATGCCCAACATGAAGGAGGCTCTGCTCTCCGACGCCATCGGCACCGTGGCCGGCGCCTGCACCGGCACCTCCACCGTCACCACCTTCGTGGAGTCCGCCTCCGGCGTGGAGGCCGGCGGCCGCACGGGCCTCACCGCCCTGACCACCGGCGTGCTGTTCCTGGCCTGCATCTTCATCGCCCCCATCGCCGCCATCATCCCTGCTGCGGCCACCTCTGCCGCGCTGATCTATGTGGGCGTGCTGATGCTGATGGGACTGAAGAACGTCAACTTCGACGACCTGGATCAGATGGTGCCCGTTTCCCTGATGCTGATTGCCATGCCCATCTCCAGCTCCATCGGCCACGCCATCGGCATCGGCCTGATCTCCTACACGGTCATCAAGGTCTTTACCGGCAAGGCCAAGGACGTCTCCGCCCTGACCTATGTGATCTCCGCCCTGTTCCTCATCAAGTTCTTCCTGATCGTGTGACCGGAATGTGACCGGAAGATGAAAAGACGCGGCCCATTGGGCCGCGTCTTAGTCTGTCGATAAACCGGGAAAACATTGATTACGTGGAAGGAAGAGTGTGCGCGGGAAACCCAGGAGGGGTGTCCTGCGCTATTTAAATCACCTGTTTTTCAAAACTTTTTAAGTTCAAAAAACATAAGCAGCGTGTCGAAAAGATTTTTTCGACACGCTGAGGCGCGGCCCAATGGGCCGCGTCTTTTTATATGTCCATTTTTTCTGCCAACAGCTGCCGGGCCGGGCGGGTATAATTCTCCCGCTGGAAGGGATAGCAGATCAGGGCCTGGCGCCGCAAGGGAGAAATATGGCAGTAGCCCTTGGGGTGTTTTTCCAGATACCGCTGGTGGTATTCCTCTGCCGGGAAGAAGTTCTCCAAAGGCTTCAGCTCCACGGCAAACACCGGCACCGCCGATGCTTCCAGGGCGGCAATGGCCCGGACGGTTTCCTCCTGCTGGGACCGTATCCAATAAATGCCACTTTGGTACTGGGTGCCCACATCCGCTCCCTGTCGGTTGGGAAGTTCCACATCCACCACAGCGAAGAAGGCAAACAAAAGCGCCTCCAGCGTGGTCACCCCCGGATTCCAGGTCACCATCACCGCCTCCCGAAAGCCGGTGATTCCGGTGCACACGTCCTCATAGTTGGCGTGGGCGGCGCTGTCGCCGTTGGCGTAGCCGCACTGGACGTCCGTTACGCCGGGCAGGGCGCGGTACAGCGCCTCCATGCCCCAAAAGCAGCCCCCTGCGAGACAAATCGTGCATTGTTCCACGGCTGCCCCCTCAGAAAAACATGCCCATAAACCCGTCGGGCCGCTCCGCCGCCTGGTCCCAGACCTCCCGGAACACGCCGGGGGCAATGGTCCGGGCCGTCACCTTCCCCGGCACGGTCAGTTCCCGGATATCCTCCGGGAAGGGAACGGGGTTCAGCGCCTCCTCCCTGCCGTGCTCGTCACCGTAGGCGAACCACAGGCCGTTTGGGTACAGCTCCACCCGCCGGGTCTCCATGTTCTCCCGGTCCAGCTCGGAGTAGACCTGCCGGGCCTCGTCCTCCTGGGGCTCCGCGTATTCCAGCATCACATAGCGCATGAATTGTCCACCTCTCAGGAAAGATTGTTGAAAAAGTCCCGGATCTCCGCCTCTGTTGCCTGGACACTGCCCTGGGCGAAGCCGCTGCGGCCGCCGCCCCGGCCGTGGAGGGCGGCATTCAGGGCCTTTACCGTGGAGGAGATGTCCGTTCCGTCAGCGCGGAGCAGGGCATAGTTATAGTGGCACTCCTCCCCGGCGAACACCGCGACAAGACCCGTGCAGGCGTGGCCCAGGGTGTCGGCCAGCCGCCGGACACTGTCCGGCCGCAGGGCGGGCTGAAACACCAAGGCATGTTCCGCTCCGGCATAGGACCCGGCGATGCTTTGGAACAGCTGGTCCTCCATGGCGGCCTCCCGGGTTTTCAGGGCGGCATGCTCGGTCTCCAGCCGCTCCAGGGCCGGCAGAATGCCATCCGGTTTTACGCTGAGCCGCTGCCCCGCGGACCGGGCCTGGTCGTACACATGGCCCAGATAGGAAAGGGCCCGCTGCCCGCTGAGAATCTCCATGCGGACGCCATCCCGGAACTTCTGACAGGACAGGACCTTGATAAGGCCCACCTGTC
>CATZYY010000018.1 GCA_958426425.1 uncultured Oscillospiraceae bacterium
CGTTGCGCATCTTGTCCACGTCCTCGCCCTTGCCGGAGCCCAGGGTGGAGTAGCTGAGGAAGGCCACCTTGGGATCGATGCCGAAGACCTTGGCGGTGGCGGCGGTCTCCAGGGCGATCTCTACCAGCTCGTCTTCTGTGGGCTTGATGTTGATGGCGCAGTCGCCCATGGCCAGAACCTCGCGGTCGCCGGTGGCGGAGGGACGGACCAGAATGAAGCAGGAGGAGACGATCTTGCTGCCGGGCTTGGTCTTGACGATCTGCAGAGCGGGACGAACTGTGTCGGCGGTGGAATAGGTGGCGCCGCCCAGCAGGGCATCGGCATAGCCCATCTTCACCAGCATGGTGCCGAAGTAGTTGGCCTGGGACAGGGCAGCGCGGCACTGGTCCTCGGTCATTTTGCCCTTGCGCAGCTCCACCATGGTGGCAACCATCTTGTCCATCTCGGGGAAAGTGGCGGGATCAATGATTTCGGCGCCCCGGATATTGAAGCCAATCTCCTCGGCGGCCGCCTGGATCTCATCGGCGTTGCCCACCAGCACGGGGGTCAGGAAGGTACCGGACAGCAGACGGGCGGAAGCCTCCAGAATGCGGGGATCGGTGCCCTCGGTGAAGACGATCTTGCGGGGATGGGCCTTCAGCTTCTTAATCAGGAATTCAAACATGTGCGTTTCCTCCAAAAGATAGGTTTTTTGGTCTGAATCATACTGGTTTTATTATACACCTCCCTTTCGTCGGGTCAATTAAAAAATGAAAATCTGTGCGCAAAAATTTACAAAAATTTTTCTCCTCTGGCCTCGTATTTTTTGCTGTTATGGAAGATGGTTTACACGAAAACCGTGACGGCGGCACCAGGCTAGAGCTCTGACGCTGATTTATGAAAATAACGCATGGTCATCGCTTGGACAAGCAAAAGAGTCTCCAACCTATTGAGGCTTCAGATTAACGGAAGAACCATCTCCGTTTATGATTTGCAAATGGTTTTCATAGGTGGTATAAAATTAGATAAAGACAGAATTCCATGAAATATGGCGTTCACTGCTGTTGGGAAGACCATAGTGGGACAGAACGCCAGTTTTAAATATCTGTTTTGCTCCAAGACATGGGAAATAAAATGCATTGGACCACAGCGCCTGCATGGGTACAGCGGCGAAGATCCGGCGGTGGAGACTGTTTCTCCGCTTGCCGGAGAGAATATGACATGAGGAGGAATCCTATTATGAACGGACTGTCTCTTTCGGACCGGAATACCCTGGGCGCGCTGCTGGACCAGCAGAGCCAGGCGGAGGTCATGGCCATGATCCCGCAGTTTTCCCAGGCGGAGACCGACAACTTCGTGCCTGCTCCCGCAGAGGTGCCGGACCGGCTGGGCGTGCTGATGTTCAACATGGAGCGGGGCGTCCACCTGGAGGAGATCCGGGAATTCCTCCGGGACTGCCCGGCCATCCAGCCCTTCGACCTGATCCTGGCCAACGAGCTGGACGACGGCTGCTTCCGCTCCGGTAACAAAAACACTGCCCGGGAGTTGGCCAAAGCCTTCGGCCTCAACTACGCCTGGGGCCTGGAGTTCATCGAGCTGGTGGATGAGCGCAACGAGAAGGGTTTCCACGGCAACGCCGTGTTCTCCCGGTGGCCCATCCGGCGGGCGGGGGTGATCCGCCTTCCGGAGCAGTACAACTGGTACTTCGACCGGCAGCGGCGCATCGGCGGCCGTCTTGCGGTGTACGCGGAGCTGGACGTAGGCGGAAAGCCCCTGGGGGCCGTGTCCATCCACCTGGAGAACCGAACCCATGGTGCGGGGCGGCAGGCGCAGATGCGGACCATTCTGGAGGCGGTGGACCGGGAGCTGCCGGGGATGCCGGTGATTTTGGGGGGCGACCTGAACACCAACACCTTTGACGGCCGCAGCAAGGAGGACATCGGCGACATTGCCGGCTCCCCGGCCCTGCGCCGCCGCTGTCTGGAAGGTGTGTTCGACTTTGAGCCTCTGCTGCCCATGTGTGCGGAGGCGGGATACGAGATTGTGCCCAAACAGCCTCGGCTGACCCGGCGCAAGCCTTTGCCGGACGGCAGCTTTCTGCCGCTGCGGCTGGACTGGATTTTGCTGCGGGGGCTACGGGCGGGAGAGAGCCGCATGGTCTCCACCGCTAAGGAGGACTTGACCTTCGCCGGGCCCGGCTCCGCTCTGGAGCGGTTCGGCGGCAAGGAGCTGTCGGACCACAACGCCGTATGGACCATGTGCCAGCTGGGATAGGGACGCTGGTGCGGCATCCGTAGAGGCTGACCTTTTAGACCCCAGCCGCGGCACCGTAGGCGATTGGTTGTCAGCTGACGTTCAGGGGATGGCTAGCGCGCTGAGGCCCAAAAAAATGATAGCGCTAAAATAAGGGGGCACCAAGTTTTTCCGCCTTTAAAATCCCTTTTGTGTATACTGGCAGTGTGAGGAACCCTATAGCAAAAAACAGCCGCTTTCCAAACCGGAAAGCGGCTGTTCCTTATTATAATGTGAAAGAAAATGATACACCGCCAGTATCAGCCAATCGCACGGGTAGAAGTCCCTCCCGCGGCGGCTTTTGCCAAAAGCGGGGACAAATCGCAAATTAATGCCGTGGCAGATAGAAGGGGCCGCCTCAGCGGTCCTTAACCGCTTTGATAATGGCCCGTACCATCTCCTCCACCCGGCCGGCGGGAGAGGGCGCCTTGACGATGCCGGAGGTGGATCCGGTGCCGTCGGCACCAAGGTACACCACTTTGTAGCAGTCCTCGGCGGTGGTAATGCCGGAGGCGATCATGACCTTTACATCCGGATCCACGGACTTAATGGCTTTGGTGGTCTCCACGGTATAGCTGTCATCGGCGGTGGTGCCGGTGCCGATCAGTGCGGTGGGTTCCGCCAGGATCACATCCACGCCCAGCTGGGCCACAGCCTGAGCTTCCACAGTGGAGTCAGCACAGACAATGGTGATAAGACCCAACTCCTTGGCCCGGTTGATACAGGCATACAGCTCCGCCAGGGTCTTCTGGTTCTCAGCATGGTTCAAAACCACTGCCTTGGCGCCGGCCTCTACCAGGGACTCCGGCAGCACAGCGCCCATGCCCCGGCCGGGCTTCAGCGCGTCCATGTTCTGGGCGGTGACGGTAATATGGCTGGTGTGCTCCGCGATCAAACGCAAATCGGCATAAGGGCAGGTGAAGAAGATCTGGACGCCGGTTTCTGCGGCAATCCGGTCCGCCGCCTGGGCCAGGGCCAGGCTCTCCTTCCCCCAAAGGTAGGATTTGGGATTAACAAACAGAAACGGGGTGGACACTCGGCTCATTGCGCATTCCTCCTGTTTTTCGCACGTTCCGGCATGCCGGAATGCTTTTGCTTGTGGCCTATTCTAGCATAGTCCCTCTTGAAAGACAAGCGCCCGCCGGTGTCAGGTTTGCCGCAAAGTGACAGAAAAACAAGCAGAGCCTCAAAAATCGGAAATTTGTAGCGATTATACAATATTGCTAAAAAGTAAATCGATTACTCTAACATTTTTTACAGAATATCGTTGAAAACAATCAAAGAGCACCTTGTGCGATTCATAAAACATGTATATGAAGCACAAAAATGTAAACTTTTTTTGGATAAGCTGTTTATTGACTTTTTGTAAAAAGGAGGTAGAATAAAATTAAAGATTGGATCCAATATCCAACATCCAATCAACCGAGGCAAGGGCCTATATCACCACAATGTGCTGGAAGGAGACCGCAAAATGGAAAACACTGAAAAGAAAAGCTTTTTCTCCCTCATGCGTAAAATTCCCGGCGGCATCATCATTGTTCCCCTGTTTATCGGCGTCATTGTCAACACCATTTCCCCAGATGCACTGAAGATCGGCGGCTTTACCACCGGCCTGTTCAGTACCGGAACCTCCTGTCTGTTGGGCTTGTTCCTGCTGCTCAACGGCGCGTCCATTGACATTCGGCACGTGGGTATGCCCTTCTACAAAGGCATCGTGCTGACTGCCATCAAGTTTGTCCTGGGCGTTGCACTGGGCTTGCTGGTCAGTGCTCTGTGCGGCCCTGTGGGTCTGCTGGGTGTCACTCCCATGGCCATCATCGCGGCCATCACCAACTCCGCCGGCGGTGAGTACTTAGCCATTGCCCAGCAGTACGGCGACGACACCGACGCCGGTGCCATCTCCATCCTGTCCCTGAACGACGGTCCCTTCTTCACCATGATTGCCATGGGCGCGGCCGGCATGGCTTCCATCCCCTTCATGACCTTCGTGGCCACCCTGGTTCCCCTGATTGTGGGCATTATCTGGGGCAACCTGGACGGCGAGTTCCGCAAGCACGCTACCAATGCCCTGCCCATCGTTACCTTCTTCATGATGATCCCCATTGGCGCCGGCATGAGTCTCAGAGGCTTGGTCAGCGGCGGTATCGGCGGCGTGGTCCTGGCTGTGATTTCCGCTCTCTCTGCTTTCGTGTTCTACGCTGTCTACCAGATCTTCCTGCCCAAGAAGAAGCGCAACGCCATGGGCGCCGCCATCGGCACCACCGCTGCCAACGCCACTGCGGTTCCCGCCTATATGGCTGAGGTAGACACCAGCTTTGCTCCCGTTGCTTCCGCTGCTACCGCTCAGGTAACCATCGCCGCCATCGTCACGGCCTTTACTTGCCCGCTGATTACTGCTATGCTGGATAAGAGAATGCGTCGGCTGAAGAAGGGCATCTATTCCGACGAGGCCATTGCCGAGCAGGCTGCCAAGGCCCAGAAGTAAAGGAAAATTCCCCTTTGCACAGCAAGCAAGTTCCAGTAAGATATGAGAATTTTTGAAAGGAAGGCATCACTATGAACTACAAGATTCGTCCTCTCAACAGCGGTTACATTCCCACCAAGCCCCTGGAGTACTGGTATCACTTCTCCTGCAGCAAGTACATCGAGAAGTACGGCCTGACCAACGAGCTGGATCAGCTCCCGGACTTCACCTTCCTCATCGAGGGCGGCGACAAGCTGATCTTGGTGGACACCGGTATGTCCTGGAACGAGCACGCCGACAAGTATCATCACGGCCCCTCCATGCAGCGCCCCGGCGTGGACGACATTGAGTCCCGCCTGGCCCAGGCCGGCTACAAGCCCGAGGATGTGGACATCGTTCTGTTCACCCACCTGCACTGGGACCATGTGTTCTATCTGGAGAAGTTCGTCAACGCCCGCTTCATCGTCAACGAGGTGGAGTGGAACTACGCCCACAATCCCGTCTCCCTGCACTTTAAGAGCTACTGCCGTCCCATCATCTGCAAGGATGGCGACGTGACCTACAAGGATCAGTTCATCGCTCCCTATGACATCGTCGACAAGAAAGCCGGCATCGACATTCCCTCCCGCTTCGAGACCGTCAAGGGCGAAGTGGAGATCGTCCCCGGTGTCACCGTGTTCGAGAGCTTCGGCCACAGCCCCGGATCCATGACCGTCATGGTGGAGACCGAGAAGGGTCCCTACTTCTGCGTGGGCGACGCCGTGTTCGTCATGGGCAACATCGACGCTCCTCAGGACATGGTGGAGAAGCTCCACTACGACATCTGCCCTCCCGGCCGCTATGTGGATATGGTCGCCGCCTGGCAGGGCATCCGCGAGGTCCTGCGCCGCTGCAACCGCGCCGGCGTGGATCCCTACAAGCACCTGCTGCTGGCCCACGACGTGATCCTGTCCGCCGCTGTGGAGGCCTATGAGGGCGACCACAACAACCAGCTGCCTGTCATCGGCACCAAGGACAGCGACTTTGACTTCGACAAGTACTCCAAGGCCATCATTGCCAAGGAGTCTGCCGCCAAGGGCACCACGCCTGAGTTCGTGGAGAAGAAGTACTTCGGTGCCAAGGCCGATTCCAAGCCTTGGGCTGAGCGCGCCAAGGAGATCGGCGGCATCGAGCTGTAAGCTGCAAATCGAAACCGAATCCAGCGGAGTCCTGTAAAGAAACTGCCGTCGGCCGGGTAAAGCCGGCCGACGGCATGATTTTTATGAAAGATGCGGTGTTCATCATGAAAACAATTGCCATTATTGAAAGCTGCGATACCAAATACACGGAAAGCGCCTATATGAAGAAGTGCATTGAAAAGGCGGGTTTAAAGGCTCTGGTGCTGAACACTGCCACCGGCCCCACTGAGTGCTCCGACCCCGACGACAACGGCAAGGTTGTGGATGTGTCCCGGGGAGAGATCGTCGCCGCCTACGGCACCCCCTGGTCCGAGCTGGAGGACAAGACCAAGGGCGAGAAAATCGAGTTCATGCGCAAGGCCGTCACTGCCTATGTGGAAAACCTTTACAAGGAGGGGAAAATTCAGGGTATCATCTCCGTGGGCGGCCTGCAGAACACCACCATGGCCACCGCTGCCATGTCCGTTCTGCCCATCGGCTTCCCCAAGGTTATGGCCACCACTGTGGCCAGCGGCACCAAGCAGTTCAGCCTGGTGGTGGGCGATAAGGACATTGTGGCCATGCCCACCATCTGCGACTGCACGGGACTGAACCTGATTACCGAGAAGGTCATCGCCAACGCCTGTGGCTGCGTCATCGGCATGGTGCAGACCGCCGGTGAGGTCATTGCCAAGCGCGACAAGCCCGTGATCGGCCTGACGCTGATGGGCGTCACCAACAACGGCTGCATGGCCGCGGTGGAAGAGCTGGAGCGCAACGGCTACGAGGTCCTGGGCTTCCACGCCACCGGTGTGGGCGGCGCCGTTATGGAGCAGATGGCCGCCGACGGCCTCATTGACGGCGTTCTGGATCTGACCATGCATGAGATCACCTCGGAGTACTTCGGCGGCGGCTTCTCCTATGGCCCCGGCGCTGCCGTGCGCCTGCTGAAGACCACCGCCAGTCGGGTTCCCCTGGTGGTGAGCCTGGGTGGCATCGACTTTGTGGACTACAATAAGAAAGAGGCCAATGTGGTGCCCAACCTGGAAAGCCGCAAGACCTATGACCACAATGCCGACACTGTCCACATCAAGATCACGGCAGACGAGGCCCGGGACATTGCCAAGATCGTGGCTACCCGCCTCAACACGGCGGACTATCCCGCCAGCTGCCCGGTAAAGGTGCTGATCCCCACCGACGGCATGCGCCACAACACCACCATCGGCGAGGCCCTCTACGATCCCGAGGCCGACCGGGCCCTGATTGAAACCCTGAAGGATAACCTGAACCCCAACATCGAAGTGATCGAGATTGAGGGCAACCTGGATACCCCCGAGTGGGGCGTGAAGGCTGCCAAGATCATGCTGGAAGAGATGGAAGCGTCTAAGAAATAAGATTCCGCATCTTTCGGCTTGACCGGGAGAGAACAGAAGAAAGGTGATAGATATGAATAAAGATATTTTAATGACGGCAAAGGATCTTGTCATCGCCTGTGACCGTGTGTATAATAGAAAGTTACAGACAGGAAGCGGCGGCAACGTCAGCGCCCGGATTCCCGGCACGGAGTGGATGCTGGTGAAGGCCAGCGGCGGCTCCATGGGTGACTGCGTGGTGGACGTGGAGAAGGAAATCGTCAAGGGCTTTGTGGTCTGCGATTTTGACGGCAACCTGATCGAGGGCGACGATCTGCCCAAGGGCAAGCCCACCAAGGAAGCCACCCTCCACGGCTACATCTACAAGGTTCAGCCCACGGCCAACGCTGTGGTCCACGTGCACTCCCCCTATGCCATCGCCTGGTCTTCCACGAAGAAGCCCCTGCCCCTGGTCACCTGGCACTCTCAGCTGAAGTTCAAGGGCGACCTGCCCAACCTCAATGTCCAGGCCGCCATGGTCCGGGAAGAGGACGTGCCCATGGTCAAGGAGATGTTTGCCGCACAGCCGGATTTGGACGCGTTCTTGCTGGCCGATCACGGTGCGGTTGGTATCGGCAAGACCGCCGTGGCCGCGGAGCACGTTGTGGAGCTGATCGAGGAGACCGCCCAGGTGGCCGTCCTGGAGAAGATGCTGGGAACGCTTTCTCTGTAATTTCAAGTATTACAGGAGATACGAAACTGCCATGACAAAGAGCGGAAGCCGCGGAGCGGAAAAGCAGGAGGTTATCTTACAGCGCAGCAAGCTGGCCGATCAGGTCCTGAAATGTCTCATGGATTGGATCATGGACGGTACGCTGCAGATGGGCGACAAACTTCGCACTGAACAGATCTCAGCGGAGCTGGGGGTCAGTCGGATGCCGGTGCGGGAAGCGCTGAATACACTGGAACGAAAGGGAATTGCCGTTTCAGAGCCCTATGTGGGCGTGCGTCTGGTGAACCTCAAGAAGGATGAGATCTCTGAAATCTACCGCTTGCGGCAGCTGCTGGAATCGGAAGCGGCCTACGCCGCCTGCCAGAATATTACCCCGGAGCAATTGGAGCAGATTAAAGCGCTGCACCAGCAATACCGGGAGATTCTCATGGCTCCCACCCTTAACGCCAAAAGCATCCACTTGAAAAACCGCGAATTTCACTTTGCCATCTACCAGGCCTCCGGTCTGGTGCGGACCTGCACGCTGATCGAGAGCTTGTGGGATATCCTCTCCTTCTTTAAGATGCTCTACGGCGAGACGCTGCTGGAGACACCGGAAGGGAAGGAAAAGATGCTGGCGGAGCACCAGTCCTACATCGATTTTCTGGAGCAGGGTGAGGCGGAGAAGTTCCGCACCGCCACCAAGCGGAACATTGCCAACAAGTGGAAACGATATGAGCGCAGTATCAAGGAATTTGGAAAGGAAACTTAAACGGAGGTTGGTTTCAACATGAAAATCGCAATGGGCTGCGATCCCAACGCAAAGGCTTTTAAGCAGGAAATGATCGAATTTGTCAAGGGCCTGGGCCATGAGGTTACAGACTTTGGCAGTGAGGATACCATCTATGCCCATGTGGCTATCGAGGTGGCCGAGGCTGTGGCGGCCAAGAAGTACGACCGGGGTATTCTGTTCTGCGGCACCGGCATCGGCGTGATGCTGGCCGCCAACAAGGTCAAGGGCGCTTATGCCGCCAATGTGCTGAATGTGTATTCCGCCAAGCGGGCCTGCCTGTCCAACAACTGCAACATCATCACCCTGGGCAGCCAGGTCACCGGCAACATGCTGGCCAAGGAGCTGATCGAGGCTTACCTGTCCTGCACCTACGAGTACAATGAGCGCTCCGGCAAAAAGGTGGACGCCATTGTTGAGTACGAGCAGAACCACTGATCTCAAACGATATTCAGCAAGACCGGAGGCAGTAAGCCTCCGGTCTTGCTGCTTGTTCAGGTGCCGGCGGCTCATAGCAACAGGACACCTTCTCGGATTATCGGATTTTTGGAAGCCTCCGGGGCGGCACGGGTACCTGTGTCGCCTGGGGGCTTCCTGCATTTTCTCGGGGCGGGCGTCTTTGCCGGAATCAGAAAGGCCGCCTCAGTTGACCGCCTTTGCGGGCATGGCACTCTGGCTCCATGCCATAGGGCGGTAAAGCAGCACTCCGCAGGCGGCTTCCCTGTGAGCAAAGGAAGCGCACGGTCGTCCCGAAGCCATCATCACGGAAGCGGGCTGTCGTCCTGGGCGGCGGAATTCAAAAAGAAAGACACGCCGTCGGCGTGTCTTTCTTTTTGACAAAACCTGGAACTTCAAGCAGACGACAGGTACCTATGCTGCGTGGGTACAGCCCAGCGTCTCTGGAATTGGGATTCTTATTATGACGGAGAAACGAATTGAAAGCAGAACTTAGCCGACTGGCCTCAATGGGCCGGTTACTTTACCAGAGCCTTCAGGGCGTTGCCGTTTTCCGTCCACCAGTTGCGCAGAATCTTCACCTGGTCGCCCAGGCAGAAATGCTTGACGCCGAGATCCATGTAGTACTGGGCGTCCTGCACAGTTTCGATTTCGCAGCGGGGCTGAACGCCGTGCTCCAGCGCCACACGGATGCAGTGCCGCTCCGCCTCCTTGCGGCAGTCGATCCAGCCGGGATCTGCGGCGTTTTTTCCGCAGCTCATGGAGTAGTCGGAAGGGCCGAACTGGATCATGTCCACACCGGGAATCCGGCAGATTTCCTCAATGTGGTCTACGGCTTCCTTCTTCTCGATCATGAACAGGCGGACGCAATCTGCCACCATTTTGGCGTAATCCATCTGAGACTGATTGGGGTGATACCCAATCCAGCGGTAGCTGGGATACCCAAACCGGCCGCCGTACTCCGGCGTGTCCGGCATGGTCATGTAGATGCATTCCTCAATTTCCGCCGGGGTCTTGCAGTCGGTAAAGAGGATGCCCTGCATACCGGCAGCCAGGGCCTTCTGGGCGGTCCAAAAGCGGTTTTGAAAATCCACCTTTAAAATGGACCCCATGTTGTGCAGCTCACAGGCTCGGGACATATTTTCATAGTCCTCTGTTTGCAGGGGGGCATACTCAGCCAGGTATTCGATGTAGTCGTAGCACTGTCCATACCCGGCCAGTTCGGTAATCAGGCCCCAGCGGCTGGAGATACGGGTGGCGATGGAAGTTCCGTTGTTGTTCAGAATTTCCCGAAGGCGGTTTACAGGCACAAAGAGCACACCCTTTCTGTAAATAATTTGAAGAAAATTAATGATTGGCTTCAATTGCGGCAATCAGCTGCTGAGCGGCTGTATGCACATTGTCGCGGGAGGTGGCAATGTTGATGCGGATGTGGGCGTCGCCTGCCGGCACCTGATCCTTGGGCCAGAACCAGAAGCCGAAGTCCACGGCCAAATGTGCCTGATTTTGAACCACTTCCACCAGCTGGTCCGGCGTCACATAGGCGGACAGGTCCACCCAGACCATGTACGTTCCCTCCAGAGGCTCCACGTGAATCTGAGGCAGGGCGGCGGTCAGGGTGGATTTGAGCAAATCGTAGTTGCCCTGGAGGTAGGTCAGCATCTCATCCAGCCAGGGACCGCCGTCCCGGAAACCGGCTTCTGCGGCAATGTAGCCAAAGGAGACGCCCTTCTTGATGCGCAGGGTCTTTACATAGGCGTCAAAGGTCTGGCGCATGGCCTCGTCGGGAATGATGGCAAAGGAGTTTTGCAGACCCGCAATGTTAAAGGTCTTGGAACCGGAGGTCAGCACGATCAGCCGGGAGAAATGCTGGGGGAAGTGCAGGCAGGAGACGTTTTTGCAGCCAAAGACGATGTCCTGATGGATTTCATCGCTGATGGTGAGAACATTGTACCGCTGGCACAGCTCCAGAAGGCGGGACAGCTCCTCCTCCCGCCAGACGCGGCCCACCGGGTTGTGGGGGGAGCACAAAAGCAGCATCTTGACGGACTGGGTTCGAATTTTTTCCTCCAGATCCGCCCAGTCAATTTCATAGCCCGTCTCCGTGTGGACCAGACTGCTGCAGACCAGACGGCGGCCTGTGTCGGCCACTGCGTCCATGAAGGGATAGTAGCAGGGCGTCAGGATGGCAATGCTGTCGCCGGGGGCAGTGAGAGAGCTGATGGCCCAGAACATGCCGGTGATAACACCGGGGGTGAAGCGGAGCCATGCCCGCTCCGGGGTTACGCCGTGGCGGGTGGTCTCCCAGTCAATAAAGGCGTCCTGATAGGAGGCTGGGGGGGAAAAATAGCCGAAAACGCCGAAGTCCGCGGCTTTGCGCAGGGCCTCCACAATGCAGGGGGGAGATGCAAAGTCCATATCCGCCACCCACAGGGGAAGAAGGTCCTCCCGCCCATACCGGCTGGACATGGTGTCCCACTTGACGCTGTGGGTGTTTTTCCGCTGAGGGAACTGCGTGGTATCAAAATGCTGCGCTGCCATAATATCCTCCTTCCGCCCCCGCTCAGGGAGCGATGTATTTGTCTGATCTTCTGTTTTAAAGCTAACAAATACAGGAAGAACCTTCAATGGCAAACCACAGGAGAAATGCTTAAATTATTAACCAATTTCAACAAAAACTGTTTTAATTTGAAACGGCTATTTCAGCATTCTCCAAAGAGTGCTGCGGCTGATCCCCAGGCGCTTGGCGGTGTGGGTCTGATTCATGTTTTCCTCCTTATATACCTGCAGCACGATTTCATGGACCAGCTCATCCAATGTGGCGTTGGGCCTGATGCGGGAATCCTGGGCGGGAGCTACGGCCTGGGGCGCCCGCTTGAGCAGATTTTCCACCTGTTCTTCGGAAATATAGGAGGTGTTGGCATTGATGACCAGGTCCCGGACTGCCTGCAGCAGCTGGTCCACATTCCGGGGCCAGGCCTGGTTTTGCAGCAGCAGCATGGCCTCGCGGGTCAGTCCCACCACCCGGGTTCCGTATTGGACATTGATGGCATTGATATACAGTCCCACCAGAGTGGGGATATCCTCCAGCCGCTGAGAGAGCTGCGGCGGTTCCAGCCGCAGGCAGTTCAGAGCCTCTGTGAGATAGAGATAGAGACTGTCCTGGGGGTCAAAGTAATCGTCCAGGCTGTAGGAAAAGTACAGGCGGTTGCTCCGCAGCACACAGGAGCTCTTTAAATAGATCAGCAGCTGCTGCCGCTGGGCCGCGGTGGCGGCGTTCATGCGCTGAAAATAGATGGACAGGCCCGAACTGGTCAGCGGGGAGTTGTCATTTTCCAACAGATAGTTCCAGCCACGGTCGTCCAGCAGCGTCACGTCGATCATCACAAAGGAACTCTGCTTCAGGCGGCTGTGGGCGTATATGTAGTGGGCGAAGCGGTCCTTGCCGGTGCCTCTGGCACCTACGATCAAAACGGGGCCGTTCATGCCGGCGTATCGGTCGCAGGCGTTCTGTGTGGCCAGAATCCGCTCGCTTCCGCCCAGATAGTACTCCAGTGGGCTGCAGTCAGGCAGGTCGCTGTCTGCGGAGAGATAGCGGATGGCGTGCTTGTCCAGTCCTGCGGGCTGTGTGGTTTTGGTAAGGCGGTATACGCAAAAATCCTCTCCCCGGGACTGGAGCAGCCTTCCCTGAATCACAACGGAATTACCGCCCACATTGCGGAGAATCCGTACAGACCGCTGCGCAATCACATAGGCCACCTTTTGCTGAAGGGTCTCCAGCAGCTCGGCAGGCAGGTCCTGGGTGGATGAAAAGTATTCCTGCCCGTCGGAGGTATAAATGAGGGTGTCCTGATCGCTGGAGCGAAGCAGGTCGGAGAACAGCGATACATCCTTGGCAACGGCGTCATAACAGCGATACATCTCTACGGCGCTGTCAATAGCGGCCTCCACACTTTCTATGCCGGAGACAATCAGCAGCCCGTGCATTCCGTACTTTTGGGCGCAGGAGGAGGAGATCATGTCGCCCACAATGACCTGGACGCCCTGGTTGCGGAGATTTTCCAAACAGGCATCGCACTCTTCCGTGCTGTGGATGGTATGGACCTCGTATCCATACTGCATGATGTCGCACAGCATTTCCGCCTGTTTGGCAATGCTGGGAAAGCCTACAATGGCCAGCCGTTCTGCCATGCCCTGGGCCAGACGGATGGTGCGCAGCACATCATAGGCGGAGGGAATGATGTCGCAGGCGGGAATGTCGCAGTGGCGGCGGATGGTTTCCATGGTTCCGCCCCGGGAGATAATGGCGTCAATATTGTTGTCACTGTTTTCCAGAACCGCCTTCAGACCGTCCTCCAGGTTTCCCATGTGGATAATCAGCTCCACATCGCTCCGCTGGGCGGCGATGTTGGTCATCAGGTGATACATGCCCTCGTAGGGGGGAATGCACAACAGCCGCAGCTTTTTCATAACGCACGCGCTCCTCTCTGCATAGTTTCAGAATAAACCGTTGTTATCCACGATTTTTACCATTAACAGATAAATTGACAAAAAAGACAAATTGTTTTCCCGATCATATCAACAAACTGTTCAAAAAGCAAGTAGTGCCGAAGAAAAAATGCTCTGTAATGAATCACTTCGGAGGCGTGGCGCTCTTGAAGGCGAGCCGCAGGGATTCGTACAATGAGTGTAAACTTGAGAAATTAGACGCTTATATGGAAAAGACAGAAATTAAAAAGGCGAGGTGTTTCAGATGAAGCTGTTGACCTGTTTGCTGGACGGTGTGGAGCAGGTGGCTGTTCTGGTGGAAAACGATGTGGTTCCAGTGCGCGAACTGGGGTATTCCTTCCACACCATGAATGAACTGATCCGCGGTACGGACCGACAGTCCCTGCGGGAGATGGAATCCCGGTCTCACCAGGCCCCGGCTTCCGCCCGCCGGCCTCTGGAGAGCGTTCAGCTGACCGCACCCATTCCCCATCCGGTGCGGGATGTGGTGTGCATGGGCCTCAACTACAAGGCCCATGCAGACGAAATGGCAGACGCCCTGAAGGAACAGCGGACGGAACGAGTTTGGCCAATCTTTTTCGGAAAGGCGGTGGACCGATGCAGAGGGACTGGGGAGGAGATCCCCCTCCACGAGGATTTTGTGTCCACCATGGACTATGAGTGCGAGCTGGCGGTGATTTTGGGGAAAGACGCCTATCATGTCTCCAAGGAGGAGGCACCGTCGTACATCTTTGGCTATTGCATCCTCAACGATGTAACTGCCCGGGAGCTGAGCCGCCACAAGCAGAATTACTTCATGAAGAGCCTGGACGGCACCTGTCCCATGGGGCCGTGGATTGTGACAGCGGATGAAATTGCTTTTCCTCCGCAGCTGCGGATTCGCCTGTGGGTCAATGGGCAGCTGCGGCAAAATGGCAATACCAGGGACATGATCTTTGACGCGGCGGATATCATCAGTGAGCTCAGCCGAGGTGTCACGCTGCCTGCGGGCACCATTTTTGCTACCGGAAGTCCCACGGGAATTGGGTTTGGCATGAATCCCCCGGTGTTTTTACAGGATGGAGATGAGGTTACCTGCGAGATTGAGGGCCTGGGTGTGCTGACAAACCGGGTAAAGGCAGGTTTGTAACGACATTTTTCTTGCGCAAATTTTAACTTTATTTAAATTTAACAAAAAGGGAAAGCAAATTTGCGCCTGTGTTTAAAAACTCCGCGCCTGGTTTTTAAAAATGTTTCATTTGGAAACAAAGCGACAGACCCGCTTTGTTGATTGCACCTGTGCAATCCATATAATTAAATCTAGAAAGAACGGGAGTCAACCCTCGCAAACTGTACAAAAGCGGAATGAACACACTGTGGAGGTGTCTTAAAATGAAAGAACTGTATCCGATGCATGGTATTATTACGACAGTCATCACTCCGTTCCACTCCGGCAACAACAAGGAAATTGATTGGCCTTCCTTCCGGCGGGAAATCCAGACCTGCATGGACGCGGGCGTTGCCGGTTTCCTGGTGCCCTGCATGGCCAGCGAGATGAACCAGCTGACTCATGAGGAGATCATTCAGGAGGTGCGGGAGACCGTTGCCCTGGCCCATACCAAGGAAAACTGCATCGTGATCCCCAGTATCACCGCCAATGACGAGGAGACCCGCCTGCGCCAGTGCAAAGAGTACTTAGAGCTGGGTGTGGACGGCCTGAACCTGAACATGCCCTACACCACGGACGACGAGTACTGCGCCATGGTTAAGAAGATTGACGATATGAAGCCCAACTTCCTGTGCATTCAGGACGTGTCTATGACCGACGACGGCCTGCCTGACCGCCTGCTGCTGCGCCTGTTCGACGAGTTTGAGAGCGTGCGCTGCGCCAAGATCGAGGTCAAGGACCCGGGCCCCAAGTACACCCGCATCCTCAAAGCCACCGAGGGCCGCATGAATATCAGCGGCGCCTGGGGCAGCAGCCAGTCCATCGAGGCTTATGACCGCGGCATCCACGCGCTGATGCCCTCCGGTATGCCGGAGCTGTTCGTCAATGTCTACGAGCTCTATCACAAGGGCAAGCGGGATAAGGCCATGGAGCTGTTCTTCGATATGCTGCCGGTGATCAGCTTCACCCGCCAGAGCCAGCCCCTCAACCGCTATTTCCACAAGCTCTACTTCAAGAAGATCGGCGTGTTTGAAGAAGCCGTCAGCCGCGAGGAGGTCTTCTTCGACGAGTATCACCAGCGCTATGCCGAGGACCTGATCGACTACGCCATCGCCCTGCGGGACAAGATCCCCTCTTACTGGGCATAATGCCGGTCCGTCCCATCCCAGACCGGGATGGGACGGCGGGAAAAAGGAGGCCCTATGAAAGAACTCTATCCCATGTTTGGGATTATCACCACTGTAAATACGCCCTTTAATGAGGACCTGTCCATCAACTGGGCGGACCTGCGGCGCACGGCAGAGGCGGCGCTGGAGGCCGGGGTGTCCGGGTTCCTGGCCCCCTGCTTTGCCAGCGAGATCGACTGCCTCAGCGAGGACGAGCGGTACCGGATGGCCTCCGAGCTGGTGGATGTGACCAGGGCGGCAGGCCGCGGAATTGTGATCCCCAACGTCCGGGGAACAGATAAGGCCGCCTGCGTGGAACAGGCCAAGCGCTATCTGGATTTGGGCGTAGACGGTATCAACCTCTTTATGCCAACGGTGACTGAGGAGAGCTACCGGGAGCTGGTGGCGGCCATGGACGACCTGCATCCGCCGTTTTTGTGCCTGCAGGACACCAAGGACAACGAGCTGAAAGCCCCCTTTGTCAAATCCATGTTTGAGGAGTTTGACAGCTTCCGCTGCATCAAAATCGAAACGGAAAATCCGGGCCGGGACTATACCGACATCTTGAAGGCCACCGACGGCCGGCTCAATGTCAGCGGCTCCTGGGGCAGCGATCAGATGATCGAGGCCTATGACCGGGGCATCCACGCGCTGATGCCCTCGGGACTGTTTGAGCTGTTTGTCCACGCCTATCGGCTTTACCATGAGAAAAGCCGGGAGGCCGCCATGCGGCTGTTTTTCGACATGCTGCCCATCATCGTGTTCACCCGGCAGTCTGACAGCGTGAACCTCAGCTTCCACAAGATGTACTTCCAGCGCCTTGGGCTGTACACCACCACCAAGTTCCGGGGCCCCTACGCCATTGATGAGGTGCAGGAGCGCTACACCAACGAGATGATTGATCGGGCACTGCGCATCCGGGACCACCTCAGCGACTACTGGAATTGAGCGAGGCTGAGGAACAGTTGATATGAAGATTACCAGCATTGATATCTACGATCTGCTGCCCCAGATTGGCAACCGGAGCATCGCTCCCATCTGCATCCGCATCAACACGGACGAGGGAATCAGCGGCTTCGGTGAAGTGGGGACCGGCTACGGCAACGCCCATTTTGCGGGTGTGAACATTGTCCGGGACCTGGGCACCCGCATTATCGGGAAAAACCCGCTGGATATTGAGGCCATCTGGGAGGACCTGTTCCGCAACACCTTCTGGGGTATGGCAGGAGGCACCGTGATCTATGCGGGCATCAGCGCCATTGACATCGCCCTGTGGGACATCAAGGGCAAGGTCTTTCAGGCGCCGGTTTACCAGCTGCTGGGCGGGAAGTGCCAGGAGCGCATCCGCACCTACGCCAGTCAGGTGCAGTTCGGCTGGGGACCTGTGAAGCTGTACCTGGACGATCCGGCGGACTACGCACAGGCGGTGCGGGACGCGGCGGCCCAGGGATACACCGCGGTAAAGGTGGACCCCATTGGCGTCACGGATCAGGGCGTTTGGATCCGCGCCAGCAGGGACGACACCTGGAAGCTGCGGGGAATTATGCCCAGCAAGGTGCTGGACCGGGCCTGCGCCCGTGTGGAGGCCATGCGGGCCGCCGGCGGCAAGGATCTGGACATTATCATCGAGAACCACGCCTTTACGGACAGCAACACGGCCATTCAGCTGGCCAAGGCGCTGGAGCCGTATGACATCTACTATATGGAGGAGGCAGTCCACCCCCTCAACAGCGACTCCATGAAATTCATCCGGGAGAACGTTTCCATTCCGCTGGCCGCGGGAGAGCGGATTTTCACCCGGTGGGGCTACCGCCCGTTTCTGGAGGATCACTCCTTGCAGGTGCTCCAGCCGGACTTCTGTCTGGTGGGCGGCATCACGGAGGGTAAAAAGGTGGCGGATCTTGCCAACCTGTACGACTGCACCATTCAAGGGCACTGCTGCGGCGGCCCTATCAGCACAGCTGCGGCGCTGCAGGTGGAGGCAGCCATTCCCAATTTCATCATTCACGAGCTCCACAGCGGAGCGCTGAAAGAGCAGATCCGGTCTTTGTGCAAGTACGACTACATGCCGGAAAACGGATATTACCGGGTTCCGGAGCTTCCCGGGATCGGGCAGGAACTCAGCGAGGAGGCTATGAGCCGCGCGGATCACATCGAGGTTCGCGGATAAGGGCAGTGGCGTTCCGCCCAAGTATAACCGGGGAGTTGCCCCGCAACCATGAAAAAGGTGGTTTTGACACAATGATCAGGCTTCTGATTATCGCAGATGACTTTACAGGAGCGCTGGATACCGGCGTGAAATTCTCCGCCGCCGGCGCCTCTACGAAAATCATCACCGACGTACATACGAACTTCACCGGAGACGGGCCGGAGGTTCTGGTGCTGTGTGTGCCCACGCGGCACCTGTCTCCCCGGGAGGCCTATGAGGCGGTCCGGCCGGTGGTGGAGCGGGCGGCGGCGGCCGGTATCGCCTGCATCTTCAAAAAAACAGATTCCGCCCTGCGGGGAAATGTGGGCGCGGAGCTGGAGGCCACGCTGGACGGCAGCGGCCAGCAGGAGCTGTGCTTCATTCCGGCACTGCCCAAGATGAAGCGGGTCACATTGGACGGCATCCATTACATTGACGGCGTTCCTGTCAGCCAGAGCGTATTTGGACAGGACCCCTTTGAGCCGGTGACAGAGAGCTATGTGCCATCCCTCATGGCGCTCCAGAGCGATGTGCCGGTTCAGGTGATCCCCCGGGACAGCCAGGAACTCCGGCTTTCAGATGAAAAATGCATTTATCTCTTTGACTGCGGGTCCCAGGAGGATCTGGAGCGGCAGCTGACCATGCTGCGGGATCGGGGACTGTTGAAGGTTCTGGCCGGCTGCTCAGGGCTGGCGGAGAGCCTGCCCGCCTACTTAGGCCTCAGCGGCGGTTACGCCAAGGCCTATGAAAAGACCACGGACCGGCTGCTGGTGATCTGCGGCAGCGTCAATCCCATTTCCAGCGGACAGCTGGATCTGGCGGAACAGAACGGTATCCCCAGAATTCATCTTTCCATGGAACGGCTGTTGGGCGAGGACCCACAGTGCGCCGCTGCCTTCCAGGAGACAGCCGATCAGCTGTGGGCCGCTTACCAGAATTCCTCCGCCCTTGTGGTGGATACCCTCTCCGGCAGCGGGGACGCCTCCGTGATGGAGGAGACGGCGGAGTGGAATCTGGAGGAGGTTCGGCAAAGAGTCTCTCAGCGGATCGCCGCATTGCTGCGGGAGCTGCTGGACCGCGGGGCGGACGCCCGCATCCTCATTATCGGCGGAGACACCCTGCTGGCCTTCCTGGAGGCCACCCACTGTACAGAGCTGATTCCCCTGGGCGAGCCAACGCCCGGTGTGGTGCTCTCTTTAATCAACTACTGCGGAAAGCAGTATGAGATTCTCTCCAAATCCGGCGGATTCGGAGAGGAGGATTTGATTCTGACCCTTCTGAGACAGCCGGGGTATGCCGTCAGCGGCTTTGCCGGCGCCGCAGTATGAGAACGCGTAACAGGAAAGGAACGAGATGTTATGGCACTGGAAACATACAGCATGACGATGCCGCGGACGGTATACAGCGGTAAAAACGCACTGGATAACCTGAAGACCCTGGTGGCCGGTGTGAAAAAGGTGGCGGTGTTCACCGATAAGGGCATTCTGGCCACCGGCCTGGTGGAGCATCCCCTGGCCCGGCTGAAAGAGGCCGGCGTGGCCGTGGAAGTGATTTCCGATCTGCCCCCGGAGCCCACTTACGAGCAGGTGCAGAAGCTGGTGGACGCCTTCAAGGCCTCCGGCGCCGACTTCATTGTGGCCGTGGGCGGCGGCAGCGTTATGGATACCGCCAAGCTGGCCAGCCTTCTGGCCACGGAACACTACACCGTCAAGGACCTGCTGGACAATCCCGGCCTGGCCCGGAAGACTGTCACCACCTGCCTGATTCCCACTACCGCCGGCACCGGCTCTGAGGCCACTCCCAACGCCATTGTGGCCGTGCCGGAGAAGGAGCTGAAGGTCGGTATCGTCAACGGCAGCATGGTGCCCGACTACGTGATTCTGGACGCCGTGATGATTCGGGACCTGCCCCGGAAAATCGCCGCCGCCACCGGCGTGGACGCCATGGCCCACGCCATCGAGTGCTTTACCTCCAACAAGGCCAATCCCTTCAGCGACACCTTCGCTCTGGAGGCCTTTGACCTGATTATGAACAACATTGAGCGGGCCTGTGACGACCCCGAGGCTCTGGATGCCAAGAACCAGATGCAGATTGCGGCCTTCTACGCCGGCGTGGCCATCACCTGCTCTGGCACCACCGCCGTTCACGCCCTCAGCTATCCTCTGGGCGGCAAGTATCACATCGCCCACGGCGTGTCCAACGCCATTTTGCTGGTGCCGGTGATGAAGTTCAACGAGCCGGCTATCCGCTCCAAGCTGGCGGTGGCTTATGACCGGATCGTTCACGGGGAGAAGACCTGCGTCACCGAGGAGGAAAAGAGCGCCTGGGTCATTCAGCGTATGAGCGACATTGTCACCCATCTGGAGATTCCCACCAGCCTGGAGTCCTTCAATGTCTCCAGAGACGACCTGGAAGGTCTGGTGGCCGCCGGCATGCAGGTTACCCGTCTGCTGGTCAATAATATGCGGGAGGTCACCGCCGAGGATGCCCGTCGCATCTATCAGCAGGTGCTTCCCCAGTGAAAAATGCAACATCGGACAGGAGGAATGACGATGGAAAAACCCATCCTTGGCATCTCCATGGGCGATCCCTTCGGCAACGGCCCGGAAATTACGGTCAAGGCCCTATCTGACAAGAGCGTGTATGACCGCTGCCGGCCCCTGGTGGTGGGAGACGTTGCCAGTATGGAATATGCCGCAAAGGTGGCGGAGAAGGTCTCCGACATCCACCTGCAGGTCCGGGCCGTCAAGTCCGTGGCCGAGGCCCAGTTCCAGTACGGCGTCATCGACGTGTACGACATGGGACTCATCAAGGCCCAGGATATCCCCGGCGATCCCGCTGATCCCAAGCCCTTTGGGCTGGGCGCCACTGCTCTGGGCGGCGAGGCAGCTTTCCAGTACGTGGTGAAGGTCATCGAGCTGGCCATGGCCGGCGAGGTGGACGCCACCATTACCAACGCCCTGAGCAAGGAAGCCATCAATATGGCCGGCCATCACTACTCCGGCCACACCGAGATCTACGCCGACTACACCCACACCTCCAAATACACCATGATGCTGGCCCATGAGGACCTGCGGGTGGTCCATGTGTCCACCCACGTATCCCTGCGGGAGGCCTGCGACCGGGTCAAGAAGGACCGGGTGCTGGATGTGATCCGCATTGCCAATGCCGGCTGCAAGGCCATCGGTATCAAGGAGCCCAAGATCGCCGTGGCGGGCCTGAACCCCCACTGCGGCGAGAACGGCATGTTCGGCACTGAGGAAATCGAAGAGATCCAGCCCGCCATTGACGCCGCCATGGCCGAGGGCATCATTATTCCCGAGAAAAAACCCACTCCGCCAGATACAGTCTTCTCAAAAGCCCTAGGAGGCTGGTATGATATCGTGGTGGTCATGTATCATGATCAGGGTCACATTCCCCTGAAGGTGGAAGGCTTTGTCTACAACAAGGCCGAGGGCCACTGGGATGCAGTGGCCGGCGTCAATGTGACGCTGGGGCTGCCCATCATCCGGGCCAGCGTGGACCACGGCACCGGCTTCGGCCATGCCGGAGACGGCCACGCCAACGAACTGAGCCTCATCAACGCCATGGACTATGGCATCCGCATGGCCAACGCCAAAAAGGACGCCTAAGTTCACTACAACTGATCCTCGTCCGGCTTCCCGCCGGAAGAAGATAAAAACACCCATCTTTATTTACATCGAAGGGAGAAACATCATGAAAAAAGTATTTGCCTTGCTTCTGACCCTGGCTATGGTTCTGAGCCTGGCCGCCTGCGGTGGGGATGACACTGCCACCGAGGACACCACCGAGGATACCACCACTGAGGAGAGCACCGAGTCCACCGGCACCGATACCGGCCTGACTGAGCCCGTGAACCTGACCCTGCTGAGCCAGGGCGCCGGCACCGATGACTACATCACCGTCGCCTCCGAGGGCAAGGTTTTCCAGGAGAACCTGCCCGCCGGTTCCACTGTTACCCAGGAGACCATCTCCAGCGGCTGCTCCAGCGTCGGCTATCTGATTGAGGCCGGCATGGGCGACTTCGGCACCGGCCAGAACGCCATGGCCGCTACCGTTGGCTTCGAGGGCAAGGAGCCCTACTCCTCCGTCAGCGCTCTGCTGGCCACTGTAAAGTATGCCTTTGTGGCCGAGCTGGTTACCGAGAGCTTCTATGAGAAGACCGGCTGCGCCACCCTGGCCGATGTCATCGAGAACCAGGTTGCCTGCCGTATCGTTGCTGAGCCCGTTGGCTCTACCGACTACGTGTCTCTGGTCTATCTGCTGGAGGTCCACGGTGTTACCCAGGAAGACATCGAGAGCTGGGGCGGCAGCATCACCTTCACCGACGGCAGCGCCTGCTGCGATATGCTGCAGGATGGCCAGGCCGACCTGATGGTGGGCCACACCACTGAGTCTTCTTCCTCTCTGACCGAGCTGTGCATGAGCGCCGACATGATCGTCAGCGGCCTCAATGAGGAAGAGATCGCCGGTATGTGCGAGCGCGGCTACAGTGAGACCGTGATCCCCGCTGGTACCTTCGGCTGTGTGGAGAGCGAGATGCCCTCCGTCTGCCAGGCTTCTTCCAAGGTTGTCAGCTCCAACATGAGCGATGATCTGGCCTATGCCCTGACCAAGATTCTGGTGGAGAACGCCGAGACCCTGTCCCAGGATGTGGCCGGCTATCGCGGCCTGACCTATGCTGATATGGTGGATACCGCTGCCATGGTCGTTCCCATGCATCCCGGCGCCATCAAGTACTTCCAGGACATCGGCGTTCTGGACGCCGACGGCAACTACACCGGCAAATAAGCAAGCCATAACACAGGGAGGGGAGACTCTCCCCTCCCTGACCCGCTAAAAAGGCCGTCCGGACGTGAGAGACGGTCCCACATCACCAGTCCCGGCTTGCCGGGAAGGATTTGCTTGAAAGGAACATACGCTTATGAGCACACCCGAGAATTCTTTACAGAAAAAGAGCGTCGGGCAGCAGATCAAGGAGACACTGATCAAGGATAACCCCCGTGCCACCGCGGCGGTGTGGGTCACTCTGGCCTATCTGCTTTTCCAGCTCTACAGAACCTTCATCAACCCCATGGTTCCCATGCTGGTCCGCCCTCTGCACGTTTCCAGCATCGGCCTTTTGTGCGTCCTGCTGAACCCCGGCAAACATAAGAGCAAGGCCGGTCACTTGTTTGACACTATTTGCGACTGGTTTGTTTTCATCACCTTCTTCTATCACGTCTGGTACGCACTCAGCCAGTTCAGCCGGCTGGGCATCCGCGTAAACTATCTGGATGCGGTGTATGCCATCGATATTTTCGAGTGCATAACACTGATTATCCTCATCATGCTGGGTATCTACCGTACGGTGGGTCTGACCCTGGCCATCTTCATCGGCGTTTTTATCGCCTATGCGTGGACGGCACAGTGGCTGCCGGGCATCCTGTTCTATGCCGGCATGAACATCAACAAGTTCACCGACCTGATGGTGATGGGCAGTGAGGGTATTTACGGCACCGCCACCGGCGCCGGCTCCGGCTTCATGTACTGGATCATGATCTTCGGCTCGCTGTTCGGAACCTGCGGCGGCGGACAGGTGCTGATCGACATCGGCATCAAGTTCGGCGCCAAGTCCAAGGATAACTCCGGCCCTGCCAAAGCTGCCGTTATGGCCAGCGGCCTCATGGGTATGATCTCCGGCTCCGCCGCCGCCAACGTGGCCGGCACCGGCGTTATGACCATTCCCATGATGAAGAAGGTGGGCTATGCTCCTGAGGAGGCTGGCGCCATCGAGGCCGCTGCTTCCACCGGTGGCCAGATCATGCCGCCCATCATGGGCACCGGCGCCTTCCTGATGGCTGAGATGCTGGGTATCTCCTACATGTCCATCTGCAAGGCTGCCGCCATTCCCGCCGTCATGTACTACCTGGCCATCTTCCTGCTGGTCCACATGCTGGCCAAGAAGCGCCGCAGCGCCGGCGAGGAAGTGGAGATGGACCTGGAGTGCGAGCCCATTCTGCCCCGTCTGTATCTGCTGAGCCCCATTGTGGTGCTGGTGGCCGCCATTGCCTACGGCTGCACGCTGCAGCGCTCCGCTCTGTACGGCATTGCCGCCATTCTGATCCTCAACGTGATCAGCCCCCGGATGCGCTACGGCCCCATCCACATCATTCAGCAGGTCCTCAACGCCACCCGTCTTTCCAGCAACACCTCTCAGCCCATCAGCGGCTGCGGTATCATCATCGGTATCGTCTCCATCTCCGGTCTGGCCACCCGCCTGTCCACGGTGATTTCCTCCATGGGCGGCAGCCTCATGTGGATGGGCCTGATTATCACCATGCTGGGCTGCATGCTGCTGGGCATGGCGCTGCCCACCGTGGCTGCCTATCTGACGGCCTATGTTCTGTTCATCCCCACCCTGAAGGGCCTGGGCATCAGCACGCTGGCCGCCAACATGTTCATCTTCTACTTCGGCATTTTCGCCCAGATCACTCCTCCCGTCTGCATCGCCTCCTATACTGCCGCCGGTATTGCCGACGCAAAGCCGTGGGATACAGGATGGCGAGGCATGGTCTACGCATCGGTTGCCTTCTTCGCCCCCTTCGCCTTTGTGTATGAGCCGGGCATTTTGATGGAGGGCTCTCTGATTCAGATTATCACGGATAGCGGCATCCTGGCCCTGGGCACCGCCATGCTGGTGTTTGCCGTGGCCGGCTATCTGCTGACCAACATCCCCATGTGGCAGCGGCTGCTGCTGTTGGCGGGCGGTATCTGCACCTGCATTCCCGAAAGCATGACGGATATCATCGGCTTTGCCATCGGCGGAGTTGTGGTGGTGCTGCAGATTCTGAAGTGGCGCAGCGAGAAGGATCAGCGCGCCGCGGCCATCCAGCAGCCCAAGGTGGTCAAGAAAATTCTGGCAGATACCTCCGAGGTCAATCTGGACGAGGAATAACACTTCGTATTTTTACGAGAAAGGAACATTGTTATGGCAAAGATTGTCAAGGGCATTGTGGCCGCCATGGTCACCTCTATGCACGATGATGAGTCTCTGAATTTCCAGGAGATCGAGAATCAGGTAAACCGGCAGATCGCCGCCGGCGTGGACGGCGTGTTCTGCCTGGGCACCAACGGCGAGGCCTATATCCTCTCCGAGGATGAGAAGCTCCGGATTATTGAGACGGTGGTCAAGGCCGCCGACGGCCGCGTACCCGTGTATGCCGGCACCGGCATGCCCGGCACCGCCGACACCATCCGCCTTTCCAAGAAGGCCAAGGAGCTGGGCGCCGATGTTCTGTCCGTCATCAGCCCCTATTTCGCCGCCATCTCCCAGGATGAGATCTACAACCACTACGCCGAGCTGGCCTCCGCGGTGGATATGCCCATCGTGATGTACAACATGCCCGCCCGCACCGGCAACAACATCGCCCCTGACACCGTGGCCCGCCTGAGCAAGGTGGACGGCATCGTGGGCGTCAAGGACTCCAGCGGCAACTTCGACAACATGAAGCAGTACATCGAGCTGACCGATCCCGAGACCTTCAGCGTGCTCTCCGGCAACGATGCCCTGATTCTGTGGAACCTGCTGGCCGGCGGCGCCGGCGGCATCACCGCCGTGGCCAACATCTATCCCGAGGTCATGGTCTCCATCTACAAGTACTTCATGCAGGGTGACCTGGAGGCCGCCAAGACCGCGCAGGACAGCATCCGTCCCATCCGCAACTGCTTCAAGTTCGGCAACCCCAACACCGTCACCAAGACGGCTGCCCGGATTGCCGGCAACCCCGTAGGCCCCTGCCGCCGTCCCTTCTGCTCTTTGAGCGACGCGGCGGTGGAGAAAATCCGCGAGACCGTGGCTGCGGACCACGCCCGTGGAATGAAGTAAGAAACACACTTTCCTTTTCCGCAGAGTACCTTTCATCCTCCGTGGTGAAAGGTACTCTGCTATCTGGAGAAACATTGCCGAAGGAGCGTGACCAACATGAAAAACAAGTTTGAACTGGTCCATGTGGGTATTAACAACGACAACCTGGAGGAGGCCCAGAAGCTTCGGGACACCCTGTGCCTGCTTTTCAACCTGGAACCCCGGGATGGAAAGAAATCCGTATTTGCCGGCAAGGAGTTTGAATGTCTGCGGGAGCACTTCCTGGGCACCAACGGCCACATTGCCATGCAGACGGAGAATCTGGAGGCCGCCGTGGAGGAGCTGAAGGAAAAGGGATTCTCCTTCCGGATGGAGACCGCCGCCTATAATGCGGAGGGCAAGCTGAGCAATATCTATCTGGATGGGGAATTCGGAGGATTTGCCATCCACATTCTGCAGAAATGATGGGACGCACACCGTCCCAAAGCACCCAGGATACGGAAAACAGCCAGAGCGCAAAATATGCGGAGATGGTGGAATCCCCTCTGGAGTCCCTGATTATCCGGATGTCCATTCCCTCCATCGTCTCCCTGCTGATTACCTCCATCTACAACCTGGCGGACACCTACTTTGTGGGCAGGCTGGGTACCAGCGCCACCGGCGCCGTGGGAATCGTATATCCGCTTATGACGCTGATTCTGGCGCTGGGGCTCATGTTCGGCAAGGGAACCGGGACCCTGATGGGCCGTCAGCTGGGCCGGCGGGACCTGGAGAGCGCCAGACGGACAGCGGCCCAGGGTGTGGTGTATGTGACGGTTCTGGTGAGCGTTCTCATGACGGCGGGACTGCTGTGCATCCACCCTCTGGTGGAGCTGCTGGGTGCCACGGACAGTATGCGGGATTACGCCGTGGTCTACGCCCGCTTTATCCTGCTGACCATGCCCTTTAAGGCGGCAGGTACCGCGCTGAGCTGCATATTGCGCTTTCAGGGGTATTCCAAACGCTCCATGTATGGACTGGGCAGCGGCGCGGTGCTGAATATTTTCCTGGACCCCCTGCTGATGTTCGGCTTTGGAATGGGATTTGCCGGAGCCGGCGCCGCCACCATGATCGGTGAGATGGTCAGCTGCTTTGTGCTGCTGTGGCAGTGCAACCGGAAGGACTGTATTCCCATCAGCCTGCGGTATTTCTCCTTTTACTGGAGGGGCCTTTGGGAGATTCTCAGCGGCGGCTTCTCCAGCCTCCTGAAAAACGGATTGTCCAGTCTGGCCTCCGTTTTGCTGAACCGGGCGGCCAGGCCCTATGGAGATGCGGCCATCGCTGCCTTCATTGTGGTTAACCGGCTGGTCCACATGTGCCAGCAGATCTATTTTGGAATTGGCGAGGGCTATCAGACGGTTTGCAGCTACAACTACGGCGCCCAGCGCTATGGCAGAGTCAAGGCCGGATTCTGGTTTTGCATCAAGCTGGGCGCGGCGCTGCTGGTGGTCATTTTGGTGGCCTTCCTGTTCCCCCAGCAAATCATCGCTCTGTTCCGCAGGGACGATCCGGCGGTGATTCAGTACGGCTCCGTGATCCTGCGGGCCCAGATGGCCACGCTGTCGCTGCTGCCGGTATGCTCTACAGGCTTCGTCATGCTGCAGGGAATCGGGAAAAACCGGGACGCAGCCATTGTTGGCAGCGGCAGGCAGGGCCTGTTTCTGGTGCCGCTGATTCTTCTGCTGCCGCGGTTTTTCGGCCTGGCAGGCCTGATTGCCGTTCAGCCCTGCTCGGATGTGCTGTCCACGCTGCTGGGAATTGTTATCCTGCGGCCCAATTTAAAGCAGCTGGAGACAGAGGAAACCCAGGCACCGGCATCCTAGCAAATAAGGCTGGAGGTCCGGCACAAATACGTTTTGCAATACCATATGAGAAGAAAGAGGATTATATATGGCAAAAAAACGCAAGAACAGCAACTATAAGCCGGACACTCCCCGTGTGCCTGTGCAGAACGGCCCTGTGCCCCAGCAAAAGGGACCAAAGCGCACCATTGTCACAGCAGTCCGGTGGAGCGCGTGGATTCTGGTGATCTGCGTCATTCTGACTCAAATCACGGGAAATACCATGGAGGATATGGCAACACTGGGCATGTTCGCAATTGCCGGATTGCTGTACGCCATCTCCCTTGTTCTGGAGAAGAAGTACCACTGGTGACGTACCTGCTCAGGCTCCGGGCCCTGAGGTGAATATCTGAAAAAGAGCGCCCCCGGTGCATGTGTACCGGGGGCGCTGAGACTGTCGAAAAAGAGGGAAAACTTGTGCGACGGGAAGGAAGAGAGTTACGAGAGGAGCCCAG
>CATZYY010000019.1 GCA_958426425.1 uncultured Oscillospiraceae bacterium
GCAGGACAGGCAGCCCATCACCACCTATGTAATGGAGCACGACTGGGGCATCGTGGCGGAGGCGCTGCGGCGGGAGCTTCCCGGCACCACTATGGTGGTGATTTCCGAGCGGATTTCCGCTGTCCGGGAGGCGGACCGGATTCTGGTGCTGGAGAGCGGGCGGATCGACGCCCAGGGCAGCCATGGGGAATTGCTGAAAACCTGTCAGCGCTACCGGCAGATGGCGGAGCTGCAGATGGGGGAGGGAGCGGTATGAAAAAGCATTTGCTGCTGCGGATCGGCCGCTTTCTGCGGCCCTATCTTCTGACTCTATTCCTTATCACGGTGCTGATGGTGGGGGCCAATCTCCTGGCGCTGACGGTGCCGCTTCTGTCCGGCTGGGCTCTGGACGCCGTGGGCACGGAGCCGGGAGGTGTGAATTTTCCCGCGGTGCTGCGTAACTGCGCCGGAATGCTGGGGTGCTGCGCACTGTCGGCGGGGCTGAACTACCTGGTCTCCGCCAAGCTGATTCAGGTGGGTCAGGCGGTGTCCTATGACCTGCGCAAGGCGGCCTTCCACCGGATGAGCCTGCTGCCGGTCCAGTATTTTGATACCCACCCGGCTGGCGATCTCATCAGCCGCATCTGCTATGATGTGGATACAGTCAACGCCACTCTCTCCACGGACCTGCTGCAGATCTGTACCAGCTTGCTGACGGTGGCCGTGTCCTTTGTGATGCTGCTGATTCTCTCGCCTACCTTGGCGGTGGTGTTCTTCGTGACGGTACCGCTGTCGGTGGTGCTGACCCGGCTGCAGATGCGGCGGATTCACCCCCTGTTTCGGCTGCGGTCCAAGGAATTGGGTGCCCTCAACGGCTTTGCTGAGGAGCGGATCGGCCGCCAGCGGGCTATTCGGACCTATGGGGTGGAGGCAGAGGACCTGCATCAGTTTGAAGAACGCAACGACGGCGCCTCCAAAGCCTATTACCGGGCGGACTGTGCCAGCGCCTCCCTGGGACCCTCCGTGAACTTCATCAACAATCTGTCCCTGGCGGCCATCAGCGTCTTTGGAGGGCTGCTGTTCATCTCCGGCGGGCTCTCCATCGGGAGCCTTACCTCTTTTGTTCTGTACTCCCGTAAATTTTCCGGTCCCATCCGGGAGGCCGCCAATCTCCTCAGCGATCTCCAGGCCTCGGCGGCAGCAGCGGAGCGTGTACTGGATCTGCTGGATCAGGAGCCGGAGCCGGAAGACCCCCCAGGTGCTCTGGAGCCGGAACATCTGAAAGGGGCCATCTCCTTCCGCCACGTGGTCTTTGGGTACGATCCGGACCGGCCCGTGCTGCGGGACTTCACTGCCGACATTCCCGGCGGCAGCATGGTGGCGGTGGTCGGCACTACCGGCGCCGGAAAAACCACCCTGGTGTCGCTGCTGCTGCGGTTTTACCAGCGGCAGGGAGGGGAGATCACTGTGGACGGCCAGCCTCTGGAGGCCTATGCCCGGGACGGCCTGCGGCGCCGTCTGGCCATGGTGCTGCAAGACACCTGGCTCTTTGGCGGAACCATTGCCGAAAACATCGCCTACGGCACCCCCGGCGCCACCCGGGAGCAGATCGTGGAGGCCGCCAAGGCCGCTCGGATTCACCGCTTCCTGACCTCCCTGCCGGACGGGTACGACACCGTCCTCACCGATGAGGGCGCCGGCATCTCCAAGGGACAGCGGCAGCTGCTGGCCATTGCCCGGTGCTTTTTGTCCGATGCCGACGTGGTGATTATGGATGAGGCCACCTCCGACGTGGACACTGAGACGGAGGAGCAGATTCGGGCGGCGCTGGAGCGGCTGCGGCAGGGCCGGACCTGCTTTGTCATTGCTCACCGGCTGGTGACAGTCCGCAAGGCCGATCAGATTTTGGTGCTGGATGGCGGCGTGGTGGCGGAGCGGGGGACCCATCGTCAGCTGCTGGAAAAAGGCGGAATTTACGCAAAACTGTATAAAGCGCAGTTCTCATCTTGATTTTAAACGAAAACGTATTCTCTTTTATGTAAGTTCTGTTATAGCAGTCAGAGAAAGAGCTAAAAAAATGCATAAAAACAGCAGAATGCTTTTATGCCTTTTATATGAAAATTGTTAAAATCCATAAAATTTTTATAAACAAAATAGCAAAAATATGAATTGACAAATCAACAAAAAAACTTGATAATAGTAACAGAAGGAGCGCAAACGTTTGCGATTTTTTGTTCTTTTTGTACCTTTTTTGCAAACGGGAACCGCGAAATTTAAAAAAATGGATGTGAGAGAGAAAAAAGGAGAAGTTCCCCGTCGGACATCCGGCAGTAATCAGAAAGAGGTGTTATCGTGTCAAAGAAAGCCCTCCCCAAAAAGCCGCTGACGAAAAAGCGGCTGAAGAACCTGATCTTGAACGTGGTTACCAACCCGTTCAACATGGTCGTGTTGGTGAGCCTGGTGATCCTGTTCTGCCTGATCATCATTCCCCTGCTGACCATGATCTCCACCACCTTTACCGCAGCTCAGGCTGAGGTCATGCGGCGGAGAATTGAAGGCGCCCAGGTGGGCGACTTCACCCTTTACTACTGGACCTATATGCTGGCAAGCAGCATGTCCGTATCGGTTTTGTGGGAGCCCCTGCGCAACTCCCTGCTGATCGGCGCATGCGTGGTGGTCATCTCCGTGCCTCTGGGCTCCGTGCTGGCATGGCTGATGGTCCGCACCGACATCCCCGGCAAAAAGATCCTGAGCATGCTGGTCATTATCCCTTACATGATCCCCTCCTGGACCAAGGCCCTGAGCTGGCTGGCTGTGTTCCGCAATGCCACCAGCGGCGCCAATGGTTTCTTAGCCGGCATGGGAATCCCCATCCCTGACTGGCTGGCCTACGGTCCCATCGCTATCATCCTCTGCATGTCCATGCACTACTACGCATTTTCCTATATCATGGTCTCCGGCGCCCTCCGCTCCATCAACTCTGAGCTGGAGGAGATGGGCGAGATCCAGGGTGCCAGCAAGCCCCAGATCCTGCGTCACATCACCCTGCCTCTGATCATGCCCTCCATCCTGTCCGCCATGATTATGACCATCAGTAAGTCCATCGGTACATACGGCGTGGCGGCAAACCTGGGCAACCGCATCGGCTTCTATACGCTGGCCACCAAGATGCGCGTGTTCATCGACCAGGGTCCCCAGGGTGTGGGCTATGCCATGAGCCTGGTGCTGGTGGGCCTGGCCGCAGCCATCATCTTCTCCAACCAGAGAGTGGTGGGCGTCCGCAAGTCCTATGCCACCGTGGGCGGCAAGGGCGGCCGGCACACCCTGATGCCTCTGGGCAAGGCCAAGAAGCCTTTGATGGCCTTCCTGGTGGTGTTCCTGTTCCTGGCCATGGTCATGCCCATGTTCGTGCTGGTTATGGAGACCTTCCAGGTCACCACCGGCAACGGCTACGGCCTCGACAACCTGACCCTTTACAACTGGATCGGTACAGTGGGCGAGGCGGACAAGTACATCAACCTGCCCGGTATCTTCCGCAGCAAGGAGTTCGGCAGCGCTCTGTGGAACACGGTCCGTCTGACGCTGATCGCCTCCATCATCACCGCTATCTGCGGCCAGTTCCTGGGCTATATCAGCTCCCGCGGCCGCGGCAAGTGGTACGGCAACCTGACGGAGCAGCTGGTGTTCGTTCCCTATCTGATGAGCGGCATCGCTTTCTCCACCATGTACTTCGCCATGTTCTCCGTGCCCCATCTGGGCGGCCTGATTCCCTCCCTGTATGGTACCTTCACCCTGATTGTTCTGACCTCTGTGGTCAAGCATTTCCCCTTCGCCAGTAAATCCGGTACGGCCAACATGTTGTCCATCAGTGTGGAGCTGGAGGAGGCAGCAGACATTGCCGGTGCCAGCTTCTGGAAACGGATGGCCTCCATTATCGTGCCTCTGGCGAAGAACGGCTTCATCTCCGGCTTCATGCTGACCTTCATCTCCATTGCCAAGGAGCTGGACCTGATCATCATCATGATGACTCCCACTACCCGGACCATGTCCTACCTGGCCTTCACGTATTCCCAGGACGGTTACAACCAGATGGCCGACGCCATCTCCGTCGTTGTGCTGCTGTTCATCCTGGTGTGCTATATCATCGCCAACCGGTTCGGCGCCGATATCGGCAAGAGCTGGGGCTGATTCCAGGTACCCGGACCCTGACCGTTTTATGACAGAACAGAAAGGATAAGGCGAACCATATGAGTCGTATTGAATTAAAACATATTGATAAATTTTATGGCGATAACCACGTCCTGCGGGACATCAACCTGACCATTGAGGACGGCGACTTCATGACGCTGCTGGGCCCCTCCGGCTGCGGCAAGACCACTACGCTGCGCGTGGTGTCCGGTCTGGAGCGCCCCCAGAACGGCATCATGACCATCGACGGCGTGGAGATGATCAACGCTGACGACGCATACTACGCTGAGCCCAGCAAGCGCGGACTGAACCTGGTGTTCCAGTCCTACGCCCTGTGGCCCCACATGACGGTCTACAACAACATTGCCTTCGGTCTGAAGATCCAGAAGATGGCCAAGGAAGAGATCGACAAGCGGGTGATGGACTCTCTGCGGATGATGCGGATTGAGCAGTACAAGGACCGCTATCCCACTGAGCTGTCCGGCGGCCAGCAGCAGCGCGTGGCCATTGCACGTGCTGTGGCCTCCAGCCCCAAGCTGCTTCTGCTGGATGAGCCGTTGTCCAACCTGGATGCTAGGCTCCGTCTGGACATGCGCGCCGAGCTGCAGCGCCTGCACAAGGAACTGGGCACAACCATCATCTACGTCACCCACGACCAAGTTGAGGCTCTGACCATGTCCACCAAGATTGCCCTGTTCAAGGAGGGCATGCTGAACCAGGTGGCCACGCCCATGGAGCTGTATAACAACCCCATCGACCTGGAGGCCGCCGACTTCATCGGCAACCCCCGTATCAACCTGCTGGACGGCAAGGCCGAGATGAAGAACGGCCAGCTGGTGGTCAAGAGCGACCTGGGCGGACATACCTTCCCTGCCAAGGATCTGACCAACGAGGAATTCCCCAAGAGTGGCGAGTTCGACTGCGTGCTGGCTATCCGGCCCGAGCAGGTCATCATCTCCCGGGATCCCGTGGACGGTGCCATTCCTGTTACCGTCTATGCCAGCCAGCCCGCCGGTTCCGAGACCATCGTCACTCTGGTGGCCGGTCAGGACGAGTTCCTGTCCAAGGAGATCGGCCAGGCTCACTATGAGCTGGACCAGAAGGTATGGGCCATCATCGACCAGGACAAGATCAACATCTACAACAAAGCTACCACCCGTCTCATTAAGCGCGCGGTGTGACCGCGAGTTTATAAATCGCGAGTTTCAGGCAAATACCGAATTATTAAAACGCGAAAGGAGCACATTGAGATGAAGAAGAAACTCTTTGCACTGCTGCTAGCCGCGGCTATGGTTTTGAGCCTGGTCGCCTGTGGAGGCGGCGACGATACCACCACTGAAGATACGGGAGACACCGGCAGCGAAACCACAGAGTCTACCCTGACCCTGGGCTATGATTTCGCCACCGATACCGAGCACTTCGGCCCCGTCTATGACGAGTGGAGCGACAAGACCGATGAGGAGCTCTATGAGGAGGCCAAGGCGGAGGGCGGCACTATTGAGGTCTATGCCACCACCTCCAAGATGCTGAACATGGTGGAAGCCTTCATGGAAGACTATCCCGGCCTGGATCTGGACGTGATGGACCTGGACTCCGACGAAGTTCTGAGCAAGGCTGAGATGGAGTACTCCAGCGGCAACGTCACCGCCGACGTGCTGCAGACCAAGGACGTTAACGGCGCCGTGTTCTATGAGCACTATCAGACCGGCATCTTCACTCCCTACTATCCCTCTGACATCTGCTCTCACATCGATGAAGACCTGCTGAAGTACAGCCTGCCTCTGTACAGCTCTCAGGCTTTCTGGTATTATAATACCGCCGCGTTCCCCGATGGCCAGCCCATCGA
Source organism: uncultured Oscillospiraceae bacterium (assembly GCA_958426425.1). Classification (GTDB taxonomy): domain Bacteria; phylum Bacillota; class Clostridia; order Oscillospirales; family Oscillospiraceae; genus Oscillibacter. The sequence goes on from CATZYY010000019.1 coordinate 6,014, forward strand.
CAGCTGGTGGAACATTATCGAAAAGAATGAGGACGGCAGCCAGAAATACCGCCTCTTCTGCAAGGAGATCGGCACGGAGACCGCTTACCTGTCCCTGTTTGCCAGCTTCATCGTCAATGCCGACCAGATGGAGCAGGCCTATGAGGATATCTACGGTGAGCCTCTGGAGTACACCTATGACGCCTCCGACTTTGGCTTTGAGGTGCCTGAGAACAACGCCGGCGTTGAGTACATGTGGCGGTTCAGCCAGATGAAGATGACCTTTATCGACGACGGTGACGAGCTGGCCCTGGCCGTTCACAACTCCACCGCTGACGATCCCGCCCTGGCCCTGGCCTCTGCCGGCAAGATCACCAACCGCGACGAGTCCGGTTACGACATTGCCTGGTGCATCAACCTGACTCCCTACACTGCTCTGCTGAACTGCGAGTCCTTGTTCGTGGCTTCCGGGTGCGACAACCCCGCCGGTGCCCGTCTGTTCATCCGCTATGTCATGGGCGGTGCCGACGGTACCTCCGATGGCTTTGCTCCCTTCATGAAGGAAGGCAACTGGCCTGTCCGCGACGATATGACCAACGACAAGAACCCTGCTCAGCTGGATGAGCTGGGTGCCATTGAGAACGACTTCGGCGCCATCTATGAGATCTTCGCTGACTGCCAGGATATGTGGACTTACTGGCTGAACCAGAACCCCAATATGTAATCCGTCCCATGGCGGTTGCTGTGTGACATAGAATCCGCGGGGGCGGGCATACGCCCGCCCCCGCGCTGCAATAATGAAGGAGGCGACCGCCATGCAGAACCGAAAGTTGGAGCAGCTGCGGCAGGAGGAACGAAACAGAATCTGGAAGGACCGGGGAGACCGCTTTTGGGGCGCCTTCCTGTTTACCAAGGACGGCAAGGTGAAAAGCACCTTATTGCTATACTCCTTCTGCCTGAGCGTGGTGTTTGCGGTTGTCTACGTCGCGGCCTACGTGATTTTTGTCAACCTCCTCCATCCTATGCTGGAGGGTGCCCCTGCGGGGCTTATTAACCTTGTGGAGGCGGCCGTTCCTACAGTGGTGGGTACGGCGGTGTGCGCACTCGCCTGGCTGCTGCCGGAAAAACGGATGATGCTGTCCGCCTATTTGTGGCTGGCGGTGTTGGCCGTTGCCTGTCTGGTGGCTATGCTGGTGATCCTGGGCGGAGACGCACAGGCACAAATCCTGTTCCTGCAGTTCTTTGGGCTGTTTGTGCCGGCCCCCATTCTCCTGGGCGGGGGGCTGTCGCTGTGGCTGTACCGCCGGTATCAGCGGCGCAGGCCCACCCTGACCAATGGGAGAATTGAAAGGACTGTGAAACAATGATCAATACCGTTTTGTTCGATATGGGCGGAACTTTGGAGGATATCTACTCTGATGCGGAGAGCAAGATGGCCGCAGCCAGAGGCGTCCTCAGGATTTTGCGCAAGCACGGCATAGACGTCCAAGTGGATGACGATACCGCTCTCCGGATGCTGACAGACGGCTGGGCTCGATATGCCGCGTATCGCAATCCCTCCATGCGGGAATTGAAGCCGGAGGAAATCTGGGGCGATTACGTTCTGACGGAATTTGGCCTGGATTTTGAGACGGTCCGTCCCTTTGCAGAGGAGCTGGCCCACATGTGGGAAGTGACTCATTATCACCGGAGGCTGCGGCCCCGGGTCAAGGAGATGCTGGAGGGACTGAAGGGCCTCGGCATGAAGCTGGGCGTCATCAGCAACACCGCCAGCTTGTACCAGGTTTACGAAATTTTAAAGGAATACGGCATCCGGGATTACTTCCAGGACGTAACGCTGTCCTCGGTGACCGGCTACCGGAAACCGGACCCCAACATTTTTAAGGTCTCTTTATATCAGGTCCAGTCAAATCCGGCAGAATGCGCCTATGTGGGCGATACCTTCTCCCGGGATGTGATCGGACCTCAGAACATGGGGTTTGGAATGACCTTCCATATTCACTCCTTCCTGACAGCCTCCCGTGATACGGACATTCCCGACACGGTGAAGCCCACTTATTCCATCGAGGACATCTACCAGGTCTACACCATCCTGCGGGATTTGCAGGCGGGGAAGAGCTCCGGTGTCCGTCCGGCCTAAGTCGGAAAAGCTTTTTTGAATACGGAAAATCGCGGGAGCCGGCGTTTGCCGGCTCCCGCTTCAGCATACGGATGCCGGAAACAAACCGGCATGGTGAGCAGACCCCAGGAAAAGAACGAAAAATGTCGCCATAAGCGTACAGGGTCATTACTCTTACGAAAACTACGTTTTTTCCCAAAATATTCCGGAGGAGACATGCTCCTCCGGAATATCAATATGTGCAGGCGATCAGGTGTAGAGAGTGCCAACACCATCCACCATGGCGTCATAGCCCCGCTTGACCTCGTCATAGTTTTTGTCCCGATCCAGAACCACGCCCCGGCCGGCGCCGTCCACCACCAGGCCCAGACCGATCTCCTCCAGCTTCTGATCCAGCTCGGTCAGCAGCTTGGGGGCGGAGCCGGGCTCTGTTGAACGGCCGTCGAAGATGATGTGGAAATAGACCTGGTCCAGCCCCTGTTCCTTGGCCATGGCGCAGATGGACAGGGGATAGTCAATGCAGCCGTGGGAAGATTTGTAGGTCAGGTAGGCCAGAAGGTGCAGGGAGGAGCCGTTCTTCTTCACATGCTCCACAGCCTCCAGGAACACGGGATTGCGCTGGAAGCTGCCGTCCTTCACAGCGGCGTCCAGGCGGACATCATCCTGCATGACGCAGCGCCCGGCGCCCAGGTTGGAGTGACCCGCCTCGGAGTTGCCCGCCTTGCCGGCCCCCAGGCCCACGTGCTCGCCGGAGGCGTGGAGCTTGGACCAGGACTGATTTGCCAGCAGGCTGTCCCAGTAGGGGGTGTCAGAGATGTGAATGGCGTCGCCCTCGTCGCCGGGGCCCAGGCCCCAACCGTCGCAGATGATGAGAAGCATCTTGCGATCCTTGCCCCAGTTCCGGTCCACGGCCAGGGATTTGCCGGTCATAACGGCGGGCTGAGGAATGCCCATGACGTCCAGCACCGTGGGAGCCACGTCGCTGAGGGCGCCGTCCCGCAGCTGGATGGGGGTGGGATCGGCGGGGTCCATCATCACGAAGGCCACCAGGTTGGTGGTATGAGCGCCGTCGGGCTTGCCGGCGGGGGTGTAGAGCTTTTCAATGTTGCCGTGATCGGCGGTGACCGCCACCACGTAGCCTTTGGACAGGGCGTCGCCAACCACCTTCTCCAGAGCCTGACTGACATAGGCGCAGGCCTTCAATTTTGCTTCCGTGTTCTGGGTGTGGCCGATGACATCGCCGTTGGCGAAATTGGTTACGATGAAGTCGTATTTGCCCAGAGCCTCAGTCAAGGTATCAGTCACCTTGGGCAGGGACAGCTCCGGCTGCTGGTCAAAATCGATGCCCTTGGGAGAGGGGATGCAGATATCATCTTCACCGGGGAAGGGGCTGTTCTCACCGCCGTTGAAGAAGAAGGTCACATGGGCAAACTTCTCGGACTCGGCGCAGTGGAGCTGGGTCTTGCCGGCCTCAGAGAGCACCTGAGCCAGGGGCTTTTCCACGTGCTCCGGCGCGAAGGCGATGGGCAGGTTCTTGAACTTGTCATGATACAGGGTCAGGATGGAAAAATCCAGATTGTTGAGCTTGTGGATGTCCACGGCGCTGAAGTCTTTGTCGGTGAACATCTCGGTCAGTTCGATTTCCCGCTCGCCGCGACGGCAGCAGAAGATGACGGCGTCGTTGTCCTGGATGCGGCCCACAGGGGTTCCGTTCTCTGTCAGGACCATAGGCTCCAGATGGTAGTCGTCCTGACCTAATTCATATGCCCGCTTGACGGCCTCCGCCAGCTGGGCGCCGCCATGATTGATTTGAGACATGGATGTACCTCCTTGATATGGATATGGGAATGGGCGCTTATTGCCCGTCGGTGGGAAGGATCAGCTTGTCGACCGCCACCTGTCCCCGGGCGGGGAAGATGTCCAGCAGCTGGGGGAAGGTGTAAACCTTGGCGTCGGGCATATTTTCCTCCGTCAGTTTCAAAGGCTTCTTGGGATCGTACTGCACCGTCACCGTCATGCCGAAGGCACAGGCCTTGGCGCCCACGATGTCGCGGTTGAGGTTGTCGCCTACGTAGCAGCAGTTTTCAGGCTGGGCGCCCACGTCCTCCATGGCGTAATAGTAGATGGCGGGGCCCGGTTTGCGGATATAGGTGATAGAGGACTGCTGCACGGTCTTGAAATAGGGCCGCAGGCCGTCAGCGTCCAGCCACTCGTCTACCTCCCGACGGCCCACCAGATCGGAGATGATGCCCAGGGTGTAGCCTCTACTGCACAGTTCCTTGACTGTTTCAGCCCCGCCGTCCACCACGGTGCGGATGCCCTTGGTCTGGCGGTACTGATAGGTCAGCTCCGCCGCGTTTTTCAAAATCAGCTCCCGGTCGCAGTCAAAGGCCAGCCAGCGGGTCCACAGGACCTCCTCCGGTGCCTCGCACATAAAGTGCAGAGCCCACTCCCGGTACTTGTCGTAGCGTTTGTCGATAACGGTGTCGAACCAGACGCAGGGGTCCTCCACCTGGACGCCGCACAGCTGGGCGATCTTGGTTTTTGCTGCAGCCAGATAGGCGGGGTCCTCTTTAATGACCCGGAAGGTGCCGCCCAGGTCCAAAAAGATGAAGCGGATATCAGTATTCATGGCTTCAACCTCCTATTTTGTTGCCGTCCGTTGACCGGGGCGGCTGTTGGGCCTCCCTCAAGTCAGGGGAGGCGGGGCCGATTTCCGGCCCCAAAAATGACGTGACGGGGGAAGACGTCTAAAAAGCCCGCTCAGCCTGTCGAAAATTTTTCGACAGGCTGAGCCGTACTCAGTTCAGAGCCGGCAGAAGATCCAGAAGCTCCGGGAATTCGGAGATCACCGCGTCGGGCCGGACGGGCCCGGACACGTCCACCGGGTGCTTTTTCTCCGGGGAGCGGAAGATGATGTTGCAGCCCACACCGGCGTCAATGGCGCCGGACAAGTCCCGCTTGACGTTGTCTGCCACGGATACGCAGTCCGCCAGATCCACACCCAGCTCCTGGGAGGCGATGCGGTAGATCTCAGAGCAGGGCTTGCGCAGGTGGCATACCGAGGAGAGCACCACGCTGGAGAAGTACTGATCCAATCCATCCTCCTCCAGCCAGTCGGGCACCTCATTCTCACCGATCAGATTGGAGATGATGCCCAGGCGATAGCCCCGCTCATGGAGTGTGCGGATCACCTCCACACCGCCGTCCACCACCACCCGGCGGCCCTTGGTCTGCCGGTACTGGAAGGACAGCTCGTGGCAGACCTGAGCGATGCGGATCGGATCATAGTCCGGCAGCAGCCACTTGCACCACAGCTCCTCATCGCCGGATTCCTTGTTCTCTCCCAGGGCCCACTTGCGGTAAGGCTCGTAGCGGTCCTCCACCAGCTGGTAGAAGTCCTCGTAGGGCATGTCGGTGCCGGCAATCTCCGCCATTTTGCGGCGGGCGTGACGCATATAGGCTTCATCGTTGAGCGCGATGCGCAGCGTGCCGCCCAGGTCAAAAAATACCGCCTTGTAACGCTTCTTCAGTTCCATATCAGGACGCCTCCTCAATTCCTGGCGGGGAAGATATCCAGCAGCTGGCTCAGGCTGGTAATCACGTGATCGGGCGTGAACTCCTTGCCGGTGGCCTTCTCCATATTCAGGGTGTCCGGCTCGTCAATGCGGATCATCATGGCAAAGCCCGCGGCCTGGGTGCCCTCCACGTCCCGTACCGGGTTGTCGCCCACGTAGGCGCAGTTGGCCTCGGGGGTGCCGATGCAGCGGCAGGCCAGGTGATAGATGGCCGGGTCCGGCTTGCGCAGGCGGACCTTGGAGGAGAGAATGGTGGTCTTGAAGCACTGGGCCACGCCGTCGGCGGCCATCCAGTCGGGGATCTCCGTCTCGGTAACAGTGTTGGCGATGATACCCAGAGTGTAGCCCCGGGCACACAGCTCCTTCAGCGTGGACACGGCGTCAGGCCGGGCCACCCGGCGGCCGTCGTGGTCTCGCCACAGGCGGGTGAGCCTGGGTGCGTTGGCAAAAATCATATTGGTGTCATAGTCCGGCAGCATGTACTGGGTCCACAGCTCGCCCTCGGAGGCGTCCAGCAGGGTGGTCTTGGACATTTTGCGGTAAGCCTTCCACCGCTCCTCCAGCTTGGCAAACAGGGCGTCGTGGGTCTCGGTGGTATGGATCAGTTCCATCAGATCCGCTTCGGCTTTATCGATGAACGCCTGATCTTTCAAAACGATGCGAAGGGTGTTGCCCACGTCAAAAAAGATGGTTTTGATTTCGGGTGTCATGACAGTCTCCTCCTATTTCAAATATTGGGCGGCTCGGCAAAAGGACCGCACCAAGAGCAGCCCCCGTCCCGGCGACCGCCGCGACGCGGGAGAGTGCAGCGTCCCTCCGAAGGGGATGGCAGGCACCGGCGCGGAAAGAAGGAGCCGCCGCTCCAGGCTTGACAGGCGAGGGGAGGCGTTCCGCGAAGGGCTTTCCGGAGAGATTGCAAACGTTTGCGCTCTTTACAACTTCATTTTAGGCTAAGCAACCCCATTTTGTCAATATATCAAATGCCAAAGAGTGGATGCTTTTTTCGCTTTTATGACCAAAGTTCAAAAAAAGCAGATTCATGTTGACATTCACGGAGAAATTATATATGCTTTTGTATAGAAAAAACGTGAAAGACCGGTTTTGACCTGAGGGGCGGGAAATAGGCGGAAACGTTTGCAATTTTACCTGCTTTCCATGGTCACCGTGGTGGGAAAGAGGGCAATGGGCGAGATGAAAAGTGTGACATTGAAGGACGTGGCAAAGGCCGCCGGCGTCTCTTACGCCACGGTGTCCCGGGCCCTGTCCGGCAGCTCCCAGATCGGCAGCGACACCCGTGAGAGAATTGTGAAGCTGTGCGATGAGATGGGCTATACTACCAACTATGTAGCCAGGTCCATGGTGATGAAGAAAACGGACCTGATTGGGTTGGTGGTGCCGGCTATTGACAACGAGTTTATGTCCCAGTTGGCCTATTACGCGGAGATGAGCGCCCGATCCCACGGATATAATATTATGCTGTGCAACTCCGGTCCCGATTTGAAGCAGGAGAAGACGGTGGTCAAGCTGCTGCTGGGGCGGAAGGTGGACGGAATTTTGATTGTGCCCCAGAGCCCCAAGACCTATGACAGCATCCAGGCCTACACGGACCAGGTGCCCACGGTGTTTCTCAGTGAGAATCTCCGGGACCAGCCCCAGAGCTATGTGGCTGTGGACAACAGTCAGGGCACTTTTCTGGGTACGGAGTATCTCTACTCCCTGGGACACCGGGAGATTCTGTATTTTGGCCGCCGCCGCTCCACCACCCATCAGCTGCGGGCTGAAGGGTATATGCGGGCCTGCCAGGAGCTGGGCCTCAAGCAGCGGTTCTACAACAGTGAGTTCGCCCGGTCCTCCATTGAATACGGCTATCAGATGGCAAAGGACCTGTTCGCCCAGCCCATTGACTATACCGCCATCTTCGCCTCCACAGACTCCAATGCCTTGGGCATTCTGAAGGCAGCGGATGAGCTGGGCATTAAAATCCCCGATCAGCTGAGTCTCATCGGGTTTGACAACATCCCCTCCACGGCGCTGCCCCGGATTGACCTGACCACCATTGAGCAGCCCAAGCGGGCCATGGCGGTTCAGGCTGTGGACATGCTGCTGGATAAGATCGAGCGGGGAACCCAGGGCTATGTCCATCAGATCATGAGCCCCAGTCTGATCCAGCGGGGCACCTGCCGTTCTCTGCTGTAGACCATTCATACCGTTCATATTGACCGCAAAAAAGCACCGCGTAAGCGGTGCTTTTTTGCGGCAGCGGACAGGCTGCCGGGGGATTAGGAGAAAAGAAATGGTAGACAACGTCAGAGCTTGACGATGATATCCAGCAAAATATCGGCGCAGGCATCGCCCTTGTCGGAGGCGTGGTTCAGGTGATTGTAGATCTCCCGGTATTTTAAAATGCGATGGAAATCATCTCCCGCGAACAGCTCCGTCATGGACTGATGGAATTGGACGTTGAGGGTATTTTCCAGCTTCTTGACCCGGGTGGCCTCCTGATAGACCTTGGCGTGGTCTTTTTCCAGATTCTGCACACACAGGAGCAGTCCCTCTGCCATGTCCAACAGCGTGTTGGACATGGTAGTGACGTGATCATCAGGGGTGATTTCATAGATACGAAGTTCCTTCACCGTGGTCCAGGCGTAGTCCGCCAGATCGTCGGCGGAGGAGGACAGCCGGAACAGGTCCTCCCGGTCGATGGGGGTGATGAAGGTGCGGTTAATGTCCTCCACCAGCTCCCGCCGGATGGCATCGGCCTCCTTTTCCTTGACCTTCACGAAGTCGCCGTTTTCCTGGGTAGGGTCCTGGCAGTAGCGGCACAGGGCCGCCACGGTGTCCCGGATGACGGTCACCTGCTGGATCAGCAGGCTGTAAAAGTTGAGACTTTTCTTCCGTTTAAGCATGGAACAGACCTCCTCAAGTCAGAAAATCATGGAGAAAAGGAAAAACAGCAGCGCTCCCAGAGAAGCGGCAATGGGGATGGTGATGAACCAGGACAGCAGAATTTTTCCCGCCACATTCCAGTGGACTGATTTGTAGCGTTCGGCGGCGCCCACACCCATAATGGAGGAGGACACGATCTGACTGGCGGACACCGGGGCTCCCAGCAGGGAGGAGGTGAGAATCACCGTTCCTGCCGTCAACTGCGAGGCAAAGGAGTGGATGGGCTGGACCTTATAGATGCCGGTACCAACGGTTTTGATGATTTTGAACCCGCCGAAGGCGATGCCGCAGGACAGGCACGCTGCCGCGCAGGCAATGGACCACAGAGGGATGCTGGCCTCGGCGCCGCCGTAGATGCCCATGAGAATCAGCACGATGCCGATGGACTTCTGGGAGTCGTTGAAGGAGTGATTAAAGGCAAGGAAAGTCATATTCAGCCACTGGGCATATGTAAAAAACTTGTTGACGCCGACGCCCGCATGGCGGGTCAGCCTCAACAGCAGCTTCAAAATCAGAAAGCCCAGTACAAAGCTAACGGTCGGAGTCAGGAAGATCATCAGCACGATTTTGCCCCAGAAATAGGACCAGGAGATGGCGCCGGTGCCGAAGGCGGCCATGCCGGCGCCCACCACGCCTCCGATCAGCGCGTGAGAGGAGGAGGCGGGAATGCCGAACCGCCAGGTAGTTAAGTTCCAGAGAATTGCCGCCAGGATGCCTCCGGTGATGAAGGCCAGTGCCACATCCCGACTGCCGGGATCTGTGTAAAAAGCCTCTCCTACCAGTTTTTGAATCGTGTTGGATACGCTGGAGCCCACCACCAAAATGGCAAAGGGGGAGAGGAACTCCACCACCGCCGCCCAGGCCAGAGCCAAATTGGGGCGCATGGCCCGGCTGGCAATCAGGGTGGCTACCACGTTGCAGCCGTCGTGGAAACCGTTGACATAGGTAAAGACAAAAATCATTCCAGTCAGCAGCAAAAAGGATATCTCCGATGGCACAGCAGGCACTTCCCTTCCCGCAAATAACGCAAACGATTTCAAATGGAATTTAGGTGTACGGTCAGCTATCTCTGCTTTTATTATGGGTATTAATGTGAATTATGTCAATATAAACTTGAGTTTATATGCTATTTTTTACAAAAATGCCAAGTACAAATAGCGGTGGCTGTAAAACTTTACGATATAAAACTCAAACGTTTGCAACATTAACGGAATCTAAACGAAGGCGTTTCGCATTTATTACAGCCTAATCATAGTCTCACAGTCTATGCTCCTTGCGCTTTCTTGATGTCAAAAATCTGAAAATTTCTTGGCAAATTCGAAAAAGTGGAGCCCCGCGGCTGCGGGGCTCCACTTTGGAAAGCCTCCTTTTTACTCTGGACATCAAATAATCGGAAAAGTTGTGAGAACAGTTTTACGACTGTTTTTCGCCGGAATGACTCCTTCTGTCAGCCTCCTGCTTTTGAAAGAATACGGCCAGGTCTTCCTGAGGCATGGGGCGGGCATAGTAAAATCCCTGGATCAGATCGGCACCCCGAGCTGATAAATACGCTGCCTGCTCTGCCGTTTCCACGCCCTCTACCACCAGGGGCTTGCCCAATTTGTGAAACAAAGTCAGCAGAGTTTCCACCATGATTCGAGCGTGAGGGTCTGATGGTACACGCCGAATCAGGCTCCGATCCAGCTTGATACAGTCCAAGGGATGGTCCAGAACACTGGAAAGATTGGAGTATCCCACACCGAAATCGTCCATGTAAATTTGAAAGCCGGCGGCCTGCAGAGCGCCCAGCTGCTGCCGGGCGTATTGGGCATTGTGAAGCAGGAAGCGCTCTGTGATTTCCAGTCGCAGCCGGCTTGGTGAAAGCCCGTAAGGAGAAAGAAGTTCCAACAGGTGCTGAACCAGGTCCCTATTCAGCAGCTGCTGCATGGAGAGGTTTACCGAGACTGCATCCAATCCAGGGACCGTTTCGGAGCTGAGCAGGCGGCAGACTTCTCTCAGAGCCATCCAGGTGAGATCTTCAATCATACCGGTTTCCTCCGCCAGGGCGATGAAGGAAGACGGAAGAATCAAAGCGTTCTCCTGGTCCCTCAGCCGAAGCAGAGCCTCCGCACTGCGGCACCGGCCCTCCTGGCAGCAGTAGATGGGCTGGTACCACACCTGAAACTGTCTTCCCTCAATGGCGCGCCGCATCAGGGAAATCAGCTCCTGCTTGTGCTGCAGGCGGGCGGCCACCTGCTGATCAAAGCGGACAGTTCCGCGCTCTTCCCTTGCCAAGGAAATGGCGTATTCCAGCCATTCCATTACCTGTTCAGCGGTGGTGTTTGGAGCATTCCCGCAGCAGAGATCCGTCATGCAGAAGTCGGAACGGCAGGACAGAGATCCCAGCACCCAGGGCTTCTGAAAGCGGGCGCGAATGGTTTCCAGGTCCCGGTCTGCCTGTTGAGAGGAAACCCAGGGCAGCACCAGGGCGAAGGTAACGCCCCCGGGACGGAAGGCCCGCCCATGGGAAGAGTATCGGTCCAGGTACCGAGCAGCTTCATATAGAACAGCATCGCCCACACTGTGTCCATGCCGGAGATTGATTTCCGACAGGGACAAAAGCGAGACCGTAATGATGTGGATGGGCTGCTGACTGCCCAGCCGCAGGGACAGCTCTGTAAGAAAATTGTTGTGGCTGCGGACGCCGGTAAGGCTGTCCCGGTCGTTGGTGTGACTTTGAAAAGCGATAAACAGAATCAGGGCGGCGACGGCACTGAGCGCTCCATTCAGCAAGATTTCCGGATAGGCCAGCTGGAGCAGGGTTAGTATCAGCACCAGGGGCGGCAGGCTGCGCATCACATATTCCATCTGCATAGAGACACTAGCCCGGTTTCGGAAATAACAGACGCCCACAATCAACAGGTCAAGGAACAAAAAGCCATAGCCGATCTGGTTCAGGGGGCCCCGCTGATAGTACCCATTTTCATCAAAGTAAAATAGTAGCCCCGTAAAAGGCGTGAGGACCACCAGGATGACAAAGAGCAGAGCCACGGTCATTAAAAGGCGCCTGGCAAGCCGAAGAGGTCGCTGGTCGTACACGTGTCCCAGAATCAGCCGCATCAAAAAGTAGGCAAATAGAGTACACATAACGGCGCTGAGCAAAAAGTAAAGCGTATTGAGGAGTGCGTTGCACCACAGCGGCACCACATTTGGACGCGAAAGCGTGAAAACGCACAGAATATTCAAAACAATCGAGGCGCACGAGGACAGCAGGCAGTAGAGAAACAGCTTCCGCCGGGAGTTGGAGGCTACACGCCAGTCGTAGCAGTAATAGCGGACAAAAATGATGCCCAGGACCAGCAGGGAGAAAAACTCCGCCAGCAAAAACCAACGATTCAGGGCACTCACCTTCTCTCTAAAGTCACTGTGAGGTTGCGAAACAATCTTATTTTATTACAGAAATTGCCTGATTACAAGAAAGAAAAGACAAACTTGGGGAAAACGGCTATTAAACTGAAAAAGTTAAAAAAATCTCTAAAAAGAGCTTGCATTTCCCTATGGGGTGTGGTAAACTAAACTTCGCTTTTGTAAGGTGAAAGCTTTACACAGGTAGTCTGAGAGAGAAAGAGGTGAACGAGAGCAATGAAGGAAGGAATCCATCCCAATTATCAGCAGACTACGATTACTTGCGCCTGCGGTAATGTGATTGAGACAGGTTCTACCAAGAAGGATATCAAGGTGGAAGTCTGCTCGAAGTGTCACCCCTTCTTCACGGGCAAGCAGAAGCTGGTGGATACCGGCGGACGCGTGGCGAAGTTCAACAAGAAGTTCGGCCTGGACAAGTGACACAGCAAAAGGGTTCGCCGCATTGCGGCGGACCCTTTTTTGTTTCCTGCCCGGGATTCTTTACTTTTCATGGGGAAACGCATATACTGTCTCATAGATGGCCGTGTCTTTCAGAAGGAAAGGAGCGCTTATAATGAAGTTACATCCTGTGGAGCTGCAAACCCTGACGCCGGAGGTATTGAAAGTGTTCGGCGCCCAGCCGCCGCTTCTGACCGCCGGGGACAAGGGCGGCTGCAATACCATGACCATCGGCTGGTGCCAGCTGGGCAGGCTGTGGAACCTGCCGGTGTGCACTGTGTACGTGCGGCCGGAACGGTACACATATTCCTATATGGAGAACAGTGATTATTTCACCGTCTCCGTCATGCCGGCGGACCGGCAGAAGGACGTGGCCTTCTGCGGCAGTCACAGCGGCCGGGATGTGGATAAGATCGCCGCCTGCGGCCTGACGGTATGCTACGGCGCCGGGGACGCCCCCTTCTTTGACGAGGCGGAGTGGGTCCTGGTGTGCCGGAAAATCTACGTACAGGACATGGACCCGTCCGGCGTACTGGAGACCGCGGGAGACACCATCCGGTCCTACTATGGTGCCAAGGGCGGCTGGCACCGGATCTACACGGGGCAGGTAGTGGAGGCCTATACCCGGTAATCACCCAAAGGAAAAGGAGCCTATGGAGAAAACAGAAGCGATCAGAGACAAGGTATTATTGGTGGGATTGAGCTCACCGGTGCTGAAAAAAGAGGAAAACGCCGACGAGTCCACTCTGGAGGAGCTCAGCGCCCTGGTGGAGACCGCCGGAGCCGAGACCGTGGGCATGATGCTGCAAAACCGGCCCAGCCCGGACCCCCGGACCTTCATCGGCGAGGGCAAGGTGGCGGAGGCAAAGCTCTACTGCGAGAACACCGGCGCCACCATGGTGATTTTTGACAACGACCTGTCCCCCTCCCAGATGCGGGTGCTGACGGAGCTGCTGGGCGTGCAGGTGCTGGATCGGTGCGCCCTGATTCTGGACATTTTTGCCCAGCGGGCCCGGACCAAGGAGGGCCGACTTCAGGTGGAGCTGGCCCAGTACCAGTACCTGCTGCCAAGGCTCACCGGTATGTGGACCCATCTGGAGCGGCAGGCAGGCACCAGCGGTAAGGGGCCCATCGGCTCCAAGGGTCCCGGCGAGACCCAGCTGGAGACGGACCGCCGCCACATCCACCGCAAGATTGACAAGCTGAAGGCGGATCTGGAGGAGGTGCGCCGGGTCCGGGGGACCCAGCGGCAGCGGCGGCAGAAAAATGAGATTCCGGTGGTGGCCATTGTGGGCTACACCAACGCGGGAAAATCCACTTTGCTGAACCATCTGACCGGGGCGGCCATTCCCGCCAACAACCGCCTGTTCGACACCCTGGACACCACCAGCCGCCTGCTGACCGTCAGCGACACGCTGGACGTGGTGATTTCCGACACCGTGGGATTCATCCGCAAGCTCCCTCACCAGCTGGTGGAGGCCTTCAAGGCCACGCTGGAGGAGCTGGAGTACGCGGATCTGCTGCTCCACGTCATCGACGTGTCCAATCCCGAGTGGCAGCAGCAAGCCCAGGTGGTGGAGAACCTGATTCTGGAGCTGGGCGCCGGAGAGCTGCCCCGGATCGACGTGTTCAATAAGTGCGACCAGATGCCCCTGGGGGAGATCATGCCCCACGGCGAGGACATTGTGGCCATCTCCGCCCGCACCGGCGCGGGCATTGATGATCTGCTGAAAAAAATCGCCGACCGGCTGGACAGCGGCTCCCGCCGCTGTGTGCTGCACCTGCCCTATGACAAGGGTGGGCTGCTGGACATGCTGTACCGGGAGGCCAAAGTGGAGTCCGTGGAGTATGGCGCCACCATCGACGTGACCGCAGTCTGTACCCCCAAGGTGCTGGGGCGGGTGTCTGCTTACGTGGAGCCCACTGTTGAAATCTGACCGAGAGGAGGGGCCGGCGTGAGTGGGATTCTGGTGCCCTTTCAGGATGCGCAGAGCGAGTTCGTGGAGAAGCGGTCCCGCTTTATCGGCCATGTCTTCCATGTGGAGAACGAGGCAGAGGCCCGGGCCCGGATTGAGGAGATCAAAAAGCGCCACTATGACGCCCGGCACAACTGCTGGTGCTACCTGCTGCGGCAGGGCAACACCGTCCGGTACTCCGACGACGGAGAGCCCCAGGGCACGGCGGGCCAGCCCATGCTGAATGTGTTTCAGCGGCAGAACGTCACAGATGTGTGCTGCGTGGTGACTCGATATTTCGGTGGTATTTTGCTGGGAGCCGGGGGCTTGACCCGGGCTTATTCCAAGGGGGCCCATGACGCGCTTTCTGCCGCTGGGGTATGCGTCCTGAGCCTTTGGACCGTGTGGACGGTGCCCTGTACGTACCCGCTGCTGGAGCGGGTAAAGCTGGACATCGCCGCCGCCGGCGGCGTGATCCGGGATACGGAATATGCCGCGGACATTCTGCTGACCGTGGCGTTTCCGGCGGGCGGCGCGGAGGCCTTTGCGCCCCGCCTGACAGAGCTCTCCGCCGGGAGCCTTGCCATGGAGGCGGCAGGAGAGGAGCTGCTGCCCGGTCCCCGGGAGGACGTGCGATAAAACAAAGGGAGAGGAGAACCGTCGGTTCTCCGCTCCCTTTGTTTTCTGCTGATTATGCGGCAGTGCCCTCCGGCAATGAAGAGCCGCTCAGTCGGTGGCCCGCAGCTGATAGCCCAGCTCTTGGACCTTCTGCCGGATCTCCGCCTGCCGGACGCCGGTGGAGTCGTAGTCCACCGCAAGACAGCCGCTGGGGCTGACACTGACGGAGGTGACGCCCGGCAGCCCGTCCAGCTCCCGTTTCAGCCGCTTCACATCGTGGGTACCAGCTGGGTCCTCCAGGGAAAAATACGTGCTGAGATGTGCCATGTTTACGTGCCTCCTTCCAGGGTAGCTTGCCCGGAAGCGGCAAACTCCATCCATGGGCTCAAAGGATAATCTCACCTGATAAAGCATATAATAGTGAATGAAATTACTATTATAATGGCATATTTTCCAAAAAGCTGGGGAAAACGGGAGGGATGCGCATGGAGCGGCTGCGGGACGCGGGCCGGGAGGTGCTGCTGTTTTTGATGGGTGGTATGGGCTATTTCTGCCTGGAGCTGGTGTGGCGGGGATGGAGCCACTGGACCATGGTGCTGGTGGGCGGACTGTGCTTTATCGGCGTGGGCCGCATCAATGAGGTGCTGGACTGGGATACGCCCTTGGTGCTTCAGGCTTTGATCGGCGCCGGGGTCATCACCGCCGTGGAATTTGTCAGCGGGTGTGTTTTGAATCTGTGGCTGGGGCTTGAAATCTGGGATTACAGCGCATTGCCCTTCAATATTCTGGGTCAGGTGTGCCTTTTATATGTGGGGCTGTGGTATTTTTTGGCTCTGCCGGTGATTGTGGTGGACGACTATCTCCGCTGGCGGCTGTGCGGAGGCGCCTGGCCGCGGTATCGTATTTTCCGAAAAAAGCCCGCCTGAACGGCGGGCTTTTCAGCAGGCAATCGGTTTTTCGGGGGAACCCGCCGCGCCAAAGGAAGGAATCCATGGCGTGCGGTTTTCAAATGCAGCGAAGCTACGTTTCCGTGGGAGTTTGCACAGTGCCCTCACAGATCCTGGTCCAGATCCTTGTAAAACGCAAACTGTTCCTCAAATTTTTCCCGGGCAAAGGCCTCCACCTGGACCTGATACGCCCGATAGGCCGCCAGCAGCTGCTCTGCCTGGGGGGTCAGCACGGCGCCGCCGCCGTGGTTGCCGCCGATGGTGGAAGAGAGCAGCTTGCAGCCGAAGACGCTCTCCGCCGTGCGGATAATCCGCCAAGCCTTGGAGTAGGCCATTTCCATGGAGGCTGCCGCCGCCCGCAGGGACTTGTGCAGCTGTACCCGTTCCAGCAGCGTGGCAATACCAGGGCCAAAGCAGCGCTGGTTGTCATCGGTGTACATTCGAATGGTCAGCTTTAAATGCAAGTCCCGGTCCATGGTGAGATCCCCACTTTCTTCGGGCCCCCAATCAGGGGCTATTTTTCTTATTCTAGCACACTGGAGAAGATTTGCAAAGGCGGAAAAGTGTGATAGAATAGCCAATGTGAAGATTGCATTGCCGCCGGAGGGGCGGAGAGGGGAGACCAATATGGAAAGAATCAGGCTGGGCCGTACAGAGTTGTACGTTACCAAGACCGCTTTTGGAGCTCTGCCCATTCAGCGGATTCCAAAGGCAGATGCGGTGCGGCTGCTCCGTCGGGCAGTTGACGGAGGCATCAATTACTTTGATACTGCCAATATGTATACGGACAGCGAGGAAAAACTGGGTGAGGCCCTGGCGGGCATCCGGGATCAGATAGTCATCTCTACAAAAAGCGCTGGAAAGGATAAAAAGACCGTCCAGGCCCACATTGAGCAAAGCCTGCGGAGCCTCCGTACCGATTACATCGATCTGTTCCAGTTCCACAATCCCGCCATCCTGCCGGATATCAACGATCCTGAAGGACCCTTTGCGGCCGCGCTGGAGGCCAAGGAGAAGGGGTACATCCGCCACATCGGCATCACCAACCACCGCCTGGGCGTGGCCCGGGAGGCCATTGCCTCCGGTAATTTCGAGACGCTGCAGTTTCCCTTCTGCTATCTGGCGGCACCCCAGGACCTGGAGCTGGTGGAGCTGTGCAGGCAGGCTGACATGGGCTTTATTGCCATGAAGGGCCTTTCCGGCGGCTTGCTGAACAATGCCGCCGCCTGCTTCGCCTTTATGCAGCAGTATCCCACCGTGGTGCCCATCTGGGGCATCCAGCGGGAGGAGGAGCTGGACCAGTGGCTTACCCTGTCTGAAAATCCTCCGGCCATGACGCCGGAGCTCCAGGCGGTCATCGACCGCGACCGGCAGGAGCTGTCCGGGGAGTTCTGCCGCTCCTGCGGATACTGTCTGCCCTGCGCCGCAGGCATCGACATTCCCCAGGCGGCCCGGATGAGCGCCCTGCTGCGGCGCTCCCCCTATCAGCCCTATATGAGCGATACATGGTATGCCAAGATGCACCAGATCGAGCACTGCGTCCACTGCGACGCCTGCAAATCCCGCTGCCCCTACGGGTTGGATACACCGGCGCTTCTGGTGCGGCAGCTGGCGGATTACGATGCCTTCTACGCCGCCCATCACAACGACAGATGACCGAAAGGAGCTCTCATGCTGTTTCAAAATCAGGATTCCAGCCTGAAACTGGAGGTATTCAATTATGAGCTGCCCGCCGACGGCGGCGCTCCTGACAGCGACGACCGCAACTGGCTGGTGCTGCGCTGCACCTGGACCGAGGACGGCGAGATTCACAAGGATTCCAACAGCTGCCTGCTGACCTATGAACTGCGGGAGATGACCGCTGGGCTGAAGGTGGTCCGGGCGGGCATCAAGGATGCCTATGAAAGCGACTTTGTGGAGCCCTATTTTGCCCTGTCCCTCCGAGCGGAGGGCGAGGATGCCTTCCGTACCTGGGTCCGCTTCTTCCTGCCCAACACGATGGATGGGGAGGACACCGCCGAGGTGGAGTGTGTGCTCACCCGGCAGCAGCTGTCGGACCTGGTGGAGGAGCTGGACCGGCTGTGTGCAAAATTCCCAGACCGGACCTGAGCGCCGGTTTTCCAGGGACCACGGGTTGCCGGCTCCAGGGGCGGCGGATATCATGGCCCCCGTGCAACTTAGCGGCGGTCCGTGTTTTTGAAATATTCCCGCGCTGGTTACAATGTAAAAGAGCCGGCCAGCAGATGAGCAGCTCTCTGTTGGCCGGCTCTTTTTAATCAGACACAAATTTTTCCATGGAGAAAAATACCTTTGTGGAAATGACTTTGGACCGTGCGCTGTCCGCGGCTGCGGCGCACTGCCATATGCAGCTGATGTCCGAAAAGTCCCCGCTCCGCTGCCGGGATTCCTACCATGGGAGAACCCACCAAGAAATCACACGTAGCTCTGGGTGGTGACGTCGAAGACGCCCCGGGTGGTGATGCGCAGGGAGGGGATCACCGGCAGGGCCATGAAGCTCAGGGTCATGAAGGGATCAATGCCCGGATTGACGCCCAGCTCGTGGGCCTTTGCCTTGGCGAATTCCAGCTTTTCGTTGACAGATGTCAGGGACTCATCGCTCATGATGCCTGCGATGGCCAGAGGGACTTCTGCCACCGACTTGCCCTGGTCCCAGACTACGATGCCGCCGTTCAGCTCCACCACCCGGTTGACGGCGGCGGCCATGTCGGCCTCACTGGTGCCCACCACGATGATGTTGTGGGAGTCGTGGGAGACCGAGGTGGCCACGGCGCCGGATTTCAGGCCGTAGCCCTGGAGAAAGCCGATACCGATGTGGTGGGTGTTCTTGTGGCGCTCCACCACGGCGATCTTCAGCACGTCGTACTCCACGTCGATCCGGTCGGAGTACCCGGCGTCCACAGTGGTGATCTCCCCGTCCACCATGCCGATGATGCCCCGGGGCCGCCGCTCCGTAAAGTCCTCCGCCGTCAGCTTGCCCACGTGGAAGGTGTTGTGGGACCGCTCCACCAAATACGGTTCGATGGGCGGGGCAGGGAAGTCCCGGAGGACGCCGTGCTCCACCAGCAGCTCGCCCTTTTTGAAGACTTTTTCGATGTTGAAATCCTGGAAGTTGTCGATGATGACGAAGTCACCCAGGTAGCCCGGCGCGATGGCGCCCCGGTTGTTCAGCAGGAAGTACCGGGCGGCGTTGTGGCAGGCCACCTTCACGGCGGTGATGGGGTCCGCCCCCAGGGCGATGGCCTTCTTTACCATGTAGTCGATGTGCCCTTTTTCCAGCAGGTCGCTGGGGTGCTTGTCGTCACTACAGAACATGCACCGCTCGGAGTACTTGTCGCAGAGTAAGGGCATCAGTGCCTCCAGATTCTGGGCAGCGGTACCCTCCCGAATCATGATGAACTGGCCCCGCTCCAGCTTGGCGATGGCGTCGTTCAGATCGTGGCACTCGTGGTCGGAGTAGACGCCGGCGGCGATGTAGGCGTTGAGATCGTTGCCCACCAAGTCTGGGGCATGGCCGTCGATCTTTTTGTGGTGGGCCTGGGCCGCCACGATTTTTTCCACCGGCTGGTCGTCCCCGGCAATGATGCCTACGAAGTTCATCATTTCCGCCAGACCCTGGACCCGGGGGTGGTCGTAGAAGGAGTCCAGCCTCCGGTAGTCCAGAATGGCCCCGGACTCGTCCAGAGGCGTGGCCGGCACGCAGGAGGGCAGCATGAACCGCACATCCACCGGCAGGTCCTCCGTGGCCTGGAGCATGTACTCGATGCCGTCGGTGCCCATGACGTTGGCAATCTCATGGGGGTCCGTCACCACGGTGGTGGTGCCGTGGGGCAGCACCGCCTTGACAAACTCCTTGGGACTGACCAGGGCGCTTTCCAGATGGATATGGGCGTCCAGGAATCCCGGCAGCACGATCTTGCCGGAGCAGTCCTCCTCTACCTCGCCGCTGTACTGGCCCATGCCCACGATCAGCCCTTCGGCCACGGCGATGTCGGCGGTACAGAGCTGGTTGGCGAACACGTTGACGTAAGTGGCGTTTTTCAGTACCAGATCCGCTTTCTCCCGGCCGGCGGCTGCGTTGATGATGCGGCGCTTTTTCAGCAGCTTCCGGTTGATCTTGCCCGCGTAACTCTCAGACATAGAACCACTCCTTCTATTGAATTTTTTGATATTATTTTTGCTTATGAAAGACATAATTTAAAATAATATCACTTGTTGTTAGGCAAAGTATACGCCAAAAGCGGCCGTTTGTCCACAGAAAACAGAAGAAAATTTTCACTTTTTTAAGAATAGGCAAACCGCCTGCGGCTTAACTGCCGCAGGCGGTTTGCCGCAGGATTCACTTTGTCAGGGGCCGGACCTCCAGACCGTAGTGAGGCCGGTCCAGGTCCAGAGCTGTTTTGGCCGCGCTGTTCTCCCAGTCCAGGCCCAGATCCTCGCGCACCAGGGCGGCGCCTTCGGTGTGGACGGCGGAGACATCCTGACGGGTGAAGGTCAGGGCCGACCCGGCTGTGGTCAGCAGATCGAAGCCTTGGAGATTCTCCCTGCCAGTGCCAAGGCCGCTGAAGTCGTAGCTGGGCCGCTTCCAGTAGGAAGCGGTCACCTCCGCGCTGCCGCCTGCGGGAACGGTGACCGGCACCGCCAGATACAGCACCCGGTCCACGGTCAGGGCCTCGCCCAGCAGATCGTCCAGCCGCCCGTCGGTGTAGCGGTCCGTGAGGGCATCGGACAGGGGACCGTATTCCGTCAGCAGCTCCGCCGCCGCTTTGACGTACTGTCCCAGCAGAGCCGCAGATGCAGGCTCCCGTTCCTCCAGCTCATTTTGGCACAGCGCCTCAAGGGCCTCTCCCAGGGTGGTTTCCCGCCGGACCACGGTGCACTCCGCCGCAGTGAGAGCCGGGGCGTCCGGACCGTAATCGGCCTGCAGGGTGTAATCGATGTCCGATCCCAGTACGATCAGGGTGGGTGTGCCCCAGCGGTCCGGGTTGATCCGCTCCCCGTACTGCCGCCAGATGCCGGTGTCGTCCCAGTTGGAGGCGCTGAAATCATAGCTGAGGATGGCGGTGTCCTCCGGGTCGAAGGTACAGGAGACCACCAGCTCCGGATGCTCCGCCTCCCCGGTCAGTGTGACCTGGGAGAAGTCATAGACGATCACCGGAATATCCATGTCCGGCCCGTTGCCCAGAGCGTCAGACAGATATTCGGCGTCCGTTACCAGGGCGGCGTAGTCCTTCCAGGTATAAGGTCCCGCCAGATTGTAGGTGGAGCCGTCATGGTCGTTCTCATCCCCGAAGGTGCCCGCGTATCCGCCGGCATACAGGGTGTACGGTGCCGTGCTGCCGTCCACGGTTACCTGCGGTGCCATGGCGGACAGGCCCGCCAGACTGCCGGTGACGGGATACAGGGCCGTGACGGTCACATCGGCCTCCGTGGCATTGGTCAGCACGTAGCGGTCCGTTACCCCGGCACCCCACTGCCCGGCGGTGCCGTCGGCATGCTCTCCCGGGGCGAAATCCAGGGTGAGGGTCCGCTCCGCCGTCAGGCCCGTGTCGGGCTCATCGGTAGTCAGGGGCAGCACCGGCCCCGCGTAGGACAAAAAGCCATCCCCGGGCGCCTGGGCGGCGTTGCCTTCCTCAGCACCCCCTGCGGTACCACTGTCGGCGCCGTCGGCCGTATCTTCGGCTACGGACTCCGTGGTGGCGGCGGTGTCCGAGCCGCCGCCCATGCTCATAAAACGCACGGACCAGTACAGCGCACCGCACACCAGCACACAGCAGGCGGCAATGGCTCCGTACCGGCCCCAGACCGCGGCCCGACGGACGCGGATGGCGGAGTTTTTCGCCATGGCCTCGTCGATCAATTCCGGGTCCACCAGGCCCAGAATGGAAAACAGTCGCTCCGCTCTCATACTTCCACCCCCTCTTGCTCCAGACAGGCCCGCAGGGCGCTGCGGGTGCGGAACAGGGCGGACTTCACCTTGCCAGTGCCGCAGTTCAGGCCCGCGGCGATCTCCTCAATGGACTCCCCGTACCAGTACCGCCGCAGAAAGGCCCGGCGGTTAAAGACCGACTGCTGACGGAGAAAGCGGCTGATGAGGTCCGCGATCTCCTGATCCTCCAGGTGCCGCTGGGCATGGTCGGCGGCGGGCAGGCACACGTCCAGCTCCCCCAGCAGCACG
>CATZYY010000020.1 GCA_958426425.1 uncultured Oscillospiraceae bacterium
GCCGCCAGCAATCCCGCCATCCCCCGCAGCCGCAGGCAGTAGAGAGACAGCGCCCCATACAGGCACAGGCTGGAGACGGACAGGGCCACCATCCAGGAAAGGGAGACGCCCCCCTCTGCCAGATACCACAGCATCAAATTGGCCGGTACGCACACCAGCACCGACACGCTTCCGAATACCAGCATCCGCAGGGCCGTCATGGTCCGCAGAGAGATCCGGCAGGTCTGCCGCCACTCCAGTGTGCCGGACTGGGCCTCCTTCCAAGCCGTCAGCAGATGGAGTGCGGCATACAATGCCGGGGACAGCAGAAACAGCGTCGGGCCCAACGGGCCCTGCCGGGCCGCCGCGGCCGCCGCCGGCAGCAGGCACAAAACCAGAACCAGCGCCGAGAGGAACAGGCAGTCCGCCGCCCCAAAAAACAGCGTCTGCAGGCCGACTGCCCTCATGGTTTCCGCCAAAGCATGCCAGAAACCCGGCCTGGGCGGAAGCCCGGCATCCAGAATCCTGGTCACAGCATCATCCTTTTCCGCGGCGGTTGGCATCGGGATCTCGTTCCAGCGGTCATCCATGTGGATCAAACTCCTCTCTCAAACGCTTCAGCAAGCGGTAATAGCGGGATTTCACCGCCGCCTCCGGCTCCCCCAGCGCGGCGGCAATCTCCGGGAAGGACTGCTCTGCATAGAGACGCAGGCGGAACACCGCCTGGACCTGGGGCTCCAGGCCGGAGACAAAGCCTTCGATCTGTTCCAGCAGCGCCCGGTCCCGGATCCGGGCGGTAAAATCCTCCTCCGGCGGCACCTCCAGTTCCTCTATGGGCAGGGGCGTCAGGCGGGAACGGCGGCGGGCGTCGATGACCTTGTTGGCGGCGATCCGGTAAAGCCAGGTGCGGAACGTCCCCCGTTCCGCCCGATAGGCGGGCAGCGCCCGCAGCATGGCCAGGAAAATGGACTGGGTCAGGTCCATGGCATCCTCCTTGTGGCCGGTCTGGCGGTAGACAAAGCGGTAGATCTCATCGTAGTGGGCCCGGATCAAACGATCCGCCGCCGTCCGGGAGCCCTTGCGCTGTATCTCCCGGATCCATTGCTCTTCCACTGCCTCACCGCCTTTCCAACTATATATTCGCACAATAGGGTACCATCGTTTCAGAAAAAGGAGAAGATTTTTTTGCCATGGCGTTCCGCGTTTGTTTTGGGTGCCCGAAAACGCGCAGGATCTGCGCCGCTGTAAACAAGGTAGCGAATCTCCGAGGAGCAGGAAATGCGGCGGGGCGCTTTGGCTGATACCGGAACTCGGAAGCAAATCAGGCAAACGTTGCCGCCTGTGAGGGGCTGTGTGGGGCTTTGGCAGAAGGAGAAGCATCCGGGAGACGCTGAGGAGGCTGTGGGCCGTGTGGGGCCTGTGTGGGCGGAGGTTGACGAGGGAGTTTTGCAGGGATATCTCCAAAGTGAAAATACCATGAAACGTGGAACTGCATCCCGGTCACAGCGGCCCGTGTTGCGGGCCGACATCATTGACAATGATGCCGCAGGATGATACGCTTTCACCTATCAGGGAGGTAGGGCTATGTATCGTATTTTTGTGGTAGAGGACGATGAGGTTATTGCCGGAGCCGTGGAACGGCATCTGGCGGGATGGGGCTATACAGTCCGCTGCGCCCGGGCCTTCGACCGGGTGCTTCAGGAATTTGCAGACTTTGATCCCCATCTGGTCCTGCTGGACATCGCTCTACCCTTCTTCAACGGCTACCACTGGTGCCAGGAGATCCGCAAAATCTCCAAAGTGCCCATTTTGTTCCTGACCTCTGCCGGGGATAGCGTTAACACTGTCATGGCCATGCAGCTGGGAGGCGATGACCTCCTGTCCAAACCTTTTGAACTCCAGGTCCTCTCCGCCAAAGTCCAAGCCATGCTGCGGCGGGCCTATGACTTCGGCCCGCCTGCCCGGCTGCTCCAGTGCGGCGGAGCAGTGCTGAATGTATCCGACGGAACACTGACTGCTGCCGGACAGCGGGTGGAATTGACGCGCAATGAATTCCGCATTCTGGAGATGCTGCTGGAACACAAGGGCCAGACTGTCAGTCGGGAGGCCCTGATGACCCGGCTGTGGGAATCCGACAGCTTCGTGGACGAGAACACCCTCACCGTCAACGTGGGACGCCTGCGGCGGAAACTGGAGGCGGCGGGGCTGCCGGACCTGATCCGCACCCGCAAGGGGACCGGCTATCTGGTGGAGGATTGAGCGATGGAGCTGCTTGCATATCTGCGGCGGCAGTGGAAGCTGCTGGTGCTGCTGGCGGGGATCGCCGCCGTGTTCGCGGCGGTGTTCTCCCTGTATGACCTTCCCGTGGAGGCGGTGGGCTACGCAGCGCTATTGTGCCTCGTATTGGGAGCGGCACTGTTTGTTCTGGGCTTCCGGCGCTTCCGCGCCCGGCACCGGGAGCTGCGACGGCTGCTGGAGCGGGCGGAGGAACCGGAGCTGCCCCTCCCCCCTGCCGACAGTTTGCTGGAGGAGGACTACCAGTCCCTGCTGACGGCGGTGGCGGCCCACCGCACCCGCCTGCTGGCCCGGGAGCGGGACAAGCTGGAGGACATGACCGACTACTATACCCTCTGGGCCCACCAGATCAAAACCCCTATGGCCGCCGCCGGACTGCTGCTTCAGGAGGACCCGCCGCCCCGGGAGGCTCTGGAGGCGGAGCTTTTAAAGATCGGTCAGTATGTGGACATGGTGCTGGGGTATCTCAGGCTGGACAGCGACGCCACCGACTATGTCTTCTGCGACACGGACCTGGATGACCTGCTGCGCCAGGTGGTGCGGAAATTTGCCCGGCTGTTCATCCTCAAGCACATTGCCCTGGACTTCCGGGACACGGGCCGCACGGTGCTCACCGACGGCAAATGGCTGAGCTTCGTGGTGGAGCAGCTGCTGTCCAACGCACTGAAATACACCCCCGCCGGGGGCACCGTCCGCATCTACGGTGACGGAGAAACCTTGGTCATCGCGGACAGCGGCATCGGCATCCGGGAGGAGGACCTTCCCCGGATTTTTGAAAAGGGCTTCACCGGCTACAACGGCCGTACCGGGCAGAAGTCCACCGGCATCGGGCTGTATCTCAGCCGCCGGGTGACGGAAAAACTGGGCCACGATCTCACCATCGTCTCCCGGACCGGCCAGGGCACCATCGCCCGGCTGGACCTGAGCCGCCGGAAGCGGGTCATGGAGTGAACCTTACAAAACTGTTAGATACGGAGCCGGACTGTAAGCCAGAACCATGGCGGACAGCCCGGCTCCCCTGTTATACTGGAGCCAACCCAAGCAAGGAGGCATTTCTCTATGGCACTGCTGGAAGTACAGCATCTTCAAAAAATCTACACAACCCGCTTCGGCGGCAATCCCGTTCAGGCCCTCTCCAACGTGAATTTCTCCGTGGAGCCGGGGGAGTATGTAGCCATTATGGGCGAGTCCGGCTCCGGCAAGACTACCCTTTTGAACATCCTGGCCGCCCTGGACCGGCCCACCTCAGGCGAGGTGTTTCTCAACGGCAAGGCCCTCTCCGACATCCGGGAGCGGGATCTGGCGGCCTTCCGCCGGTCTCACCTGGGCTTCGTGTTCCAGGACTTCAACCTGCTGGACACCTTCTCCCTCCAGGACAACATCTTCCTTCCTCTGGTGCTGGCGGGGAAGGACTACCCCGCCATGCGCAAGCAGCTCCAGCCCATTGCGGAGCAGCTGGGCATCTCGGACATCCTGACCAAGTACCCCTATGAGGTCTCCGGCGGTCAGAAGCAGCGGGCGGCAGTAATGGTAGAAGAGTGCAATGAACAGGAGGCAGAATCTCTGATTCCTGTGATAGAGTCTGTTCTCTCTGCACTTCGAGCGAAGGACACCATAGAGATTGGATAGAAAACATAAAAAAAGCAGAGCCTGCTGATCCCTTCATCCGGGAAAAGCAGGCTCTGTGCTTTAAGCATCTGGCTCGTCGCTCAATACCATCTTCAGTTTTACCACATTGACCAAGTACTCTTTTTTACACTTTTGGCAGTAAAGCGGAAATTTTACTAAAACAGTTTCTTCATATACCTTGACTTTTGTTTTGCTGCCGCATTGTGGACACCCTATCCACTTGGATTCATGCCGCATAGAAATCACCAATTCATTTTATTAATACGAGTTCAATAATTACATCTGATTTTTCTTCACTACCGTCCAATCATACTATGAAAAAGCCGCCAATTTTGCAAGCAAATAGGTCAGGGAACTGTCATAGAAGACGAAATCATCTGCCAAACCGACATTTTTTGCCTCCACGGCTACTTTGCGTACGATAGCTTGTTCCGGCCTGACCAGGAACAAGATCTTTATGTCCTGTTCGTTCTGCCGGATAGACCGGCAGATATCAACTGCCTGCTCCATATCCGCTTGATCTGCAATATCCAAGATCACTACATCAGCATGGAAAATATCAATGCCAACGACAGCCTGTGAATAATTGAGCTGGGCAGCCCATAGGAAATCAAGCTCCGGCTTTGATTGAAAGGACGCCGACAATCCCTGCCCGAGCATCTTATTGGATGATATAAATAGAACTGTTTTCATGATCGGCACCTTCTATCCAATGCAAATGTTTTCCTGATTGATTTCGATGGGTATCCTGCCCCTCAGTCACACGATAGGATTCCTTGGTGAATCCTCCCTTTGGTTTACGCCCACGGGTCGGCGGCTTTTGGGGTGCGGACACCGGTAAGCAAATACTGCTCCCAGAGGAACCATTTTCCGTCGCTGCCACGCTGACGCAGCTTGATGGGGCGGGGGGCGTCCGCGCCGCCGCAGGGGATGAACAGCTTCATATAGCCATGCTCCTCACCGGAGACATGGTTGCTTTCGACTCGGATCGTATACGGCTGAGCAGGCGTATAGTTGTTGTCAGGAGTTGAACCCACAAAGTAGGTGAAGGGCAGGTAGGTTTTTCCGTCCCGGAACCGGTCATTCAGGAAGGAGATGTCCTGCCCGTTCAGGGGCCGTGGTCCCCGCAGCCAGTTCAGCATCTCCTGGCCGATCTGCCGGTCGGCAGCATAGGCGCACAGGGCCAGGACGGTCAGCGCAGCCGTCTGAAAGGGGGTGGCAAGGGCCGCCTCCGGGAGCGCCTGCATCTCAGTCAGGCTCTCGGGGAGCGCCGCGAAGGTGAAGGCTTCACTCTTGTTTCCGATGGATGTGGCCGCCGTCATAACGGTGTCCATGGCAGAATTTTTCAGTTTGTCGAAAATACTCATGCAGATTCTCCTTTCGCGCCGGTCGTTATCTTGCATTTCTTTCCTCAGCCATAGGTGCGCACCAAATCTAGGCAAATCATCTCTTCACCAAAAAAGGGCGGACAAACGCCGGTTTCCCAATCCTGCTCGATGTAGAGGTAATCGCCGGTGGGATCGATCCTCACCGGGAAACTGCCGCTGACAGAGCCACCCATCCCGTCAGATAGCTCCAGACGAAGGCAGCCGTTCTCCATGCGCCAGATGCCGGTGTAAGCAAGTGTGTACTCCTGCCCGTCCTCCGGCTGGTGGTAGAGATTGACGATACCTTCATAGTCCGGCTCAGTACTGTCCCCCCAGCTGATTTCCATGTCCCAGTGTTCACAGGACCAGTTGGTGTAGGCCAGCTCCCAGGCCGTGGGCGGATCCCACCGGATGTCCCCGGGGAACTCCCAGTCATCGGGATAGTCTAGCCCGGTCACATCTCCCCAAATTGCAAAATCCAGCAGGATGGGATTCTCCGGATAGCCAGGTATACTGAGAGCATCGTATTCATCTACATCCGGAAACCATTCGCACATCGGGCCGTTGTCCGGCTCAAGGGTGATATGGACATCGGGTAAGGGGTGAGAATCATCCAGGTTTTTGAAGATCAGCACAGGCCGGGCACTTCTTGCCTGATAGAGGACCTCATCTGTGACCTCCCCCACTTCGAATTGGGAAGGCACCCATGTGATATGCTCTACGGTCAGCATGGTCGTTTCATCCCGGGGGACGATGCAAAACAAATCGCCGTAGCCCGGGCCAAGGATATGTTCAGCCGGTATATGCAGCAGGAACGGCATCGCCTCGACCAATCCGGCACAATTTTCCCATAGCCAATCGGACAGTGGTGTGGAGTCTCCCTGTTCCCGGTAGCCCAGGTAGGCCACTGCGCCGGCGTACTGGTCGTCGAACGCCATGGCGTCATACAATAGCTCCAGAGACTCCTCCGCTGGCTTCGAATCAACTCCCACACCAGAATCTCCCTTGCTGCCGGAAAGAGATCCCACCGAACCGTCCGTTTCAACGGGCGGTGTGTTTTTTCCTCCACAGGCGGTCAGACCCAGAACCAGCGCCATACACAGAACCGCCGGAAGGAACCGACACCGGATCAAATGCTTCATGACGCGTCCCCCTTCTCAGAAGCTTCCGCTGCGGCCGCTGCCGCCTCCGCCGCTTTCGCTGCAGGTGCTGCCGCCGCTTGAGCTTTCCTCCTGAATTTTGGTGCGCGTCTCGGTGGTGTGGGTATATTGGTCGTACTGCTGTGTGAGGTGCAGCCCCCCTTCAGTAAGGTATGCATTGGCCTCCTTCTTTTGACGGACCGACTTCATATCGCGCATGAGCCAGATACAGATAGACCCTGTCGGCAGGCAGGCAAGAACCGCAACTGCAGGAAAGTACTCCCAAAAGTTCTCCCAGTAGGAAAGTCGCACCGGGTCGCCCGCATCGGCCGTGGTGAGAAATTCGTCGCAGGCGTCCAGATAGTGGGTGATGCCGCCGTACCAGTCGTCATATCCAAAGAAGCCGAGGAACCGGCCCTCCAGCTCATCCTGGCCGTAGGTGTCGAAGGCGTATTCGGCGTACTCGCCGTAGACGAACATGGCGTACTTCCGGTTGTCCATGCTGAGGAGGACGATGATGCCGTCCCGGTCCTCCCCCGATCCCAGCTCCAGCTCGTGGTAGATCTGGTAGGTGGCCTCGTAGACGTCGTCGGCAATGACGGTGTAGTCATCCACCAGGGCGAAATAGACGCCGCAGTGCTGGCGTTTGGAGATGTCCGCGGCCCGGGCCTCCAGCTCCGCCCACTCCTCATAGGTGAGAAGGTCGCTGATGTCAAATACATACTGCATACTGACGCTGTCGGGCTCGGACACTTCAGGTGTCTCCGGTGCTGTCGGCGGTGTTTCCGGTGTTCCAGAGGCATCCGGCGGGCAGTTTGTGAGGATGTGATCCTCCGCCGCCTGGGCCATGGACTCCACCGCCTGGGTCAGCGCTACGGCGCTCATGGTGATATCCTCGCCGTTCCACGCCCGCTGGGCCATGGAGGGCGCCACCGCGGTTCGGATGGCGTCGGCCAGGGCCTGGCTGCTGCCCCGGTCTTCGCCCAGGTTGGCGTAAACGCACCAGCCGTCGTCGGGCATGGCGTAGGTGCCCGTATCCTGCAGCTCCATCAGAATGGTCAGCGTAGCGCCTTCCTTTTCTTCACCGTAGCCATAATCGTATCTGGCGTAGATCCCCGCGGCGGCATCGGCGATGCTGTCATAACTGGTCTGGGTCAGTACATCCACCCGCAGGTCGATACCCAGTTTTTCCGAAAGCTCCGGGAGGACCTGTTCGCCCTGCATGGTCAGCGTAGCCGAACCCAACTCATCCGTTTCATCATAGATCACGCCATATTCCGTTGCAGCCAGAGCAGGTGTACAGAGGGACAGCGCCAGCAGGAGAATCAGTACAAAAATGGAACACGTTTTCTTCATATCTGCTCCACCTTCTTTCTCACAGTACCACGAAGACCGCCAGCACCGTGCCCAACACCGACAGAGGGGCGACTATGGCAGCAAACAGGCTCCAGAACCTGCCCCAGCTGACGGGCAGGTCGCCCACCAGCTTGCCGGTTTGTCCGTTCATGGCAAAGAGGAAGTCCTTGCCCTTCCATTTGGTGTTCAGCATCCAGACAGGCATCAGCGCGTAATGCACCTTGCCCCGTTTCAGATTGACGCTGTCATGGATCAGTGTGCAGGTATGGTAGCCGGTTACCGTGTTGCGCAGTGCCGAGGACAAGGTTCCCTCACAGCGCTGGTCCGCCCGCTGCCGGCACTGCTCCACGGTCACATCAAATTTATCGGCCAGAAATCCGGGGAGATAGGCGGTGGAAAAGGGCTTTAATTCCTGATAGTCATAGGGCTCGATGGAGTCCATGTGATCGTCCGGCATCTTGCTGGAGGCGTCCACCGGTATTTTCTCAAAATTGACCATACCGGCCCGGTAGACGTCGTAGTGTTCGGTCTCGGTGATCTCATAGTCGCCGGAGCGGTATGTATGGGAGCGGGTAGCTTCATAATGGGCGTCGCCCTCCGCCTCGCCGTCAAACATCCAGAAGGGGACATAGATCCCCTGGATCTCCTGCACATGGTTTTCCAGTGTAAAGCGCTTGGGCAAGAAGATTTTCCCCTTGTAGTGTTTTTTGAGGGCCCTGACGGCGTCTTCCTTGCTCAGCTTGAAGGGAATGATGAAATCCGGCCGCAGCTGCCCGGAGAATTGCCCCGGCACCACGGTGGGGTTGCCGCAGTAGGGGCAGGAGGTGGCCGCCGTGGTTTCGTCGCAGATAAGCTCCGCGCCGCAGCTGGGGCAGCCGTATGCCCGCATGCCGTCACCCTCCGCGCCCCAGTCCTCGGAAAGAGAGGAGGTGTCCCACGCGCCCCCATCCCCGGACGGCGCACTCTGTCTGGTTTCCTCTGCCGCCTGCTGGGCTGCCGCCGCCTTTTCTTCCTTCTCCGCGTAAAGCGCCTCGATCTCCGCTACGTCGTAACTGGCGCCGCAGTATTCGCACTCCAGCTTTCCGGAGCCTCCCACAAAATGAAGCGGACCCGTACAAGCCGGGCACTGATAATTGGTTACCTGTGTTGGCATCGAAATGCCTCCTTTCCATACCGGTGCATAAGGCTCCATGCCGGAGCAGACCGGGAACAGCCCGGAATCCGCAGCAGTTCACCAGTCCGGGCTTTCGGTGAGCCAGCTGTCCAGCGTCAGGATAGACAGCTGCGATTCATATTTTGGCATAAAGGGCAGGCTGACACCGTTCTCTCCTGCGCCCAACACCATCTTCTCACCGCTGTAGTCGATCACAAGGGGATACGTATCCGAGATATAATACGGGCCGTCTGTGACGCCATAGTTTTCGCCGCCCACCAGGGACAGGCTGATGGTCACATAGCTTGGCCCATCCATGACGGATGTAATCGTCCAGTAACCGCTCCACATCTCTTCAAAGAGATCCGAGCCCTCGTACTGCCAATCCAGTCTGACACTTCCGCCGTTCTCATCCTCAGGGAAGAACCACAAGTAATAATTTGCAGTACGGCCCGTATCCCACGCCGCTGCCTGCACCGTCCAGCAGCCCTCAAGTCCGGGGGCGTAGATCCCGCTCCAGCCGTCTGCCAGCCACGGGGCAAGTTCAGAAGGCACGCCCCGCCATCCGTATTCCGTAAAGTCGAAGGAGAGGTAGTCTCCGGTTTCCGATATGCACGGCGCAAGATAGCTCATGGCGTCGAAGGACGGCCACCATTCGCAGCAGTTCCCGCTGTTGTCGGTGATCCAGACCTGTGTGTCGGCCTCATAGGCAACGCCGTCCAGATTGGCAAAGAGCAGCACCGGTTCCCCGCTTTCCGACCGATAGCAGACCTCAGTGTTCTCGTAGGTCTTTGTTTTCTCATTCCATTGCATACGGTTGATGCTAACACTCGCGTTTTCATCCACCGGCACGATGCAGTACAGATATCCCGTGCTGCCGATGATATGATTTTCGTCGATCTCCGCAAGGAAGGGATATGCCTCCAGCATGGCCGGGTCTGCCTCTGACAGCCAATCGCCGTCCGAGCCTTCCTCCACATAGCCCAGATACGCCGCGCCGAACATGGTCTGCGGGAAATCCATTCTGTCCCGCAGCCAAGCAAGAGATTGTGCTGCTTCCTGGGAAAATCCGATCTGCGTCGGCTGCATATCCGATCCCTCGGCCCCCGGGTGCGGCTTTTCCGGCGGTTTCTTATCGTGTTTACCAGGCTGAGTCTCTCCGTCAACGCTTATTTCTGCCCATAGTTGCTTCATTTGCGCACAGGCACAGAGAGACAGCATCAGAACCAGTGTCAGAAGAAACGCGATCACTCGTTTGGATGTCCTTTTCATAACTGCTCCTTTCAAACGTCATCGCTCCATACTATTGCGCAAACGGGGATCGCTCCGCCCCAAATGGGGTGGGAGCGATCCCCATTCTGGTTGTTATCCGATGCTTGCCGGCATGGGCTGGCCTGCTCCGATCAAGGGCAGATACCAGTCGTCATAGTAGTAGGGGAGATCTTCCTCAGCCACATCATCCCAGTAGGTACCCCACGGGCGCAGGTAGATGTCATAGTAGAATTCATCGTCTCCGTTTTCATAGTAGCCGTCGATGTGGATCATGTCCGGGTAATCCACCAGGCCCGGGTCCACGATCCAGTCTGCGTGTTCCAGGGCAATATCCGTGAACCATCCGCCCTCGGACATCATAGTGCCAAACTCGCCGGTCCCGGCTTCATCCAGGCTGACCGAGGCCGATACCATGGGCTCGGACTTTGTGTAGTCCTCATCCCATAGGGTGACGGTGCCGATGCCGTCCTCGCCGATGTCGATGGTGCCGCAGATGTCCCACCAGTCGCCCTCCATGTCCTCGTAATAGCCCCAGCAGCCGGTCATCATCCACCAGCCGTACCAATCGCCGTTCCACCAGTCGAGCAGCTGGCCGCCGCTGGAGGTGCCGGTGCCGCTGCCGGAAACACCGGAACCGCTGCCCTTGCCGCCGCCGGTCAGCGAGGCTGAGCCGCTGCCTGCGGATGCCCGGCTGACGGTGGACAGATCAATGGTGATGGAGTCGTTTTTGTCGCCCTCCATCTCCTCGAAAGTCACCTCTACCTCGCCGGTGGTATCATCCAGCTCAAAGGCCGTCTGAACCTCAACCGTGGCGCCGGGATCCACATTCTGATACTGGCTGTCGTCCACGTACTCCAAGGTTTCCTCGTTGAGATAGACTACGGCCATCTCCAGCTCCGTATCGTTCTGCATGGCTGTTTCATAAATAGCCCAGAAATAGTCGGTGGTTTCCTCACTGTTGTTGGTGAAGTCCAGCGTCAAAACCAGGGCGTCGTTTCCCTCATAGTCCGTCATGATACTTGCGCCCTTGTAGTGCAGCTCAAACTCTCCCACTGTGAGCAGATTGGGATCTTTGGTTTCATCCTCCCCCTTGCCGCAGGCCGCCAGGCTGAACAGCATCACAGCCGCGAGGAGCAGGCAAAACAGTTTCCTCCGTTTCATGTTCAACCCTCCTTAAAAACCGCTGAGCTTGAATGCCACCAGTTCCATTGCGGACTCGTCCGCCCGGTCTTCGGTCATGATCGCCAGGATACTGCCGTCGGCCAGCTTCACACCGCCGCAGAACCAGGGGTAACTGGTGCCGAACAGATCACTGTCTTCCGCCGCGCCGATATAGGTGCCGTCCTTGGTCCAGAGCACTACCTCACGCATATTTCCATCCAGGGCCAGATAGCCGTTTGCCGTCTCTGCGACAAAGGTGACGCTTCCCAGGCTGCCGCCATCCGAATCCGCCAGCGTCAGCTGCAGGTTGCCTGCCGTATCGTAGACAAATACCTTGTGGCCGCTTTCATCCGCGGCAGACCCGGTGACATAGATATGGTTCTCATCAATCAGCAGGTGGCTGATCAAATCAACCTCTTTGAAAACAATGGGCTCTGTTTTCACCGCGCCGCCGGAGAGGGTGATCTTCTCGCACTCCGGACCGGAGAACCAGCTGACACCCCAGGTCCCGGAGGGGTGCATGGCCACATAATCGGTCCCCTCATAGGATGCGGTTTTTGCGCCATCCTTCCAGCTGATCAGCGGCTCCATGAAATTGGAAAGCCAGATGGTTCCGGCGGTATCGGCAAAAATTGCTTCATAGTCCCCATCCAGGGCAATATCCTCTGCAAAGGTCAGGGATGTACCGTCGTAGTCGTAGCGCTTCAGCGCGCCGTCCACCAGGAGGAACGCCTTATCACCGATGACGGCAGCAGCGTGATTGAAGGTCTCCTTGGTGATGATGCAGTCGGTGATGGGGAGCCACTGGCTGCTGACCGTGTAGGTACCCACCATGGCGCTGTGGGGCTGGGTGGAGAAGGGCTCTCCTTCCCAGTACCAGGGGCCGTCCACATTTCCGGTGTCCTCCAGGTTGATCGTCAGCCCGGACAGCAGCTTATCCACCCGCTCGTCCTCGTACTCGCCGATGATCTCGATCAAAACGGTTGCGCTAGCACCCTCCACGCGGCTGAGATACCGCAGGCAGGGAGAGCCCCAATAGTTTCCTTCTGCTTTGAGGCAGTCGATGCCGCCGACGGGTGTAAACTCATAGGCCTGATTGACCGCGTATTCATACTCGTCAAAACCATAGCTGGTAAGATAGTCGCGGAAGTCCCCTGGATCTTCCAAGGAAACATAGATATCCACCATGACGACACTTGCATCTTTTCCTTCCTCGGGAATGGACATGCTGATGCTGGCGTAGTCCTCATTATCATAAACATCATCTTCCTCGTAGACCCAGCCGTCCGCTTCGTCGTAAGTAAGGTCCCACAGGTCTGTGTTGACGGTCTTTGCGTTCTTCCCCTTGACAGGATCTTCCTGAGTGCTTCCTCCCGCCTCCGGGTCGGGCTTTTCCGGCCCCTTCTTGCCACAGGCCGCGAGGGTGAACAGCATGAGGACCGCAAGACTCAAACACGATATACTGAACTTGTTTTTCATTGCCATTCTCCTCCTAACAAAGGATTCCTATTTTTTATTTTTTGGTTCCAAAAAACGGCATCAACAGTTCAGCCACCTTGCTGAGAGGCATGGTCTGCAGGATGACCTTTCCGGGCCCCCGGACAACGGTATTAAAAATGCCCTCGCCGCCCAGGAGCATGTTCTTTGCGCCCTTGACCATCACCACATCCATGGAGCAGCTCTCCTCCATGGCCGCCAGATAACCTGTGCTGACCAGCATCTCCTGCCCGGCGCCCAGCTCATACTCCGCTGCGTGGCCGTCAATCTCAATAAAGGCGGTTCCGTGTCCACTCAGTTTCTGCATGATGAAGCCTTCGCCGCCAAAGAAACCGGACCCCAGTTTTTTCTGGAAGTGCATGGACAGCTCCACACCAGCTTCCGAGGCAAGGAACGCGCTTTTTTGCACGATCATAGAGTGACCGGCGCTGATGTTCAGCGCTTTAATGGCCCCGGGGAAGCTGGAGGCAAAGGCGATGGTCCCGTCTCCACCCTCTGCGGTAAACTTGTTTTGGAACGCGGAGTCTCCCGATACCAGCCGGCCCAGCATCTTCTTCACACCGCCGCCGGTGGTGGTCTCCATCTTCATGTTGGGACTCATCCAGCTCATGCTTCCACTTTCTGTGATCATGGATTCGCCCGGGGACAGTTCACATATGACAACAGGCAGGTTTCCGCCCAGAATTTCGTAATTTTTCATACTGTAATTTCCTCCACTTCTCTGATTCCCTGTTTCACGATGGTTTTCTTATCTATTTACCGCTCCGCCGCAGAATTCACAGCAGCCGCTGGCGTCCGGCGTGGTGGTGGCACCGCAGAACGGGCAGGTCACTGCCGCTTTGGGTGCCGCGGCTGCGGCCGCCTCCTCCCGCGCCTGCTGCCGGACCTGAAGCAGCGCATCCCGGATCTCACGGCCCATTTCCTCATATTGCCGGTATTCCACACTGGCGCGGACCTCCTCCGCGTTGGAGGTCAGGGAACCGCCTCTCATGCCGCCGAATCCTCCGCGCATACCGCCGCGGGGTCTGCGCATGGCGTCCGGCCCATCCAGCAGCGTCTCTTCATCGTTATCCACAGCGCTGCTGTTCAACTGGAACCGAATTTCGTTAAAGTAGGGGTTGTTGACATTGATCACGATAAAGAAGTTATAGGAATAGGCATACCGCTTGGGATTGAAGCTCTTCCGCTCCCCATCCTGATCCTCGTATTCGATCTCTGTTTTGCTCTCATCGATGTCCAGCTTGCAGCCGGTCACATCGGAGAAGGCCAGCACGTCCGGGTTGGCCTCCGCCAGATTTTTGGCGGAGGTGACCATGAACAGGCCCGCATCCTCATCCAGCAGCACTTTGGTGCGCTCGCCCAGAGTCCGGGTGGTGCGGAATGCGGCGACCTTTTCCTGATTCGCCTCCCGGTAGGCCAGCTGCTCCTGAATCTCTGCCACCGTGCTCTGACGACGGTCACTGAACCAGGGGGAGAGCTTGGCGGCGCAGTTTTTGCAGAGGTTTCCGTCCTCCAGCTTGCGGTTGCCAAGCAGCCCGATCTCACCGCCGCAGACCGAACACTCCTTCTTTTCAAACAACTTTCCAAAAAGTCCCATAACCCTCGTTCCTTTCTGAATTTGATTAAGTATGGATAGTATTTCTCACCTGCATCGCGCCGTAGGCATACAAACCTGGCAGCAGCAGATTGAGAACCAGACTGGTAATGCTGAAGGTTCCGCCGCCCACCAGGCCGATGATCATAGAGATGATGGTCAAAATTGCAATGATAATGCCCCACTTGATGCAGGAAGCTGCCTTCTGGGAGTCGCTGCAGGCGCCGATCCCCTTAATGCCTGCAATGAACTGAATCACAGAGGCCACCGTTACAAGAATGGAACTGGCATAGAGCAGTCCAATGCCCTCCGTACTGCCCGACAGCGCCGCCAGAGCACTGATGCCGAGAATGGCGAGCACGCCTACGACCACAGCGATCACGCCGCCGATGATCATGAGAATGGATGTCACCTTCAAAATCTTCTGACCTTTCATTTTGTAATACCTCCTGTTTTATATTTTTATAAATGGGTTTGCGTGTTACGGATGGTCCTGTGCTACGGGTCATACCGGGGGATCTCCCGCCCGATGGGGTCGGCCAGCTCTTTCAGCAGAGCTACCAGCGTCGAAATGCGTTTATCGTTAGGAGAGGAGTACTTTATCCTCTGCTCACCCTCTTCCGTGTCCCAGATGAGGGTGATGCTGGAGGAACTGACTTCGTCCTGCACGCCGCCCAACCAGCGTCCCAGGCTGCTCCATAGGTCTATCCTTGGCTCCGGCTTCGGCTTCATCAGCGGGTAAAGCTCCAGAACGACCTGCTCCACATCGGTCCACTGCTCGGCAGAGATGGGGACATTCTCTTTTTCGAATGGATCATGCCAGCCCACGCCCTTCGGTGGCTCCTCCGGGTAATAGAAGGTCTCCACGATGGCATCCGGGGAAAGCCAGATAAAGAAGTCGTTTCGGACTCTCATACCGCCGGAATAACCGTACATGACGCCGGTCAATGTGCCGGGCGGAACAGCCCCGTTCTGCTCTGTCACTGCACCGCCTTTCAAATGTCGGATGTAAAGATACCCGCCAGTTGCCAGAAGAAGCAGAGCCACAGCACAACCAACAGCGGCTTTTCGGCCCCGGATCATCCCTGCAGGTCCCCGTCGTCAAAGGGATCGCCGCACTCCGGGCAGAACTTGGGGGGATGTGACGGGTCAGCCGGCTCCCAGCCGCACTTGTCGCACTTGTACTGGGGTACCCCGGCGGGCTTTTTCGCCCCGCACTCGGCGCAGAATTTGCCCTTGTTCACCGCGCCGCAGGTGCAGGTCCAGCCGTCCGCCTGCGCCTCTGGCTTCTTCGCACCGCACTCCGGACAGAACTTCCCGGTAGCCGCCGCCCCGCATTGAGGACACGTCCAGCTGTCTCCGGCAGGCTTTGGCTCCGGCTTTTTGCTGCCGCAGTTGGGACAGAAGTTGCCGGTGATGCCGCTCTGGCCGCAGGTGCAGGTCCAGCCGCTGGGCGCGGGCGCAGGGGCCGGGGGAGGCGGAGAAGCAGGCTGCGCCTGCTGCTGGGCACCCATCTGATAGAGGTTCTGAGCGTTCATACCACCCATCTGTCCGGCCATTCCCATACCCATAAAGGCCATGGCGGGACCGGCATTGGGATTGCTTGCCGCGGACTGCATGGCGCTGGCCTGTGCGCCTACCAGATGGGCCGCCGCCCGGGTGGGGTCCATAAAGGCCGCGTTGCGCTGCAGCTCCTTAATCATCTGCTCGTCTTCCTCGTTGGCCTTCACGCTGGAGACGCCGAAGGAGACGATCTCGATACCCCGCAGATCCCGCCACCGGGAGGAGAGCTGCTCATTGAGGGCCTCAGACAGCTCCAGGGTATGGCCGGGGAGGGCGGAGTAGCGGATGCCCATTTCGGAAATTTTGGCGAAGGCGGGCTGGAGGGCGGTGAGCAGCTCCGTCTTCATCTGCCCGGCGATCTGCTCGGTCTTAAAGTCCTCGCTGACGTTGCCGCAGACATTGGTATAGAACAGCATGGGGTTTTTCAGCCGGATGCTGTACTCGCCGAAGCAGCGGATGGCGATATCGATGTCGATGCCCGCCCGCTGGTCTACCACCCGGAAGGGGACGGGGCTGGGGGTGCCGTACTTGTTGCCGGTGAGCTCCTTGGTATTGAAATAGTAGATGCGCTGATCCTTGGGGGCCTCGCCGCCGAAGGTGAAGCGCTTTCCGATGTTCTGGAACACGCTTTTGATGGATTCGCCCAGATCGCCGGAGAAGAGGCTGGGCTCGGTGGAGGTGTCGTAGGTGTACTCGCCGGGCTCGGCGCACAGATCCACGATCTTGCCCTGCTCCACGATGAGCATGCACTGACCGTCTGCCACGGCGATGACAGAGCCGTTGGTGATGATATTGTCATCACCCTTGGTATTGCTGGAGCGGCCCGTGACCTTTTTCTTTCCCTTTACCGCCAGTACATCCGCGGGGAGGGCCTCACAGTAGAAGAATTCCTTCCATTGATCGGCCATTACGCCGCCGGCAGCTCCGAATGCAGCTTTGATCAGTCCCATAGTAAATAATCTCCTCTCTAAAATTTTATTGGATTACGGCGTAATGAACGTCCACCCGTTTACGAGGTACCCGCCGGCATCGGTAATGGGCCAGAGATACCAGCAATCATCCCAGGAGCGCTTCATGTGCAGGCACAGATTCGGCATCCCTTCAGGGATCGTCAGAGAGAACCAAAGCGGCTCGTCCATGCCGATGGTCCCGTTGTACAGCGTTTCATCTGTCTCCCAATCCAGGAGGATCCCGTCCTCATCCCAGATCCCCTCCCCTGTGCAGAACTGGATCTGCGTTTCATAACAGCGTCCCACCAGCAACAGCTTGTCCCGTCCGTTTTCCTCCAGTTTTGTGACGGCCATCGCCTCCAGCGGTGTGCGGACCTCATCCGGCGGGTTGGTCCAGTAGAAAATCAGACAGTCAGACGGCTCCTCATACAAAGCGAGCTGCAAACTTTCCGGGAAGAAGCTATATTCCCGCTTATAGACGGCGGTTTGGACTGTCGGGGAGCCATTGCGCTGGTTATGCGTCTGGAGGTACAGTGTGTTCGGGTCGGTCAGAGTAAAGGACAACTCCAGTCCCGTGGACTCTTCCAGCAGCTGAGCACTCCATACCTCATTGGAAATCCCGTCCATCAAAGGCCGGTCCAAAGGCTTCAGCAAAAGATCAGATGCCTGCCGGTATTCCGGCTCTTCCGTGTCAAGAGCACTTGCAAAATAGTAGTCTGCCTGCAGGGTATATCTGCCGCCGTCCAGATCACTCCAGAGGGATGAAAACAGCAGGATGGAGGCAACCCCGTTCTCACGTGCATCAGACAGCCGGCCATTCTCCTCCAATCCGGTCATTCGCCATGTCCCGTCCAGATTTGCCGGACACAGTTCACCGCCGGGCGCTGGCCGCTGCGTCTTTTCCAGATAGAACGTATCTCCATAGGCGGTTTCCAATATCAGGCGGCCGTCCTCAAAGCGGCCGGACATGTTGTAATCCGCATTACCGCCGGCATCTGTCAGATGCAGGGTGTTGTTCGCCCCCAGGGACCAGATCCCGTCGGTCAGATAGAGATTGAAGGTATCGCCCAGCACCTCGCGGAACTGTGTCGTTCCGTCCTCGTTGAGAAAGAGATCTGCCCACCATTTGTCCGTGGGCATCTGGCTCACAACGGTGCTGCCGTACAGCTCGTCGTAGGATTCGTGCTGCACAGCCGTCCAGTAAGTACCGCTCAGCGTGTCAGCGGACAGCTCCGCAGAAGGTGCGCCGGAGAGCATTCCGCTGTCGGAAGGGTCCGGCGGAGTTTTTCCGCCTTCCCCACCCTCCGGACCGCCGCAGGCCGTGAGGCAGAGGATCAGCAGTAGGGACAAGGCAGACATCCATAGCCGCTTCCTTCTGCCGTACAGCGCCAACACTGGGGTTTTCCTGTTTACAGTTTCTTGCATGACAGCACCTCTTTTCTTTCCAATGGTGTCCCGCTGTACTCTTCTATGGTTTCATTTTACTTGGTATTGTTGTTTTGCACCCTACCCGTAGCGGGTAGTCTTTCGGGCAAACCGCAAAAAAGCGGAGCGGCATTTACCGCTCCGCTCAGTCTGTCGAAAAACCATAGGAGAGCGGCACTTCGCTCCGGCATGGGCGGGGGAGCTCGAGGGGGCGGCAGCCCGCCTCGAATGAAATGGAATCCCCTGAAGTTCTTGCGGCGCAAGGACTTCAGCGAGTAAAGCGAGGACTTTTTCGACAGCCTGTATTTTTATGGAACATCTTATTGAGGTATATTAATGCTGGCGATGATAGCCTGAACATCTGCGTCGTCAAGACTTATCTTATCTCCGTTTTCAAGACAAATCATAAGCTGGATCTGCCCTTCACCTTCTTCTCCTGTCCAAAGGATTGCGATAGGAGTATCTAGGCTTTTTGCCGTGAATCCCTTCCAGGTATAGCTTCCGAGCGTAATGGGCTCAAGATCTGCACCTTCTTCATAATAATCTTTCGAAGGCTCATACATCGGATTATCAGGACTAAAATAAGTCATCATAACATAAGGTTTTGAGAGCTGATCCCACTCAGTTTTCGCGCCTTTACAGACTTGAATTACATTGGGATCATAACCTTCCTCATACTCATCAAAGTAATCCATGCCGTGAAAGCCCATCCATCCGTCGGGAACAAGCGCACTGATATTTCCGCCATCAAAGGTTTCCCCTTTGACATCCTCGGGCTTAGTTGGAGCAGAGCCTTTGGAACATCCGGCGAGTATTGCTGTTAATGATACAGCTGTAAGTAAAAGTGCAATCATTTTTTTCATAGTAATTTCTCCTCTCTTGTTCATATTCGTTTTGCTCCATTTTACTTCCCAACAGGTAAAATCCCTTGCTTTTGTTGAACCGGATCAGATTTTTTCAAAAGAACCATTTCATTCCGTTTCGCTACGGACATAAACCGTGAAATCGGTTCCGTCTCCCGGATATTCATACGGCTGGGTGCAGGCTTCGTCGAGATAGGCTGCGCTCCACGGACAGTAATCATCGACAGAAAATTCCCAATTGGCGGGGATCTGGTAGCTCTCGGTCGCAGCTTCGTCGAGGAAATGGAGGGTCACCGTCCGCAGCTCGCCCTGCCAGGCCGTGATCCTTTCCGGCAGCTCCACTTCTTCTCCGTAATGGAAGGTGGTTATCGAAAGGGATTCGTCGTTGTCGTTCATCCGCTCGATGGTTTTCAGGACAAGGGTCTCGCTGTCTACGGTATAGACGATATCGACGTCGTCGTAGTCGGCGGATTCGATGTAGAAGACTGTTTCGCCGCCGCCGCTTTCCTGGAAGATCAGCTCGTCATCTTCAGTGGGGAGGAGCCCATCGCCGACAAAGTCATCGAGCCATTCGGGCATAATCCCGAAGGGCCAGGCGGTCATTCGGTCGGGTTCATCCCCATCGGCGAAGAAGATGAATTCGTTGTAATATCCGTTCATTGTGTTTCCATACCAGAGGGCATAGCCGGTATCCGTTTCGATGATATAGGTGGTATCACCGTAGCCGTCCGGATAGTCCTCGGTGTAGACAACGGAATCGTACTGTGAGAAGAGGTTGGAGAGAAGGTTTGCTTGCTGCAGGCTCTCCAGCGTGATCTCTTGGTGTGATGTGCTGCCGCCAGTGGAGGCAGACTCGCCCTCAGCAGGACTCGATTCTTCCACCAAAGAGGATTTGTCCTCGTTCCCGGTAACGTTGATTTCACCAGAACCGGTGGATTTGTCCCCGCACCCGGTAAAGCACGAGACTGCCACTGCCGCCATTAACAAAAGTGTAATAACCTTTTTCATAAAAATCCTCTTATTAAAATTTTCCACCAATTCTACTCAGTTCCAGCTCTATCTCGTTGAACCATGGAGAGTCCACCCAGATTGCTACATTGAATTCATAATCATATCTATCCCCTCCTGAAAACGCTTTTTCAAATAAAAATATACAGATACTTTCCTGCTATGTCCCCCAAAAAATCCTCCGAATTGATAGGTCGGATTAAAAAATATGATTTTTTTCAGCCTTTTTACGGGCGGTCTTGATAGAAAAACAGATAGGTAGTCTGTGGTGGTATCCCCGTCGGGGAGATTCTTAGCACAGCCGGAGGCTGGGGTCATCCCGCGCCTTGGCCGTCAGTCCCTGGGCCAACGATGCCCGCCGCATGACCAGGAGCACCGTTTTCAGCGTTTCCACCTCCTTGCATATTCTGGATGACAGTTCATCATAGCATCTTTTTTCTCTTTGCACCTTACCCGCAGAGGGTAGTTTTTCTGTTTATCCAGGTATTTGATCTCTGCTTACATTGTAGCGCCTTTTTGCACCCTGCTCCCTACCCGCAGCGGGTAATTTTTCGGGCAAGATTCCGAGTCTGTTTCATAGGCGCGGAAACGGGGATACCTCCCATTTCTAATGATTCCTGTCCACTTGAAAAATCTCACAGAGACTGCAAACTGGCGGCCAGATAATCCAGGGACACATCATAAAATACAAAATCGTCGATCTCCCCCTTCCGCTTGGCCTCGATGGCCCGGTGGACCGCCTCCGTCTGCCCCTCCGGGCACATGAGCATAAGGCGGCAGTGGGGCGTGACCTCCCGCAGCCATGCGCACAGGGCCAGGCAAAAGTCAATGTCCTGGGCGCCGTCCTCGGCCACCTCCAGCAGCGCCCCGGTGGCCAGGTGACTGCGGATGGCCACGTCCGCGTTGGCATAATCCGGCTCATAGCACAACTGGAGGCCCGGGGCGTCCTGCACCTTGGCCATCAGGCCCTGGGCCAGCGACGCCCGCCGCATGATGAGCAGTACTGTTTTCAGCATCCCCACCTCCCTGCACTTTGGATATCTGGCTTTATTGTAGCGCCTCTTTGTGCCCAACGCCCTACCCGCACCGGGTAGTCTTTCTTCCGAAATACCCCTTTTCTCTTATACCCGGTCTGCCTGCACCACCCATTTAGCACTGTCGGCCTGGAAACTATAGCCGCAGAAGGAGCAGCAGTGGTTTTCGTCCGGCACGAAATTCGCACCGCAGGAGGGGCACTCCCGCTCCGTGAACAGCTTGCCGTCCTGTTTTCTCCGTTGGGGATACCGGGCTCTTTGCAGCACAAGGGTCCGCTTGTATTTCCTGGTGTGCGGTTTTCTCCCCTGGGGGAGATATGTCTCGCTGATGTACACCTGCACCGTGATGGTGGTGGTTTCCTCCGTGTTGACCACCTTCTTCAAACGGATGGTGCCCACGCCGTAATCCATCAGGTCGGGGTGCTCTACATTCTGGTACAGCGCCTCGCTGATGCAGGAGCGCAGATAGTTTTCCGAGTAGCGGACGATCTCCTGCTCCAGCTTTTCCTGCTTTCTGTAGGTGATGGTGGAGACGGCGATCACTGCCGCCAGAACGAGAACCGCAGTCCCCATCCCTGCCGCCAGGGAGATCAGGGTGTTCTGAATGAGCCAGAGGCAGAGGAACAGGCAGACATACAGGATCCCGCCCCAGGAAAG
The DNA here is from genome assembly GCA_958426425.1 of uncultured Oscillospiraceae bacterium. Lineage (GTDB taxonomy): Bacteria > Bacillota > Clostridia > Oscillospirales > Oscillospiraceae > Oscillibacter. The sequence goes on from CATZYY010000020.1 coordinate 21,943, forward strand.
CAGCCAGAGCGCCTTTTCCTGATTGGCCCCCATCTGCTCATACATCCCAAAGGACTCGGTCTGCCAGTCGTAGAAATCGCTTTGGATCACGCCGCCGCAGTAGGGGCAGACCGTCTGCTGGCTGCGAAGCTCCACCTCCGCCCCGCAGGAGGGACAGCTGATGGTCCCCTTGTCGGCGTAGTAGCTCTTCTGCTTTCCGGCGCGGTCGCAGCTGCGGATGTGTCTCGATTGGAGCAGCCGAAGACGGGCGTTTTTGCGGTAGACTGTATGGACGGGACGGCCGCCTTCCTTGGGGAGCAGGCGATCCAGGGCGCTGCACTGCAGCACGGACTCCCGCCACTCCCGGCCGTCGTCGCTCCAGTGCTTGAAGCCGTTTTTGGGCAGGGGGACTATGTCGGTCATCAGGATCTCCCGGCGGAGCTTCCGTCGCTCTAAAAGTTCGATCTGTCCCTCCATCCGCCTGCGGAAATTTCTGTCCATCCGGGCGGGGAGCAGCCCCTTGTCCGCCTTTCCCAGGGGGAGCAATACCAGGTCGAAAGCCCTCCGGATCTCGCCCTGCACATGGGTCCCCTGCCACGGACCCTTCCGCTGGGCCAGCATTTTTCTGCACTTGGTGCTCTTCCAGTTCCGCCTGAAAAAGACGGTAAAATCCACATCCAGGATCTTATTCGCAGCAAAGCCGATCAGGGTCACCGTGACCATGGCCGCCATGAACGCCGCTTCCCAAAAGTTCATAAAAGCACCGTCCTGTCTGCCGTCTCAGCGCTGTTTGCCCTGCTGCTTCTTTTTCTTCTTTCCGTTGGTGGTCTCCTCCTTCGGGCGGACCATATCGTAGATCATGGCTGCGGTGATGACAAGTCCCACGGGGATGGCCGCGCAGTAGAGAAGGAAGTTGACAGGGCCTTCCTCATCCGCGATCTTGTATTCCCCGTTCCGGCTCCTGTAGACCTCAACGGGGATGGTGTCGCCGACCTTGAGCTGATGGTAGAATTGATCCCTCTCCCGGCTGTCGGAGTAGGTGGTGACGTCATACCTGCCCTGATAGGCCTCCCCGTCCACAACGTAGGAGACTTTCATCTTGTGGAGCGTCTCCAGGAAGGTATCGATATTATCTACCATGAGCTTGTTGTTGCCCTTGGACTTTTCCCCAATGACTTTTTCGCTGCGTTCAATTTTTTCGATCACGGCGTCCACCGTCCGGATGTCGGTGGAATTATTGTAATCGTCGGCGGCGGCCAAGCTGGTCACAATGCCGGCGATCCCGGCCGCAATCATCCCAAGGCCTATAAAAAGGCCGAGGATGGCGTATTTATCGATCTTTTTTCTCTTCTTTTCCGGCTTGTTGGCCATGTTTACCGGTTTCTCATTCATGATGAATACACTTCCTCCCCAAATACAGCTTTCTCAGACCGTTACGTTCCCCAAGTCCGCCATATGTCCTCCTGGGCGCCGCAGACGGAGATGGTGCCGTCATCGGCCACTGCGTAAAAATACTGCGGCTCAAAGAACTCGCTGTCCATGCTGCCCAGGGCAAACACCGGGGAGACGTGACCGCACACATAATCCGTCCAGCCGTAGAGAAGCATCATCCCCTGCTGGACGGCGGCATTGACGTCCGCAAGCTGCATGAGCTTCTCCTGGGCACGCTGAATGGTAGCCTGGTCGGCTTCATCTACATAAATAGAGAAATCATATACCCCCGGCTCCGCCGCCACATGGCCGTCCATGCCGGAGAGGCCGGGGCGGAAGGCGACGGCGCTGAAGCCGTCGGAGACGGAGACCAGCACGTTGGAGTAGATCTCACTGATGTTGCATAGGACAATCACGGCCTCGCCGGGATCTCCCGTATAAAGCGGGGTACTGTCATCCACATACTCTCCCATTTCGCTTATACTGGAGGCGTATACGGTCACCGCCCCCTCAGGGGTGGCGGGAACCACGGCGTACAGCTCCTGGCCTTCGGTCATGACAATATCTGCGTCCTGCAGGAAGAAACGCTTCCCTCCAACGTAGGAGTATGCAACATACTCCCGCAGGAAGGCCTCGGTGCTCTGGCTGTCCACGTAACCGATAATGGCGATGCCGGCCGAGCCGCCGTTCTGGATGATCTCTTCCTGCAGCATCTCCAGAGAGAGTTCTTCCAAGGGGATGATTTCCTCTCCGTCCGCCTGATCCTCCAGGCCGGTGGGAGCGCCGTCAGAGGAAGGGGCTCTGCTGCCGGAGGGGTCGCGGCTGCCCGCTGGCAGCTTGTCTTTGTGGGTCTGGGTGGTGTCGTTGTCCGGGTCCCCCCGGATCTCCTTCAACGCCTCCAACGCGGCGCAGCCGGAGAGGGCGGAAACCAACAGTCCTATGGTGAGCATTCCGCTCACCCATCTATGTATTTTGCTCATGGGAAATCATCCTCCTTAGCTCCACGGGTCCAGAGAGGCAGGCAGCCGGATCCCGGTGAGTACGTTGGAGTACTCCCAGAGGTAATACTGGCCGTCCTTCTCCCGCAGGGTGATGCGCCGCCGGCTGTCCGCGCCGGTGGTGGTCACCTGGATATAGCGGAAGCCCTCCTCTGCCTCCATGGAATCGTCATATACCATCAGGGTCCAGGGGGTGTCGGGGGTATAGTCGTTTTCCGGCGCGGCCCCCTCGAAATAGGCCCCGGGAAGATAGGTCTTGTCCCGAAGGCGGTCCCTGATAAAGTTCTGGTCAATGCCGTTCATAGGCCGCGGCCCCCGGAGAACGTCGATCATGGCAAGGCCGTCGGCGGCGGAGTCCACGTAGCGCACCAGGGAGGCGATAAAGAACGCCCCTGCGTGTCGGGGGTCGCTGAGGGGATAGTACTCCAGCAGCGCCTCGACGTCCCCGGCCGTCTGGGGGAGCGCATCAAAGATCACCTGAATCCCGCCGTCCACAGCCGCTACGGTCACCGCCTGGGCGGCGTCAAAGGTCTCCTGCTGCTGACTGCCGCTGGTTTCCTCCTCCCCTGAGGGCTTCACTCCGTCGGCCTCCGGTGCGGCGAGGGACGGTGGCTCTGCCGGAGCTTCGGGTTCCTCCGGCTTGCCGGTTTCAGGCTCGCTGACCTCCGACCTGTCAGCCTCCGGCTTTTCCGGTGTTTCGTCTTCCGGATCGTTTACAGAGAGCGAAGGCTCCTCCGGGGGGGCCTCGCCTGCTTGCTTTCCCCCCATGAGGTTTGGCATACTGCATCCCGTAAGCAGCAGAAGCAGCAGTACAGTGAGTAGCATCTTTTTCATTTGGGTTCTCCTTTCCCAAGGGATGGATCGAGAAAGAGGGGATGCCCCACGTCAAAGAGGCGGCATCCCCTCCAAAGGCACGCAGGCTTTGCATCTGCATCGCCCTGCGTGTTCCCGTATTGCTTACTTGATGATCGTGATGCCGCCGATAATGGGCACAGGCTTTCTCTGGCCCTTTGCCGCGTGGATAATGCCGATGAGGGCAAACACGCAGAGGACCAACACAAGGAGTGAAAAGACACCGGTCACCACCAGAGTCAGCAGCGGACTGATATTGACGAGAATATTGCCCAGCACGGTGGACAACACGTTGAACACCACCATGAAGATGAACAGCACCAGGCTCTGGTTGGCGTGATATCTGGCAAAGGAGCCCTTCTTGGCGGCGAAGAGCGGGATCAGGAACAAAATACCGAAATACGCCAGGATCGCCAGTCCCTTCTTGGTCTGCTCCTCGGTGAGGGGATTTCCCGGGATCGTCTGTTGGTACGGGCTCTGCTGGTACACCGGCTGCTGATATACCGGCTGTTGATATACCGGCTGCTGGGGTGCAGGCTGCTGATATACCGGCTGTTGATATACCGGCTGCTGAGGCACAGACTGCTGATATACCGGCTGCTGGGGTGCAGGCTGCTGATATACCGGCTGCTGAGGTGCAGACTGCTGATATACTGGCTGCTGTGGTGCAGACTGCTGATATACCGGCTGCTGGGGTGCAGACTGCTGATATACTGGCTGCTGTGGTGCAGACTGCTGATATGCTGGCTGCTGGGGCTCGGGCTGCTGGTACACCGGCTGCTGAGGTGCAGGCTGCTGGGGGACAGGCTCCTTCTCCATCACCGCTGTGGGAGCAGCAGTCTGAGCCGGCTCAGGGGCCGGTGCTGCCGCCATAACGGGAACCGCCTCCTGCTGTACCGGTTCGGGTGTTTCCACTGCCTGCACCGGTGTGCCGCAGCTGGGGCAAAACTTTGCTCCTTCGCTGAACTGTGCGCCGCAATTTTGACAAAATACCATAATACTTCCTCCTTTTCAATAAAATGCAATTTGCATCAAAGCACCACACATCCTGAAAACAAATATGCAGTTTTTCCCGGTTGCTCCATGCCAATTTGAGCCTTCATCGCCGCCGTCACATTTCTCACCTGGTCATAATCCTCCCAGGCATCCCGAAGAGATTCGTTTTTTCATGGAGATCTTTCTTTGGGCGTTGCGGATGCTCTATGATACTTTTATTATAGCTTTTTTTCCTGCCTGCACCCTACCCGCAGCGGGTAGTCTTTGGGGAAAGCAAAAAAATCCACCGACACGAAGCCGGTGGATTGGAAGAGAATGTATGCTCAGTACAAGGGATTAATCCAGCCGTTTGAGATCATATAGAAGGCCAGATCCACCGCCTTGGAAAAGCCGGTCTTACCCAGCA
>CATZYY010000021.1 GCA_958426425.1 uncultured Oscillospiraceae bacterium
GGCTGGAGAGGCCTCTCCGGAAATGGTCTGCTGGGCGCAGATTGCTTCCAGGATTTTATCCAGAACCGGCTGCTCCAGGCCGCAGCCCAGATCATACACCCAGCCGTCTTTCTGGGCCTTACAGGTGACGGCAGCGAATTCCTGATAAAATGTGTCGTTGTACCGCAGCAGCACATCTGCTCCCCGGACCTCCAGCATCTCCCGGAAAATTCCGCCACAGCCCTGCACACTGGCAAAGCGTCCCTCTCCCCGCAAGGGGAAGGTCTGACCCTCTTGCAGGCTCTCCGTCTCTGTCACACACACACCGGCAAAGTCATCGAAATCCACCGGGATCTGCTTGCCCAGCACCAGGTTGTTGTCCCTGTCCTTGACAAAGTCCCGATAGGTCAGCACCACCGTCCCGCCGCTTTGCGCGAACTCCATCAGCGTCTTCTGGAATTCCGGCTTGGCAATAATCATCTGAGGAAGGATCAACACCTTGTAGCCCGTGAGGTCGCTGTCGGCGGGAATCACATCCACAGGGATGTTCCGGTCGTAGAAGAACTTGTGGTACTTTTTCATCTCAGCCTCGCAGTCCAGCAGCACGCTCTGACGCTGGATGCGGAAGGCCGCCAGGGAGTCATAGTCGTAGACAATGGCCACTTTGCTGGTGATGGAAGTCTCCAGCTGGGCGGCATACTGTTTGATATCCCGGAAGAAGCTCTGGACCTCACGGTATTTCCGGCGCTTGACATTGTCAGCGTCCAAAATGCCGTAGCAGAACTGCTCCGCGCCCTTGGTGCCGCCCCGGTAGCGGAAGAAGAACAGGGACTCGCAGCCCCGGGCCATGGCCTGATAGGCCCACATCTTCGCCTGGTTGGGGCGGGGCAAAAAGCCGGTAACATCATGGCCCTGAGCGCCCATGATGGCTTCGGTGATCCAGAAATTCCGCTGCTTCAGGCCCCGGATATAATCCAGGCCGAAGGCGATCTCGTTGGGCGGCAGCGGCTCAGGCTGGCCACCCCAGACAGGGTAGTTGTTGTAGGCGGCCACATCCAGATTCCTGGACACGGCGGAATAGTCGGCGTGTTTGCCCAAGCCCCCGCCGGGAAAGTCATGGATCACCACCGCGCCGGGAATGATTTTGCGAAGCAGCTCCGCCTGGAAGGCGGCAAACTTCACGATGCTCTCGCTGCGAAACCGCTCCCAGTCCAGCCGCAGGGCGGGGTTGTGTGTGGTGATGGTGGGGGCTGGCAGCGGAATCTCGTCAAAGTCGTTGTACGTCTGGGACCAGAAGGCGGTGCCATAGGTGTCATTGAGCCGGTGGATATCCCCGTGGAACTTCTCCTTCAAATAGGCCCGGAAGGCATCCCGGCACTGCGGGCACCAGCAGATGTCGCTGTCCTCATGGCCGAACTCGTTGTCGATCTGCCAGGCTACGATGGCGTTCTCATCCTTGTAGTGCTCCGCCATGGCCCGAATGATGCCCTCGGCGTATGTATACAGCGCCGGGCTGTTGAAGCAATACACATGCCGCCCGCCGAAGACCCGCTTGGTCCCATTCTCAAATTCCGAAAGAGTGTCCGGGTGCTTTTTTGCAAGCCATGCAGGGATGGTGGCTGTGGGAGTGCCCATGACAATCGACAGTCCCCGTGCCTTGGCCCGGGCGATCACATGGTCGAAGAAGGAGAAGTCGAACTGCCCCTCCGTGGGCTCCATAATGTGCCAGCCAAATTCCGCAATGCGGATGGCGTTGCAGCCCAGCTCACAGATATTGTCCAGGTCCTCCTCCAGCAAGGAGGAGGACCACTGCTCGGGATAGTAATCTACGCCAAGAAACATCAGTCGTTCACCTTTTTCGCTCTCAGCTGCTGTGTAATATTCTCCAGGAAGCTGCCCTCCAGCTTGTAGCCCTTTGCATAGATTACAAAGGCCAGCACCGTGATGACGGAGGGCACAACGCCCATGAGAATGCGCATACCCATAATGGTAGTCTCAGTCTGGGGCACGTTCTCCACGAAACCGGAGATGGTCAGACCCACGCCGATCAGCCAGCCAGCCACGGCAGAGGCGGTCTTCACCAGCAGGGTCTGGAAAGAGGCCACAATGCTCTCGTTCCGGGTGCCCAGAGTCACCTCGCCGTAGTCGATAACGTCGGCCAGCATAACGGTGGTGGCGCCCAGGGTCAGGCCGGAGCCGAACTTATAGAACAGGCCGCATACAATGATGAGGGGGATATTGGAAGGTGCTACCGCGCCGGCCACCAGCAGGCCGATGAGGCCGATGGCGGGGGTAAAGCTGGCGATGGCGAACACCTGCTTCTTATTGAGGAAGCGGGAGAGGATGGGGAACAGGAACAGCGCGCCCATCTCCGCAAAGGAGGCGGCGGTAGTGAAATAGGGGAACAGATCCGCATCCTGGGTAACGTACTTGAAGTAGTAGAGGGCCATGCCGCCGGCCAGCTGGACCACCAGGTTGTAAGCCAGTACCACCCCGATATAGACCTTCAGCTGGTCGTTGGCGGCGATGACATGGATGGCGTACTTCAGGGAGGTGCGCTCAGCCTTCTTGCCGGAGGCGGCATCCAGGCTGCTGCGGTCCCGGGCAAAAATCACGGTGACCAGAATGGTGGCCACGAAGACCACCGCCACCACCACGGAGGTAGAGGCATAACCCTTGGCCTCGTTGCCCTGACCCAAGGTGTCGATCATCTTCAGGCCGAAGGCGCCCACCAGCAGCCAGGCACTGCTGGCAAAAATACGGGGAATGACAGAGGTGGCGTCCCGCTCCTCCTTGGTGGAGGACAGGGAGGGCAGCATGGACCAGTAGGGGATGTCCATGATGGTGTAGGTCATGCCCCAGAGGATGTACATGACGGAGTAGTAGGCATACAGGCTGAAGCCCTCCAGCTCAGGTCCCCGGAACAGCAGGACAAGAATGACCGCGTTAATCAGGGTGCCGATGAGAATCCAGGGGCGGAATTTGCCCCAGCGGGTGCGGGTGTTGTCCACGATGAAACCCATCATGGGGTCATTCACGGCGTCCCACACCCGGGCCACCAGGAACAGATTGCCCACGAAGAGCGGCGCCAGACCCACCGTGTCGGTGAGGTAGATCATCAGATAGGTGGTAATCATGGCGTAGCACAGGTCCTTGCCCAGGGCACCCACGCCAAAGCACAGTTTTCTTCCGGCGGATAGTTTCATATTTTCTCCCTCCAACATAATTTTTCTGATTTAAGGTTCCTTTTCAAACCGCACCACAGCGCTGGCGTAGTCGCCGCTCAGATGCAGCGGCAGTCCGTGATGCATTAGATAGCCGCCGCTCTTGGTAATATCCCCCTTGGAGGTGTGCAGAGTGTACATGGCATCCTCGCTCAGCCCCCGCAGCCGGACGGTAGTGCCCCGGTGGCCCACCCTGCTCTGGGGCAGGAAGGCGAAGATCACACCCTGGTCCTCCTTTAGATACTGATAGAGGAAATACGGATTGACAGAGGGATTTTCCAGGCGGTAGAAGGCCCCCTCCTGAATGATGGGGCGAATTTCCTTGTACAGGCCGATCATTCTCTGGGACAGCTCCACCTCTTCCGGCGTGAATTTCAGGATGTTGCAGCCCACGCCCAGGGAGCCCATCATGGCGCTGTGATACCGGAACGTAAGCGGAATCACCCGTCCTGAGAGGAAGTTCGGACAGTCGGTGACCCAGGCCCGCATAGCCTTGATGGGATAAATCCGGGAGTAGGCGTCCTGGATATACAGCCGGTCGTAGGCATCGGTATTGTCGCTGGTCCAGAAGTCGTCGAAAATGCCCAGGATACCATAGTCGATTCGCCCGCCGCCGGAGGCGCAGGCCTCAAAGAGCACATCTGGATGCTTCTTTTTTAGCTCCGTCACGATCTCATAGATGGTCTGGATGTGCTTGTACCAGATGTCCCGCTGGGGACCGGTCTGGGAGATGGGGCGGTTGGCGTCCCATTTGATGTAATCGATGTCGTACCGGGTCAGCAGGTTGTCCAGCATATCGTAGATGAACTCCCGGACCTCCGGCTTGGTGACGTTGAGTACGTATTGGACCCGGGAGGTGTCGGACACTCTGGTTTCATAGTGGTAAATCCAGTCCGGGTGATCCTGATAGAGTCGGGCTCTGGGGTTGACCATCTCCGGCTCCACCCAGATGCCGAACAGCATCCCCTGCTCCTTGACCGCGTCGATCAGCTCCTCCAGGCCGTTGGGGAATTTCCCCTCGTTCACATACCAGTCGCCCAGGCCGTTTTCCGTGCTGTGGCGCTCGCCGAACCAGCCGTCGTCCAGGACGAACAGCTCCGCGCCCAGCTCCGCGGCCTTCTGGGCCAGCCGGATCTGGTCCCGGCTGTTGACGTGGAACTCCGTGGCCTCCCAGGAATTGTACAGCACCGGCCGCAGGCCCTTACGCATGATGTGCTCCAGGGCAAAACGGTGGAGGTTATGGGACATGGTCTCAAAACCTTGATCCGTATAGCCGCAGAGAATGGCGGGGGCGGTGAAGCTCTCACCCGGCTGCAGCTCCAGCAGGCAGTCGTGAGGATTGAGACCCATCTGCACCAAGGTCTCGCCATAGGCGGTCTGCTCCACCACGCCGCTGAAGTTTCCGCTCAGCCGCAGGGCGCCGAAATACACCTCTCCGCTGGTCTCGGTGGCATCCCGGTCCAAGACAAAGTAGGGGTTATGGTTGTGGCTGGAGATGCCCCGGCGGTTTTCGATGACGATCTTCCCATAGCTGACCTTCTGGACAAATCGCTGCTGCTCCGCGCCCCAGTGGCCGTGGACATTGGAGAAGGTCAGATTCTCATAGGGGATATGGAACTGGGCGCTGTGTATCCGCTCGATCTGAACGGGGTCGGCGGTCTGGTTTCTCACCTCCACGCTGCGCTCCATCAGGTCATACTGGGGATAGAGCTTGTAGCGCAGATCCAGGAAGAACTCATAGTGGTCATCCTTCAGATGGAGCACCAGCTCCTCCCAGTCCTCCCCCTGCTCCACGTCGTACCCGCAGTACTGATACACCAGTTCCCGGGTCCCGTCGGCAAAGGCGGCCTTCAGGCAGTATTCCTTATACCGCAGACCGCCATGCACAGGATATTCCTCCGGTGTGATCTGAAAGACCGGATCATTGGTGGAAACCTCCGTCAGCTGGGGCAGTTCCAGCTCATCCGCAGAGGATAGCTTTTTTCCCCAATACAGATGCCGCACCAGGCCCCGGTCGTCGATGCCGAAGGCATAACTTGTGGATTCCGTGCTGAGCAGAAATACCGTTCCGTTTGTGCTAACCGCAATACTCATCGCGCTTTCCCCCCGCCTTTTTCATACTTTGTATATGGAGAATAGCATTTCGCAACGGTTACGGCAATACTTTTACTAATTTTTTATCTTCAAAAAACATTTTCGTAAATTATTAACTAAAACAATTACTTCATTTTATGAAAAATGCAGAAGGGTTTTCCCTTCTGCATTTCCCACGTTTTCACTTGTCTTTTACGCTTCCACGCTCTTCCAGCCGGCAGGAGATAATGATCTGTTTGGGATGGGTCTTTTTTTGCCAGAGCAGCTCCATACAAATGGCCGCTGAATCTGCGTTCTCCTGCAAAAACACCTCCACAGAAGACAGCGGGGGCTCTGCTAGCTGGGACAGGCTGGTATTATTAAATGTAATGATTCCCACCTGCTCGGGAACTGAAATTTGATATTCCCGCAGGGCTTTGAGCAGCCCGGGCGCCACCACGTCACTGGCGGCAAAAATGGCCTCGGGAAGTTGCGCGCGCTGTTCCAAATACGCTTTCATCACGGTATAGCTGCTGGCGGAATTCATTTCACAATCCAGCACCAAATCCTCGTGAAACTGTCCCCGCTCCAGAAGGGAGTTTTTGTAGTAGTAAAATCTGGGGTCCACGGACAGTTCCTTGGTGGGGCCGAAGGTGTATACACTTCCCAGATACGCAATGGTCTCATAGCCGTGCCGCCAAAAGCAGTTCAGGATCTGCCGGACCGCCAGTTGATAGTTCGGCACAATGCTGCAGTACTTTTCCTCATCCGGCGTGGAATCCAAAAACACAATATTTTCAGTGTAGCTGTGAAAATCCCTGATTTCCCCCTGGGTAAAGCGGCCGATGGCTACGATTCCGTCCAGCGGAAGTTCATCATTCTTCACGAAATGGCCCTGGTCATTGCGAAACAGCATCACCGTACTCCAATGCCGCTCAAAGCACACCTCGTCCAAAACATTTTTCAGCATCAGATAGTAGATGTCCTCCAGAAGCTGTTGCTTTTCAAACATCTGGGCAATTCCGATGCGCTTTTCCGCCGTCCCCTGCTGCTTCTGACCGTCTCCATCCGAATCCTGAAAGGCCTGATACCTCTGCTGTATGGTCCGGTACCCCAACTCCTTGGCCGTCTGCTGTACCCGCTTTCTCGTCTCTTCCGTTACGCTGAGAGTGGGGTCCTGATTCAAAACTCTGGACACGGTGGCCGAAGACACGCCCGCAATATGCGCGATTTCCTTTAATGTTGCCATCGCTATACTCCTATTCGCTCAGAAGGTAAACATTTTCCGGTAGCACTAACGATTTTACTGCATTTGTCTGTTTTGTACAAGTTAATTTTTTACGGCCGTGTCTTCCACTCCGCAGGTAAGGCCCGATTGATCGCAAAACAGCCCAGGGAAACTCCCCCTCCGCCCTTTCCCCTGCGGAATGGCGCACGGCTGCCCACCGGATGAACCGCGGCACAGCCGAGGCCTTGAATGGTGCAAAGTCCGCTAATTATACGCCGCCGCTCAACTTCAGGAGGGCGGAATTCCGTGAACTTTTCTCCCAGCGGCCCGAAATTGCACCTGCCCGGCCCCTTGGGACGGCTATGGACCACTTGTCGACAAATTGGGAAACAGCAGACGCAGCTATACCCGGATTTCTCAGACGATTCTCCGGGCACCACCCGTTTTCCGGGCAAAACGGGTGATGACGCCGCCGTTTTCGATTGTGATACAATAAAGTGGCAAAATTAAGTACAGGGGCCATGGCCTCTGTCCGGTATGGGCCCCCATACCGGGGGATATTTTGGAGGAGGAACGCGAGATATGAAACGACGACTGCTCAGTATTTTCTGCGCATTGGCACTGTGCCTGACACTGCTGCCCGCCGCGGCTTTGGCGGCGGATGGCCCCACCGTGCTGTATGTGGGCGACACCCAGGTTGATGTCAACGGTACAGACGGCACTACCTCCGGTGAAGGCTGGTTCTACGCCGACGGTGTCCTGACCCTGGGCGGAGTGAATCTCGCCGAGACCCATTCCTGTTCGGATAATTTCGGTAACATTGCTGCCGCCGGGATCTATGCCGAGGGCGATCTGACCATTGTGCTGGAGGGAGAGAACTCCATCAGCGATGAGAATGAAGACGATTCTGCCGGCATCTTCGTAAAGGGAGATCTGACCATCCGGGGAGATGGAACGCTGACCATTTATGATGTGGAGTATGGCATTTTTGCCTCTGTCGGTGTGAATATTACAGGCGGTACGGTGTACGCCGTCGGCAGCGAGGCGGGAATTTCTGTCGTCTCTGACAATGATAACGCCACCGTGACCATTGGCGGTGACGCGCAGGTATACGCCGAGGGATTTTCGGAGGGAATTTCTGCCAAAATTTGGGATTACGGTGATGCCTCCGTAACGATTCGTGGTGACGCGCAGGTGTATGCCGAGGAAATTTCTGCCTATATCTCCGACGGCGATGGAGACGCCTCTGTGAGCATCTCCGACGACGCGCAGGTATACGCCGGGGAAGGAATTGACGCCATGAATTATGGCGATGGAGACGCCTCCGTGATCATCGCCGGCAACCCGCAGGTGTACGCCGGAGGATCCGGGGCCGGAATTAGTGCCTACTCATCTTTTTCTGGCAATGGCAGTTCCTCCGTGACCATCTCCGGTGGCGATGTGACGCTTCAGAGTGGAGGACAGAATCATGTCATCTACGCCGACTCTCTGACAATTGACCGGGGCAGCAGCGTTACTGTCACCCCCGGGTCCGCACTGGATCTGACGGATGAGGATACTGACTACGACATTGCTTCCGGCACCCTGACCAACAACGGCACGCTGTGGGTGTCCGACTTCGATGACGTCATTTCCCTGAATCTGGACGGCGCGGGACTGGTGAAAGCTGGAAGGCGGAACTACTCCAACAGCGGCACGCGGCTGACCACGGTGAACGGCCCCATTGTGGTAACGGTGGGAACACCGTCAACAGACCAAACCTACTACACCTGGGAACAGGGCGCCGGCGGCGTCTGGACTCTGACCCTGGACGGCATTTACGTGGATAGCAACATCATCATTGATGCTCAGGGTGCAGATGAGATCGTCATCGACACCATAAATGACAGTGTGGTAGAGATGCCTTACACTGGCCCGCTCAGCCTTACCGGAGAGGCCGGGGGCGTGGAGCGGTACAGCCTCGGCACCGGGAACGGCGGCGCCGAGATGTATTCGGATCTTGAAAACTATGACCACTACTTCTTCGGCAACGATTTCGGTATTGTTTTAGGGAATGCCGACAACTGTACCGTGACCATGACCGGGGAACCTCTGGCGGTGCTGGGTGGTGGTATTCTGCTGGACGGAGACGGGAACACCCTGGTGGTAGACCGGGGCGCCCAGGTGTCCGCCTGCGGCGTCACCCTGGGATCGTCTGAGACGGATATCAACGGCATCGTTCAAATCAACGGCATCCTGATCTCCAACCTCCAAGGATTTGGTTTCGGCCTGGGCGGCATCAACGCCGGCTATGTGGAGATCGGCTCCGATGGCTGGCTGATCGCGGCCGGTCCGGAGGGCCTTGCCCTGACCGGCATGGAAGATGCGGCTGGCTATGCTGATTTTGAGAATGCTCTGGTGCTCCGGCAGGACGGCCGGCTGACGGCCTTCGGCGCAGTGGCCGCTGCATTGGTTAGCGGCGATGGCCGCTGGCCCGGCTCTCCCGACCGGGTGATCGTGGGCCTGCCCGGCGGCTTCAGCGCAAAGTGGAATTCTGCAAAAAATTTCTGCTCCATCACAAAGGAACTGCCCCTGGATGATTCCCTCCTGAACGCCCTGAAGATGCTGGATATTTACGGCACCGCCGGGGACGATGAGCCCGACAACCCTCCCATCATCCCGGACCGTCCGGGCGACGATGACGATGACGACGAGACTGCCTACCCCATCTTCCTCTCCACAGGGGAGGGCGGCAGCGTCCACTCTTCCCACCGCACGGCGGAGGCAGAGACAGAAGTGACCCTCACCATTACCCCTGACGATAACCGCTCCCTTCGGTCTCTGACCGCCGTCAGTCAGCGTACCGGAGAAGTCCTGGACCTGGAGTATCAGGGCGGTGGGAAATACACCTTTGAAATGCCCGCCAGCGAGGTGCTTGTGGAGATCCTGTTCACCGAGGACGAGACGCAGCCCTTTGCCGACGTGCCGGAGTCCTACTGGGCTTACAGCGAAATCACCTGGGCCTGGGAAAACGGCTACATGAGCGGCACCAGCGCTACCACCTTCAGCCCCGACGGCACGGTAACCCGTCAGCAGGTGTGGATGATCCTGGCCCGGATGGCCGGGGACAGTCCCACCGACATGGCGGCGGCCAAGGCCTGGGCCGTGGCAAACGGCATCTCCGACGGCACGGACCCCGGCGGCGCGGTGACCCGGCAGCAGCTGGCGGCCCTGCTGTACCGCTATGCGGTGCTGTTTGGCTATGATGTGAGCGTGGGCGAGAGCACCAATATCCTCAGCTACGCCGACGCCTTCGACGTGGCGGAGTATGCTGTCCCCGCCATGCAGTGGGCTTGTGGTGCAGGCATCCTCAACGGCACCGGCGACGGCAGCACACTCAGCCCCCTGGGCACCGCCACCCGTGCCCAGCTGGCCGTGATGCTCTACCGCTGGCTGAGCTGAGCGGCAGCTATTCCCATTGAATCAGCCCCCGGCGTCCCATGGGACGCCGGGGGCTTTTTGCCGGGCGGCTGCGGCTCGTCAAATAGCCACCCAAGTAAGTACCTCTGAGATTTGGTGTGCGTATAAACCGGCAAGATAGGCTTCAACAGCGACAATCAGCACATCTGTTGCCGCTGCTGCCCTCACGCAGGGGCTCCAGCCGCCCATTTGTGGATTCGGAAAACAGGGGGCATGAAGTACCCGCCCTTGAAAGTGCCCCCAGACGATGACGGTCTCATTAGCCTTATGTGCTGTAACCTCAAAAGGACCTCATCTGAACGCAACTGCGCGGATGACGGCGATGAAAACCGGAAGGGCCCGGTGCTTCTTAAGTTTCAGCCAAACGTGAAAAAACACTATGGCAAGGCCCTTGGAACACAGTTGTCTCCATTTTTCGGCCCCTCCCAAAAAAATCAGGAGTTGTTTGCAGATTCTGCGCAAAAAAGCGCAAATTTTTTGCAGTCGGTTCACAATGACAGAATGATTATTAAACTGAACATGATGTCCAAGCAGGAAACGGCCCGACAGTATCTGGAAATCGGCGGCTCCATGCGGCCTCAGTCGTTTCTGTAAGGGGGGAGATTCTACTGAGCGAGCGGCGCTTTACGGCGCCCCCGCCTGGCTCTGAGTCTTCTGGCGCTGATCGGATGTGCCGGTGAGGCCGCGGCCTCCAATGAAACGCTGTGGGACGCAGCCATGGCCGATTCTTCAGCGAGAACAGCGAGGTACTGGAGTTGGTCTGTCTGACCCGGGACGCTCCTCAGGTCATCCGGGATGATGCGGGAAAGCAGGTACTGCCGGTCATATGGCACGACTATGGGGGTGTAGCCGGGAGATTCCCTGGACCACAAGGAACTCTGGGCAACCTCTCTGGGAGAGGCGACAGACCGGCATCAGGAAAACGGCGGTGGTATCGCCAACCGGGATCTGCGCTCCGCGCAGCTGCTAGGCATACCCGCTGACGGCAAACCCACCTGTTTTCCGCTTTCTGAATCCCACCGTCCATGGTCATCCGCCCCTCCTACGTGTCCGACGTGACCGCCCAGAGGGAAATTGGGTACGACTTGGTCACGATCCCGGCGCATCAAGCTTGGTTTGACACCAACATTCTCTATTCCTACTTTGAACATACGTATCCCTACATCAGGCTGGGCTACGCCTATGGCTGGAGCAGCGTGGATTCTCTATACGGCCTTGCCAAATTCCAGATCCCATACGGAAGTGCGGTGGAAATTGCATTCACCTGTTCCACGGAGGATTTTGTAGTTTGGCTGGACGGGCAGAGCTGACGTCCACGCGGGGGCGGCTTCCGCGTAATACCCTACGAGGGCAATCCGCGGAGACGCACCTATTAATCGCAGTTCTCTGGGCGAAGGGCGCTTTGCACGCAGCCTGCCGCCGGAATTGCGGCGAGGGCGCCGTTTCTTTACCAAGAAAGCGGTGACAGCCAATGTAATTCTGGATTTCTTTATGACCTCCTGCGGCATCTCCTGCCTGCAGTCGGAGCTGATGCTCTCGGCAAACAAGCCGGGTATGCTGGACCGGAAACAATTGCAGCAGCCGTGAATCGAAGCCGGATATTCCGGCGGATTTTTGGAAGCAACGCGTCGGTCACTCTGCCCCGGAAATCGGCCGGATGCGCAGGGTAACTGCGGATTATGAAATGGAGATTGCTATGAAGATTGAGAAAATGCGAAATGACAACAAGCTGACTCTTGCCCTGGAGGGGCGGCTGGATACCACCACGGCCCCGCAGCTGGAGGCAGAGATCAGAGGCGGCCTGGATGGTGTAACGGAGCTGGTGCTGGCGTGCGGAAAGCTGGAATACCTCTCCTCCGCCGGCCTGCGGGTCATTCTCGCGGCGCAGAAGATCATGAACAAGCAGGGAAAAATGATCGTCCGGCAGGTGAACGAAACCATTCTGGAAGTCTTCGAAATCACAGGGTTTATTGATATCCTGAACATTGAATAAAGAGAAACGGCAGCGGTGATGAATCCGGCTCGCCTCACAGGTGTGGATGTATTTGATATGGACAACGAGCATATGAATCCGATTTTTCTGGAAAATGAGCGGGAGGCCAACCAATATTCCTGCCGCTGCCTGCAGGTCATGGCCCTAATTGCCGCATTGGCCTGGGTACTGAATCTGCTGGATATTTTTATCGTGCCGCCGACGGTCATGAACGTGGGGATGCCCGTGTGCATCCTCTCCTTTCTGCTGCCCACCATGCTCCGCTTGCGCGGGGCTCAGCTGGGCGGGTGGTTCAAATACCTGATCATGGGATGCTGCATTCTGGGCATCACCGTACTGTCCATCGCCATTCCCAAGCACACGGTCCTGGCCTGGATCGCTCCGGTGCTCCTCAGCTGTCACTACTACTCCCGAAAGCTGACGGCCAGCGCTCTGGCCGCCTCGGTGGTCTGCCTGTACGCCGCCGGCATCGCCGGGTTGTTTATCGGCGAGGGGGACCCCAACCTGATCAAGGCCTTTGAAGCAAAGGACGCGGTCATCACCCCGGTCATTTTCAGGGAGGCGGTACTGTTCTTCCTCCTTCCCCGTTCCGCCATCCTGGTTGGCATGGCCTTTGTGTGCATTACCGTGGCAAAACGCACCCGCAGTCTTCTGGAAAAGCAGGCTGCGGATTCCTCTGCCCGGCAGCGCATTGAAACCGAGCTGAACGTGGCCACTCAGATTCAGGCGGATATGCTGCCCAGCATATTTCCCGCCTTTCCGGAGCGCTCGGAATTTGACATCTACGCCAGCATGACGCCTGCCAAGGAGGTGGGCGGCGACTTCTACGACTTTTTCCTGGTGGACGACGACCACCTGGCCATGGTCATTGCCGACGTGTCGGGCAAGGGCGTACCGGCGGCGCTGTTCATGGTGATCGCAAAGACCCTTTTGAAAAATGCGGTTCAGACGGGTCTTTCCCCCAAGGAGGCTCTGGAGAAGGCCAATAACCAGCTGTGTGAAAACAACGAGGCGGAGATGTTCGTCACGGTCTGGCTGGGCATATACCAGATTTCCACAGGCAGGCTCACCGCCGCCAACGCGGGCCATGAGTATCCGGCCATCCGGAGAGCAGACGGTCCGTTTGAACTATACAGGGACCGGCACGGCTTCGTGCTGGCAGGCATGAAAAACGCCCGTTACCGGGAATACCAGCTGGAAATCGGCCCAGGCGACACGCTCTTTTTGTATACCGACGGCGTGACCGAGGCCACAGACGCTGCAAGCGGCCTCTACGGAACCGACCGTATGCTGGCGGCGCTGAACCGAAACGGCGGCTTGGACCCCCAGGGGCTGCTGCGTCAGGTCAAGGCGGATATCGACGATTTTGTGGGCGCGGCGCCTCAGTTTGACGACATCACCATGCTGTCCCTCCAGCGGAAAGCGGTTACTGTCCCCCAGAGCATCCGGATTGTGCCGGAACTGGAGGGCATCTCGCAGGTATGTGAATTTCTGAAGCAGATGCTGGAGAATCAGGGCGCACCCATGAAAGTCATCACGCAGGCAAGCATCGCAGCCGACGAAATCTTATCCAACATTGCCCGGTACAGCGGCGCCGCAGCTGTCCAGGTGGACTGTGCAGTGACGGAAGGCCGGACGGTAATCCGCTTTATGGACGACGGCAATCCCTACGACCCCACAACCCAGCCCGAACCGGATACGACCCTGTCGGCGGAGGAGCGGGAGATCGGCGGCCTGGGTATCTTTATGGTAAAGAAGATCATGGATCGTGTGTCATATGAATACGCGGACGGTCAAAACATTCTGACCGTAGAAAAGTTCTGGTAGAACTGGTTTGGCCCATAAATTCTGCTTTATCACACGGATGTGTACCGTATCACTGCCGACGGCAGAAGCTATGATGCGCAGATATTTCTTCCAGACTAATGCCGGAAAACATCCCGCAGCAGCACTGTTAACACGTAGGGTCCGTGCAAAGCTGATATAGAAAGGTGAACCAAAGTGAACACGCAAAAATCACTGGACCTGCTGGAACGGGACAAGGCAGTGATTGCCTCCGGACAGCACTTACGGTATTTTCCCCTGGCGGTAGACCGGGTGGACGGAGAGATTGTCACCGATATCGACGGGAAACAGTATATTGACTTCTTGTCAAGCGCCTCCTCGCTGAATTTAGGAGGCTCCCACCCTCTATTTATGCAGGCTGTACAGCGGCAGATGGAAAAGTGCGTCCAATACTGCACCTGCTATACCATGAATCAGCCCATGGTGGAATATGCCGAACGACTGACATCGGTGTATCCCGGTGGATTTCCCGCCAAAATTTTTTTCACCCACAGCGGCTCCGACGCCTGCGACGCCGCGATCCGCTGTGCCCGCGCCTATACCGGACGGGAGAAGATCATCAGTTTCTTCAATTCCTGCCACGGCAGTACATACGCCACTGCCAGCCTGTCCGCCTGCTATGCCGGCGAAAATGGGCGAATGCGCCTCATGCTGCCGGACATCCGCTATTTCCGGTATTTCTATGAAGATGAGAATTTTCCGGAAGATTACAACTACATGCAGGAAATCGAACAGGCCTTTGACACGGATTTTCCCGCCGAGGATGTGGCCGCTGTCTTTGTAGAGCCAATCCAGGGGGACGGCGGCTTGCGGCCGGCCGCCAAGGCGTTCATCCGCCAGCTCTATAAGCTTTGCAAAAAGCACGGAATTCTGTTTATCACAGATGAAGTGCAGCAGGGCTTCTTTCGCAGCGGCAAATGGTTTGGCATCCAACGATATGACGTAATCCCAGACGGCATTGTACTGGGGAAGTCGCTGGGAGCCGGTCTGCCTTTGGGGGCATTTATGGCCCGGCCTGAAATGATGGACACGCTGCCCTCCTCCGTCTGCGCCTATACCATGGCGGGGTTCCACCTGGCCTGCGCCGCCGGGATCTCCCAGTTCGACTATATGCGTCAGCCTTCCTTTCAGCAGACACTCCGCGAAAACAGTGCCGCCATGCGCGGCCTGATTACGGCGCTGGAATGCCGCAGGCGGCAGGGCCTCCTGCTGAAAAGTTATGGGGAGGGGATGTCCTATGGAGTTCATATCCTTGATGAGGAAACGGGGGCGCCGGACCCCGACACCGCGTCAAAAATTGCGTGCTGCTGCTATGAAAAGGGGCTTTTGCTGCTGGTCATGTCGGGAAATGTTTTGCGGCTTCAGCCGCCTCTGACCATCACCGCAGAGCACCTGCGGGACGGTTTTTCCCGGTTGGAGAGCGCTATAGACGACGTATTGGCCGGATACCTGCCGGACCCGGTTCTCCTGTCTCAGCCGGCGTGGAACCATGTGTCAAGCAAATCTTAAGGAACAAGAGGAAATCGTATGGGATATTCTTATCAGAGAAATGAAACGATCATACGGAACAAAACAAGAGAATTTTTCGGCGTGGGCGCCGTGGTAACCGCCTCCTCCTATCTGGTTCTTGTGGTGGACTTCATGCTGATCGGCTGGATTCTGGGCGCCGACGCGGTAGCCGCCGCCGGACTGTGCGACAGCTTTGTGGATATCGCGGAGTTTCCCGGTTTTGTCATCTCCTCCAGCGGCCCCATCGCCGTCGGCATCCTGATGGGCAAACGGCAGTACCGGCAGGCCGACGGGGTGTTTACCCTCTCCTTTTTGATCTCCCTGGCGGGAGGTGTTCTGTGCTGGTGTCTGCTGCCCTTCTGCGACACCTTCGGCGCCCTGCTGGCCGGCAGTGACAGCGTCATTGCCCAAGAAGCGGCGCGGTATACCTTTTTCGTCATCGCCGCCTCTCCGTTTATCGCCCTGAATCTGGTCATATCCGGGTTTGCCATTCTGGATAACCATTCCAAACTGGCCATGGGGCAGGTGGTGACGGCCAACGCGGTGAATATCGTCCTGGACATCGTGCTGATGAAATTCCTGCACATGGGGGTCGCCGGCGCGTCGGCCGCCTCCATGATGGGCAATATTGCGGGCATTGCCGTTGGCCTTCCGTATCTGCTGTCCAGAAAACGAACCTTCCATTTTACCTTGGAGTTCCGGGAACTGCGGGAGACCTGCCGGGCGCTGGGTTCGGCCTCCGTCTCCTTCTCTGTGGACAAGGCCTCCCGTATGTTCTCCACACTGGTGGTCAACCTGCTGCTGATGCGCTATACCGGCAGCATCGGCGTGGCGCTGTACGCCGTCTACGGCAGACTGAAGTTCGTGCTGCGCATTCTCGCGGGCGGGGCCCTGCAGACCATCTCCAGCCTTGGCAGCATGCTCTACGGGGAGCGGGACTTTTTCGGCATCCGGAACATGCTCTCCCTCCTGCTGAAATACACCTACGCCATTGTCATGGCCGTGGTGATCGCGCTGACGATATTTTCCGCGGCCTTTCTCCGCTCTTACGGCATCGACCCCTACGCGCCGGGGACGCACACCCTCTTTGCGTTCCGCCTGATGCTGCTGTGCCTGCCCTTCCTGTGGTGCAACGAGCTGCTGGCCCGGTTTTACCCCGTGATCCAGCGGCAGAATCTGTCGGTCCTGCTGCTGACCCTGCAATATGTGGTGTGCAAAATCCTGATCCTCCTGCTGGGCGTGGCGGCCATTGTCCGATGGGGCCTGAGCCCTCTGCCTGCTGTGGCCCTCTGGTGTTTCCTGACAGAGGTCCTCTCCCTGGCAATCACGCTGATCTGGGAGAAAGCCCAGTACAAACAGATCTCTATTTTAGGCATGAAAGACCGGGGAGATCTGGACTGCCACACTTTTTCCATCACCGGAAGGCCCGAGAGCGTGGCGAATATCCACCGGGAGATCGACTATTTCTGCCAGCAGAATCGAATTCCCCGCAACAAGGGAAACCTGTTGTCCATCGCCTTTGAGGAGGCAGCACTCAACATCATCAACCACGGCAAGCAGGTGGATACCATCGACATCTGCCTTCTGTTGGAGGATGGGAACCTGATCGTACGCATCCGGGACAACGGCCCGCAGTTTGACCCTCTGGCCTATGTGGACGAAAACGACATCCTCCAGATGAACAACATCAGACTGTTGGAACGGCTGGCCGATCAGAAAACATACACCCGCATCATGAACATGAACAATACGGTTCTCTCCATCAGTCTGGAGGCGTCGGCGGAATGAATGCATATATTGCGGACCTCCGCCGGAATTTTCCCGCTATTGACGAGGTGCTCCGGCAGTATGGAGACGGCTCCATCGCAGACTATTTAGGCCAGCTCCGGCACCGGCAGCTGCCTGAAATACTGCCTTCGGACGACCTTCTGGACGTAGTTCGGGCCTATCTGAGCCCGGTATTCGGTGAGGAAACCGCCGCCCACGCGGTGGCTTTATTGGGACGGCGGCGGTGTCTGTCCACCGCCAACCACCACCATCTGTCCTTTGATTACAGCACCGTGCAGGACACCCTGCTCTACGAGCAATGGCTGCGGAAAAACGGCGAACAGGAGGGAATCGTGCCCATTTTCGCAGTCTCCAATGTCAATTTGAAAAATGTGGTCTATCCCCGGGGAATTGTCCTGTACGACTGCAGCCTCCCTGAAAAAAGGCTGCGCCTCCCCCTGTTTCCACTCAAAATGAAGCATACCTGCGTAGCAGGAATCGGCGAGGTCACCCCATCCATGGTCCAGGCGGCACAGGAACGGCTTTTGAAAGAAAAAAAGGACGGGACCATCGGTCCCGCCATGTTCCGTGCCGTCTCCGATTTTTATGAGAACATTCTGCTCTCGGACGCCGCCCAAAGCTGCGGCAGCTACCGGGAGCAGACCACGGTGGTCAACGCGCTTTTGTCCCAGCGGTACTTTACCGACCGGAGTCCCCGGTATCTGTGGATGGATTTTGAGACCATTGCCTCTGAACTGCTTCAGAAAGACCTGCGGCAGGAGAATTCCATTCCGCACCGGATTCTGTTCCATCCGGCGCTGCGACAGCATCTTATGGTCCATCTGAACGGTGTTTCCGGCTGCTGGACGGGAACCTCGGCGGGCACCCACTTCTTCTGGGGCCTGGATTGCCATGGAGTTTTGTTTGCCATGCATCTGCAAACCATCAAAGGGGAGACACTGCTGACCGGAACGGACTCCGCTGGCTGCGCCGTCACCATCCCGTTTGCCGCTGACCCGGTCTGTGCGCATCTGAAGCAGAGGACGCTTCTGCCGTCCATGTTCCTGGACTTCCTGGAGACCTATTTCCTGCGGAACTACACGGTCTTCGGCGGATACTACCAGCCCACCTATCTTAAAAAGATGCAGGCAGGGCTGGTCAGCGCCTTTGAGGAGTTGGGGGTCTTCCGGCAGGAAGCGGAGATCATCCGGCAAAAGGTCAGCTATTCCACCATGGGACCAACTTATCTGATACGGGATCACGGCGACGGGCCATATCGGGTATCCACCGCCGAATTGCTGGAGCAGCCCATTTCAACGCCGGATCTGGAACAACATCTGAAGATGTCCTTGATGGACTCCTATGCAATGCTGATTCCATAAGCCCAGTAAACGGTTCCCCCCTTAACAAGGCAGGTCGGGCATCCCCTTAGGGGATGCCCGACCTGCTTCATTGTTTAATGATTACAGCACCAGCCGCAGCCGGAACCAGCCGTCTGTCAGGTCAAATTCACAAACAGCTCCATGCTTCCGACAAAAAGCGGAGATGGACTGCACCCCCAGGCCGTGGCCCTCTTTTTGAGCCACTGGCAGGCCGCTGCTGTCAAAGGAGATATTGCCGGTACAGGGATTGGAAATCTCCAGCATAACACCGGGGCTTCCCACCACCTTGCAGCAAATCTTACGCTGCTCCCGGGGCAGCGCAAGATTTGCGTGAATGGCATTTTCCAGGGCATTGGCAAAAACAATGGCCAGCTCCCCTTCGTCCACCGGCAGATTATCAGGCAGGGAGATCTTTACATCCACACAGATACCCTGATTTTTGGCCTGGTCAAAATAGGAGGAAAACACAGCGTCCAGCACCGGCGGACGGCACCAGCGGATTTCCTTCTGTTCATCCAGCCGTTTCCGGGCGGCATCCAGAAATTCCAGTGCGGTCTCCCTGTCTCCGTGTGATACCAGTTCCGTCACCGTCTGGAGCTGATGGCGCAAATCATGACGCTGGATTCGAATGCTTTCCTCAATTTCTTTCACCCGACGCACTTTTTCTTTCAACGCTGAAATCTGCACGGTCAGCAGCGCAGTGCTTTGCCGCTCCATTTGGATGCGATACTGCGCCAAAAGGCTTTTGAATACGGCAATATACACAAACACCAGGGGAATGATCGCGGCATACACGTAGGTCCGCTGGGCTTCATTTTCAAGATAACTGCCCGGCCACGCCGACACGAGAATGAGATAACCACAGAACACACAGGGAATCAGGGTAAGAACTCCCCAGCGGGCGGGCATCACCTGGATCAGCATGCGGAAGGGTTTTCGCAAATAGCGCCACTCCAGATAGATCACCGTCAAATAGAATATGCACATCAGCAGGACATTGACCAGCCAAGATAGGCCCATGGACTCCGTCAGCCAGCGGATTATAGAGGCCGACAGTGCAGACACCATTATTTGTGTCATATAATTGAAAACTGCCTGTGCAGGGGTGTCGTTTGCTGCCCAGTAGGTAAGCACAGTGGCCGGAACGGAAATTACCAGATAAAACAGACGAAGTAATAACAATTCCCCGCCCATCCACAGTAAAACCCAGCTGGAAGCAATCACCCAAAGGCTGTAGACCGCCAGAATCAGCAACAGCTTTCTGCGTCCAAAGCGAAATTCAGTCAGACTTGCCATCATTCCAACGGTCATCATTGTGATAAAGTAGGTGCGAAAAGCGAGAAAGGCCGTATTTGTCACAGCGAATCCTCCTCTAACCAGCAGCTGCTCCTGGCCATCTAAAATTACGAGGCCGCTGCTGGGAACAGCGTTACAGTCTGTCTGTTGTCCGGCACATAGCGGTCAAAGCCCCTGCGTCTTCCCCTCCGCTCCGGAAGGTCTTCACCTGCCCCTGTAAGCCGGAACAAGAGCAGCAGCGCTGCTGTCTGGCTGTCTTTCTTCATCATCAAATAAAGCACATTCGCAGTATAGCCGGCCGCTCTTCTGCAGCAAGACGAAATTTTTGCACACAGGACACCGGAGCCTGAACAGCTGCATTTTAACTTCAAAGCAACTTGTAAAATGAACATAGCATGGAAGGGAAAAACCGTCAAGGGGGCGCAAAAAGAGGCACAACTATAGGATACGACCACAAAGCACATTTTGACTATCGGGAAGCCCAGCCTGTTCTGAAACCAGGCGGCAGTGATGTCCCGTCAAAGCTGTCCGGCGTCTGCATCCAAAGGAAAGTGCCTTCCAAGAACTCCCACAAGAATCCATGCAAAAAACTCCCCTCCTTGCAGATCATCTTTGCTATTATTTTTGTTTTAGAGTTTTACAACCCTTCCAATAACCTTTGCCGAGCAGTGTTCTGCTGCGGGCCTGCCCTGGCTCGCGCAGCAAACAAATTTACTTCTCCACACACGGTTACACCCTCTGCTCCGTATAGTTTCCGGCATTCCATGGCCGCTGTACACCAACAAATCCTCAAAGTTTCCAAGCCAAAGCTCTTCCCGTTCCGCCATCTACACTTTGCAGCCACATCACTTTAGAACAGCATGGACATAGAAGCGGTGCAGGCCATTCCGGGCATTACAACGCCGGATTACCCTACGGACCTGCATCCAGTCCATGATGCAGACCTGCACAAGCCACTTGGAATTTTATATTCTAGAGCAGTAAAAATGCATAAAAATGTCAAACAGCGCACCGGCAGGAGGGTTCCTGCCGGTGCGCTGTGTTTGTCAGGCATGGGGTCTCCCTGCGGGTGAGCCACCTAAGACCCCAAAAACGTAAAATTTCACTTTAGTAAGGAGACAAGTCCACTCCCGAGAATGGTACAACACCGCACCTTCTGAAGAAGCGTCTCATATACCATCCTTGCCACCCGCAGAAAGGCCTTGATGATTGACCCATTATCTTTTTCCCGTATCCGCATCGATGCTGACTTTGTTCAACATCTGCAATTCTCGGCGCAAGTCCGGAGCACTCACCGTCTCGCCTGACGCAGTCCCTCTCTGTTAATTATTGGCAATGCCGTCTCCCTGGCAGGAGGTGCATCGGATCGTCCCTCTTCCGCTGCAGGTGGAGCAGGTCTCCAACTCCCAAGTCCCGGGCCCCACTCCATCATAGCCTCCGCCGGACTCGTAATGCCGCACCTTGCCGATGCCGTCGCAGCTGTAGCAGGTCTTGTGGCCGGTGCCGTTGCAGAAGGCGCAGAGAATGGGGCGGCTGGAGGTGTCTGTATCCGAACTGGGAGTGGAACTGCTGCCGGAAGAAGCAGAGCCTCCGTCGGGCGTAAAGTGCCCAGTCAGCGTGTCTCCCCCGTTCTCATCTTGGAAGGAGGTATCCTGGCACCTTCCGCCAAGGTCGGAAAAAACAAAGCCGTCTCCATAGTAGATGTGCATTCGTCCGACATCAATGGGGTCGATATGCGTGATGGCTATCACCAATTCGTAAGAAGAAAGACCTCCCCCGGAAGTAGCCTTTTGCACAGCCCCGCTGCCGGTATAGTTGATATAGTATTCATCGTAGTTTATGTTGGATCTGGTGTTTCCCACCTGCAGGTGGAAGTCTCCATCCAGAAGATAATCTACATACTCCTGAAAGGCGGAGTGCCCGCAGTCAGTCTCAAAGCGGATCATACCGCCGGTGTCCGTGGTCATGTCCGCATCCCGCACCAGCATATCGTGGAAAAAGCTGTCCGGGTCCTGAAGGATGACCGCACCGCCGCTCACCGCGGTCCCCGCATCGTCAGAGCCGCCGCCAGACGCGGCAAACACCGGGGCCGTACGGAAAGCGCACTTTTCAAAGATGTTTTCCATATCGGAGACATGGGAAACTTCCCATCCGCTCACGTCCAGGGTGGAAAGTCCGCTGCAGCCGTAGAACATCCAGCCGATGTCACCTGCGGACGAGATATCGAAACCACTTACATCCAATTCCTGCAGGCCGCTGCAGCCATGAAACATCCCGCTGAAATTGCTGACCCGGGACGTGTCAAAACGGCTCACATCCAGTCCGGAAAGACTTTCGCAGCGATGAAGCATACTTTTCATGCTGCTCACATTTTCCGTGTGGAAGCCGCTGACATCCAGCTCGCTCAGATTCTCACAGCCGTAAAACATGGAGCTCATATCGGTGACGCGGGAAGTATCCCAGCCGCTCACATCCAGTGCAGTCAGACCCCTGCAACCCCAAAACACGGAACCCATGTCCGTGACATTTCCGGTTTCAAATCCGTCCACATCAACGCTCTCAAGCCGGTAACTGTGCGCAAACATGCTGTTCATATCGGCGGTGTTCTCTGTGTGAAAGGCGCCGTTGAATCGCATGGCCCCCGCATTTTCATAGCAGGCAAACAGCTCTGAGCAGTCTGCCGGAGCGGCAACGCCGCCTTCGCCGGCGAGATACAGGTCAAACAAGTCCCCGCTCTCCTCCGTCCAGGCCATGACGGAGCCGTACCCGTTTTCGGAGACATCCCAGGCGTCCTCCGGGCAAGCTTCCAGGCTGTCCAGTACCGTGACGGAACACACCTGTGTCCGGGTCAGATCGCTGCCCAACACGGAACTGCCGTATTTTTCGTTGACGGTCTTCCCCTGGGCCGGATCGGCCATCAGCACATTGTCCTGCCAGCGGGCCGCCGGAGCCGCTTGCGCAGAGTCGTAAATGACTTCTTCGGCCTGTTCCGTATGGGTGGGAGTTTCCCGGCCCGACAGCACCAGGGACAGCAGGCCCATCACCCCCACTCCAACGGCGATGCCCAGCAGGAGCATGCCCCTGGCCGAACCGGCGCCTGCGTGTGCACGGTCAGGTGCGGCAGGCAGGGCTGCACCACAATTGCTGCAAAATTGGGCCTCTACGGGCTGTGCCTTCCGGCAGTGCGGACAGCTACGGTATGTCATCATGTTCACCCCTCTATGCAGAGCCATCTGATTCTATTGTATATACATTCCCAGAAAATTCAAGGGGAATTAAACTGTGCCCACCCCCAACCAGAGATAACCTCATAATCCTCTTCACATCCTAAATAATATTCTGTCAAATCATATGCCGCATTAGGCACACCAGTCCGGCGGCGCAACGTTCCTTCCGGCGGCCGTTCTTTTCCTCTCTGATACTTTCTCCTCCATTGGCCTGCTCTTCTTACCCATCTTCTCTTTTGCCAGAAGACCTCGCGGACCCACCGTCCTCTTTCATTAAGGGGCTTCGTGGTTAGACTGCCCGGATTCACCATGGGGGGCCGTTTCCCCTGCCCTGACTGCGCTTTACCCGATGCCCAGCCTGCGGCAGACGCTTTTTCGGGTGAGGCGGTACACGCCGTAGAGCACCAGTGACAGCGCGGCAGCCACGGCCGCGCAGGTGCCCATGCCGGCCACTTCTCCCGGGGTGAAACGGTTGTCATTGAAGTACATGATCATGACATAGAAGGCCGAGATCACCGCTGTGCCCACAATGGCCGGTACCAGGAACACCTTGGACACCTGTCCCTTTACAGACCGGAACAGGTAGGCGTTGGGCGCGCCCAGGTGCCGCAGGTCGTCGTAGACCCGGGCGCTGGTGAGGGCAATGGTCATGCACCGGGTAAAAGCGATGACGATGACCGCCGCGAAACAGATCAGGGCGATGAAGATGAACAGCATTAAAAACACCGCCATGGTGGTGACAAAGTCGTTCTGATCCAGCACCCGGAACTGGGGCATGTAGAGCCAGTAGCTGCGGAACTCCGTGCTGTCCCGGTCCTCCCGCTCCATGGCCGGGAACCCAAGAGCGGTCAGGTTCTCCCGGTCAAAGTCGTAGGGCTCGCCAGTCTCCTCCGCCAGCGTCTTGGCCACCAGGTCGTAGGCGTCCAGCTGCATTACCTCGTCGCCGGAGCGGTCTACAATCTCGTTGAAAAGAGCCTTGGCAAAGGGGTAGCTGGCGTCCACGTCGGCCACGTTGAATAACACCCAGGACTCACGCCAAATGTCGGTAAGACCGTCAGTGATGGCAGCGTAGTCATTATCATCCAACACATAGGAGCCCAGCAGCATGGTATAGCGCAGAGGCTCCGCCGGAGTGACCGGCAGACTTTCTCCGGTGACCATGTTGGTGACCACGGTCACATCGCCGCCGGAGAGATAGTCGCTGCCGCCCTCATCGTCCAGTACATTGGCGCAGGTGCCGGGAGACAGGTCAATAGGCTGTCCGGTCAGGGCGTTCCAGGCGGACTCGGAGAAAAAGGTGGCGCCGGAGGCCACCTCCCGGTACTCCGTGGTATAGGTAGTGCCGAGCGCTCCGTTGTCCTGCTCCACGGATACGGTACCATCGCCGCCCAAGGTGGCGGCTCCTACCTGCCGCCAGGAGGTGATGTCCACATCGTATTCCTCCGCAAGCGCCTCCACCTCGGCCTGTTCCGGTATTCCCTGGTCATTCCGCCAGTGGTATTCAAAATCCACCGGGCGGCTGGCAAAACTGTAGGCGGAGTTGGTGGAGAGCATGGGGGCGTAAAAGGCAGCAAAATAGGCCCCGGCGATGAGCAGCGTCATGACCAGCATATTCCGTACGGTCTGCCGGCCCTGGAATTTCATCATCGATGTGGCGATGATGTCCCGGTATTTGTGACGCTTGCGCCATCCATTTACTACTGTGTGGAGCAGCATCATATACATACCGACGAGCGCCGGCAGATAAAAGACAGCAGTTACTACAGAAGGGGCATACCAATGGAGAATACGGACGAAGAAGGAGGGCATCAGATACCCCGCCAGGGCGCCAACGGCCACCAGGATAATGCCAACCGGACCATACCACCGCTTGACTTCCCGAATGGGCTCAGAGGTATGAGACTCCTGGACGATGTCGATGATGTTGGTGCGGCGAACAGCCCGACCTCCCAGCAGAAACAGCATCACCGCCACATAGGCGGCAAAGACCAGGGACAGGAGATAGGCCTCCGGGTCAAAGGCGAGGGCCATCTCCTGGGAATCCACCAGGAAAAGGCGGAACAGCTGCCAGATCCCCCAGGCCAGAGGGCCGCCTAACATGGCTCCAGCGGCGCAGGAACACAGGGAGATTATGGCCAATTCCTTGCCCAATTCGACCTGCAGCTGGCGGCGGGAGGCGCCCAGGGCCAGGAACACCCCCGTCTCCCGGGATTTCTGCCGGAAAAACAGCCCGGCGGCGTAGGTGGTGAACACAGCGCAGCCGAGGACCGCCAGGACGAAGACCATCATCACCTGCTTGCGGCTGTCGCCGCCCTCCGGCAGCACCGAGAGGATGGTGGGGGAGCGCATCATGCAGGCGTAGGCGGTAATCAGCAGCACAGAGAAAAAGCAGCAGCCGCTCAGCAGGGCGTACTGCCCCTTGTTTTTCCGCCGCAGGGCGGCGTACACCTGAGTAAATGTCTTCATGGTCTCACTCCTTGCCCATGTCCCGGATGGCGTCCAACAGATGATCCTGGAAAACACTTCGCTCCAGGGCTCCCTTCTCCAGCACCTTCCACACCCCACCGTCCCGGAGGATCACCACCCGGTCGCAGAAGGAGGCGGCGAAGGAGTCGTGGGTCACCATGAAGATGGTG
>CATZYY010000022.1 GCA_958426425.1 uncultured Oscillospiraceae bacterium
ATATCCTTTGTCCTGGCTGATGACATAGGCGAAGTCCGCCTCGCCCCGGCCGATCAGAACCCCCAGTTCCGTAATGATCTGGAAGTCAATGGCGTTCCTGCCGCTTTTGACGCTCTCCAGAAACTGGACCTTGGCACGGGTATTGGCGCAGAGCTTCTGGATGCTGGCGGTGGACTGGCCCTTGCCGTAAAAAATCAGGACAGTGTCCTCGGCAGTGAGGGCCTCGATGCCCTGAAGCCCGGTTCCAATGTTGTTGTCACCATCCACCAAAAAAATCATTTTCATGAAAATTGTTCTTTCTTTCGTTGATTTTCTCCTCTGTTTCCACATTGGATGGATTCAGTATAACAGATTTTTTATAGCTGCACAAGAGGGGCTGATTTCCTGTCAAAGGGCAAATGTTTGCCTGAATTGCCCGAAGCGCAAAAAAGGGGACCGCGTAGCGGTCCCCTCAGTGCTGTCTGTTCATTCCTCTTCGTCGGTGACGATCAGGCCGTAACCGCCGTTTTTCCGTTGGTAGACGATGGAGAGACTGTCGTCATCGCTGTTGCGGAAGACGAAGAAGGTGTGGTCCAGCAGGTTCATCTGCAAGATAGCCTCCTCCGCGCTCATGGGCTTCACGGCGAAGCGCTTGGTACGGACGATCTGGAACTCCTTCTCCTCGGCCACCTCGAAGTCGTCGGTGGGAGCGGGCGGCGGGAAGCCCTCGCTGCGCAGCCGTTTGGCCAGGCGGGTTTTGTTCTTCAGAATCTGACGCTCAATGTATCCCACAGCGGCATCGATGGCGCCGCGCATATCTCCGTCGGGAGCCTCCGTCTGGGCGCGCAGCAGCGTGCCGCCGCCCCGGATGGTAATTTCCACGGTGCACAAGTGGTCTTTCTCCACGGAGAAGGTGACAAATGCGGTGGTATCCTCCTCCCGGAAATAGCGATCCAACTTGGAGATTTTCTTCTCAGCGAACGCTTTGATGGAATCGTTCATAGGGACCTTCTTGCAGGCGAAAGTACACTTCATCGAAATCGCTCCTTTCGTGTGGAAGAGAGCGGTGCGGGGGAGCTCTCTTTGATTTAGTATACCACAGGCAATGACGTTTGAAAAGGGCCCTGCATGGGATTTGCAAAATGTTTAAAAGTTTCCTCGACACCGGTTGTCAAAAGTGGACACAAAGCGGCAAAAGCTCCTATTTACAAGGGATAGCGGATGGGTGTATCATAATCCAGGAAGCTTTCCAATATCCCACCCGCTTGGGCCGCCAAGGCGTGCGACGCGCCGGGCGGCCCCTTTTTATGGAAAAATCCCGGCCTGTCCGCCTCATTTCAAATCAACACTGGGGAAACCTGAACACGGAGGCCAGCAGGTCTGCCTTCGTGCACAAGTAAACGGAGCTCAATGGAGGGAATGGCCGATTGCGCAGGAAGATGAGACCTCATTTTCACGTACCCCGGAGAACAAAAAAACGGCGCCGCATTTTATTTCCCTGTTGGTATACACCGCAAAAAAGGCGGAGGCTGATTGCCTCCGCCTGAAAATTTATTTGCGTCTGCGGCCGCCGCCCCGCTTGCCGTCGATGCTGCGGTTCAAATCGGCCATCTTGCCCTCAGAAGAGGACAGGAACTGTTTGAGCTTGTCCTCAAAGGACTGATCCCCGGAGGGAGGCAGGGGCTGCTGGCCCCGAGGGGTAAACCGAGGCGCCTGGGCAGACCGAGGCGCGCCGCCGCCTACCGGCGGCCGGGGACCGCCGGGACGGGGCCCTCTGGGCGCGGGCCGCTCCGGCTGGGGCAGCGTCCGCTTAATAGAAAGATTGATCTTTCCGTTCTCCGTGGAGAGGACCAGCACCTTGACGGTCTGCCCCTCCTGCAAAAAGTCGTGTACGTCGTTGACGAAGGTATTGGCAATCTCCGAGATATGTACCAGACCGGACTTGCCGCCCTCCAGGGCCACAAAGGCGCCGAACTTGGTAATAGAGGTCACTTTGCCTTCCAAAATGCTCCCAACCTGAAGCTCCATACGGTGTATTGTTTCTCCTTCCGGTGATTTTGCAACGCCCCGGCGGGGCGGATGCCACAGATCAAAAAACGGTGCTTGGCGCAAGCGGGAGAGGCAAGGAGTGCCTCCCTCGCCGCCCGGCACCGGTCAGTTGCTCACATCATAGATCACGATTTCATTGGGGTTTACGTAGCCCAGCTCCTCCCGCGCCATGTTCAGCATCTGCTCCTTGGAGGCGCCTTCGGCGATATCCTGGGACAGGGCGTCGTTTTCCTGCTGTTGGGCCTGGACTTGCTGTGCCAGCTGGTCCCGCTCGGTCTGGGCGCTTTGCACCTGCGCGTGAAGGCTGCGCAGCTGAAGACCCATGGCACCCAACAGCACCACCAGCAGCACCTTGGTCAGCAGGCTTGCCCGGGTATGCTTTTTTTCCTTCCGCGCTGACGCCATGAGGCCGCCCTCCTCTGCCGCAAACAGGTGGTTTTCTTTGGATTCTCTTTATTGTATAACATTTGACTGCAAAATAAAAGAGATTTTTTCCGCGAAACCACATTTTTTCGCAAAAAATTTTCGCCAAGCGCAGAGGCAGCACTGCCAGAGCCAACAGTTGGGCCAGGGTGTCCACCCAAAAGTCCCAAACCGGCCGCAGAAGAGAGGACAGGGCACAGAAGAACACCACGGCACCGCCCAGCATACCCACCAGCAGATACATCCGCAGCACTCCCGCCCGGCGCAGCAGGAACAAAAAGGCCGCGCTTCCCACGGCAAGGCAGTACAGCAGGTCCAGCCACACCGTCAGCCGGGGCAGCCGCAGGCGGAAGGGGCGCAGCAGATCATACAGCAGACCTGCCGCCATCCCCAGCAAAATAGACCAGCCAAAGACCAGCAGCTGCTGGGAAACCGTGCTCTCCATGGGCCATCACCCAAACAGCCGCTGAAAAAAGCCGCCCCGCTCCGTGCCGCCCTCCTCGTAGGAGATGGAGTCAATGCGGCCGTCCACGTGGAGCTCCCCACCGTCCAGAGACAGCTTGCCGATGTGCAGGTTCTCTCCGGTGACCACCAGCATGCCGGCGCCGGTGGACATGACAATGCCGGTTTCATCAAAGCGCTCCACATCCTCCACGCCGGAGACCGTCAGCCGTTCCCGGCCCGTCAGCTCCAGCCGGTGGGCGGACAGAGGCATGGTGTTATAGTCGTCTTTCATGTTGCTGATCCCTCCCTGTCCCCACTATATGGGCGGGAGGGACGGATTATGCCCGTCCTACTTCCCGGTACATGGCGGCGGCATCGGCTTGACGGACGGTTTCCTGGACCGACACTACCTCTACCGTCACGGTACGTACTCCAAACCGCAGAGAGATCTGATCCCCTACCTTTACCTCGTAGGAGGCCCGGGCGGGCTTTCCGTTGACAATGACCAGTCCGTTGTCGCAGGCCTCATTAGCCACGGTCCGCCGCTTGATCAGGCGGGAGACCTTCAGATATTTGTCAAGACGCATAGATACGATCCTTTCTTGGGAAAAAAGGCTGCCGGCACAGCGTGCCGGCAGTTCCTTTTATCGTTTTGTGACCTTTACTGGCCGACGGCATCCTTCAGGGCCTTGCCGGCCTTGAACACGGGCACCACGGAAGCGGGGATCTCAATGGCCTCCTTGGTCTTGGGGTTGCGGCCCACCCGGGCGGCGCGCTTCTTCACCTCAAAGGAGCCAAAGCCCACCAGCTGGACCTTGTCGCCTTCCTTCAAAGCGGCGGTGATGGCGTCCAGAGCGGCGGTAATGACAGCCTCAGCCTCCTTTTTGGAGACGTCGGCGGAAACGGCCACGGCATTAATCAGTTCGGTCTTGTTCATGGATAATGTCCTCCTATCCAAATTTGGAATGCTTTTGAATGTTTTCTTAACGGGAGCAATCTCCCGGATTAAGACGGGTCTTGTTTCTTGGCGGCTTTCCAAAGAGCCACCAGCTCCGGCTCGGAATACTGGTCCAGAGGCTTGTCCGCTATGGTTTCCACCACCCGAAACCGGCGGTCAAACTTGTCGCAGGCACGGTGGAGAGCGTCCTCCGGGTCCACGCCGGACATCTGGGCGATCTTGGCGGCGATAAACAGGGCGTCACCCAGCTCCTCCCGGACGCCGTGGGGGCTGTCCGCCGCGGCACCGGACTCCAGGGCAGCGCGCAGCTCCCGGACTTCCTCCTCCAGCTTGTCCAGAGCGCTGAGGGCGCCGGACCAGTCGAAGCCGGCCTTGGCAGTCTTGCTCTGGATCTTCTCCGCCCGCCACAGGGCGGGCAGGGTGTGAGGCACGGATTCCACCGCGTCGGCGGCGGACCGCTGACCCTTCTCTTTTCGTTTGAGGGCCTCCCAGTTTACCAGCACCTGCTCGGAGGTGTCCGCCTCCATAGTGCCGCCGAAAACATGGGGGTGGCGGTACACCAGCTTCTGGGCCACACCGTCCACCACGTCCTCCATAGTGAAGCGGCCGGCCTCCTCTTCAATCTGGGCGTGGAACACCACCTGCATCAGCACATCCCCCAGCTCCTCGCACATGGCATGGGGATCGTCCCGGTCGATGGCGTCCAAAACCTCGTAGGTTTCCTCCAGAAAATTGCGGCGAATGGAGGCATGGGTCTGCTCCCGGTCCCAGGGACACCCCCCGGGAGCGCGCAGCAGCTTCATGATCTCCAAAAAGTCCTCATAGCCGTATCTGGGCTTATACTGAAAATCTACCATAACATGCCCGCCTTTGCAAGAAAATTCGTGGTGAAATCCCTGGTTTTCAGGAGATTTTTTCGCTCTTGAAGAGGATTCGGAAAAAATCGACCTATTTCAGGTGCAGCAGCCGGATCAGCTTGCCGCCGTGGGGCACACCCCGCAGGTCCTCCGCCTGGAGAATGCGCAGGGCGATGACCAGCACGAAGTATACCACAACACCCACTAGAATGCCTCCCATGGTGGCCACGGCGTTGGCCAGGTAAGCAGAATGGCCACTCTCCAGGGCACGGTCCAGGAACCCGTAGGCAGCCCAGGCCGCCACACCCATGAGGACGGAAGCGATCACAGGCTTTGTGAACAACTGGAGGTACTTAGGCTTTTGCGGAGAGTATTTCCAGACAAAGAACAGATTCAGCCCGGCGATGACCATGTAGCAGCACAGGGTGGAAATGGGAGCGCCGTGGATGTTGATCTCCGGATTGCCCACCAGAATATAGTTCAGCACGATTTTTACCACGCCGCCGGTAATCACGGTGTAGATGGGGATCTTCTCTTTGCCGTAGGTCTGCAAAATGGCGTTGGTCAGCACCATCAGGCAGATAAAAATTGTGGCAATGCCCAGAATCTGCAGATGGGGCCCCGCAGCGACAGCCAGCTCCTGCTGGGAGGGCAGCACCAGCTTTTCGATGGGTGTTGCCAGCACGCTCAGACCAATGCCCGCCGGCAGCGCCAGCAGTGCCAGCAGCCGGAAAGCTGTGGAAATGGTCCGATCAGCCTCTTTCACGTCGTTCCGCGCCAGGGCCGCCGCCGCGAAAGGCAGCAGACTCATCGTGACAGGATAGACGAAGGAGGCCACCATGTTGGGCATCACCATGCCGGTTGTGTACTGCCCGTTAAGAGCGTTGGCCGCTTGGGGAGCCAGGTTCAACCCGTCCTGAAGACGGCCCAGAACGATTTTGGTATCCAGAATAGAGATGATACTCATGGCGGAGTTGCCCAGGGTGATGGGTACGCCGATGGCCAGAATCCGCTTGACCAGTGTGCCGCTGCCGGAGGGGACGTCCAGGCTCTTGCTGTGGTCCCGGTGGGTGAAAAGATAGATGCACAAAAACAGCATGGACACAGCGGTGCCGATGGTGACGCCCAGAATGGCGCCGGAGGCGCCCACGTCCTTGTCTCTCCCGATATTCAGAAGATACCACGCCAAGGGCAAGCCGATACCCACTTTGCACAGGGCCTCCAGAATCTGGGACACAGCTGTGGGTGTCATGTTTCCCTGTCCCTGGGTGTAACCTCTCATGCAGGCCAGAATGCATACGCAAAACACCGCCGGCGCCAGGGCTTGGACGGGCCGCATGGCACTTTCGTTGCGCAGAAAGCCTACCAAAACATCTGCCTGAAAGAACATCAGCAGCGAGCCCACCAGTCCCAGGGCAAAAAACAGCCAGATGGCGGTGCGGAAGATTTTGCGCTTCTCGTTCTCCCGTCCCCGGGTGTGGGCCTCGCTGGTCAGCTTGGAAATCGCCAGAGGCAGACCTGCGGTAGAGAACGTCAGCAGAAAGTTGTAAATTTTGTAGGCGGTGTCCCAGTAGGACATGCCCACATCGCCCAGAATGTTGTTCAGCGGCAGCTTGTAAGCGGCGCCAATCAGCTTGACGACTACCACCGCCGCCGCCAAGATGGCCGTTCCGGCCAGAAAGCTTTGCTTTTTGGATTGGTTCGACATGAAGAGAATACCTCGAATCCTTGAAAAAAATACGTGGGGTGCCGGACAAAAGCGGCGAAAGCCGATTCCTCCACAGAAAAAACCTATGGCGGGGCCGGACCGATTATAACCGGGTCAGGCAGCCTTTGACCAGGGCGGCGAAGCGAGGGCCCGCCTCCGCCGCGGCAGAAAGCACCTCATCGGAACTGAGGGGCGCCTCCAGCACCCCGGCGGCCATGTTGGTGCACAGGGTGAAGCCCAGCACCGCCATGCCGCAGTGAGCGGCGGTGATGGCCTCCGGCACCGTGGACATGCCCACGGCGTCGGCGCCTAAGGTCCGGGCCGCCCGCACCTCGGCGGGAGTCTCGTACTGGGGGCCGGGGAAGAACATGTAGACCCCCTGGCGCAGGGGAATGGACAGCTCCGCCGCCGTCTCACGGGCGAGGTTCTGCAAGGCAGGGGTATAGACGTGGCTCATGTCCGGGAACCGGGGACCGAAGGCCTCCAGATTGGGCCCCCGCAGGGGGCTGGGGCCGAAGAGCTTAATGTGGTCGGTGATGAGCATAATGTCCCCGGCGGAAAAGGCGGTGTTGACGGCCCCAGCGGCGTTGGTGACCACCAGGGTCTCCGCGCCCAGCAGACGCAGCACCCGGACCGGATAGGTCACGTCCTGGAAGGACCAGCCCTCGTAAGTGTGCAGGCGGCCCTGCATCACAGCCACATCCTGCCCCGCCAGACGGCCGAAGAGAAAGCGGCCGGCGTGGTCCGGGGCGGTAGAGCGCTTCATGTGGGGAACCTGTTCATAGGGCACGGCGATGGGGTCCTCCACCGCCTCTCCCAGGCTTCCCAGGCCGGAGCCCAGAATCAGCAGGATCTTGGGGCGGAAGGTACCCAGTCGGGCCTCCAGGGACGTGGCGCTCTCCTGGTAATGGGCAAAGGTGTATTCCATGGCGGGTCTCCTTACAGCTTCTCGCCGCACTCCCGGCAGAACTGATCTCCCTCCCGGGGCTCGGTGCCGCAGACGGGGCACTCCCCCGCGGCGGTGTGCTGGCGGCCGATCTCCGCCTCCACCGCGGCGATCTGGGCCTTAAGACCGTCAATCTCCTGGAGCTTTGCCAGCAGAGTCTCAGACTCCGTGGGGGTGCCAGTGTGGGTGGCGTAGACCATCTCGCCCACCTCCCGCAGCTGCAGGTTCACCTCCGCCCGCAAATCCACCAGGCGGATGTTCAGCTTGGCCACGGACAGCAGTTCCCCGGCCTTTTTGCCCACGCCGTAGGCCGCGTCCACGGCCACGTCGCTGACCTGGCAGGCAGTGCGCTGGACGTTCTCCAGCAGTTCCTGTACTTTCTCGTTCATAAAAATCCTCCTCAATGCCCGGCGGGCAACGGTCCCGGCCAGAAGGCCGGTGCGGAGACAGCGGGGCGGGAGCCCCGAAGGTCAGTGGTTGTCGTAGGTGCTGCCGCCGATAAACTCCCGGGCCAGGGACTCCGGCGCTACGTACTTCTCATCCATAGGCTCGATCTGCCGGAAGGCCTCCAGCATCTCGTCCGCCTCCGGGAACTTGCCGGCGGGCAGCTCCTCCAGCAGAGGCGTCACAATGGGCTTGAGCACAGAGAACTCAAAGGGCAGGCAGGAGTCGAACATGATGTTGGCGCTCTCCTTGTAGGGGGAGATGTACAGCCGCTCACCCCGGTGGACGTTGGGCCACATCTTCAGCGTGAAGGCGGCGTTGCTGCCCCGGAACAGGTGGTCCCGGACGATCCGGCGGCAAAGCCGCAGCCAGGCATGCTGGAACACCACGTTTCCGTCCCCGTCCACCAGGTTGCTGCGGGCGGCAATATAGAGTTTGAAAGCGTGGGGGTTCTTACCCACGATGATGTCGTTGAGGGCGTGGATGCCCTCGAAAATGGCCAGCTCGTCTGGGCCCAGCCGCAGGGGCTGGGAAAGAATGTCGGAGCGCATCTGCCGGGCGAACTCATACTTGGGGATGTGGATGGTCTCTCCCCGGTCCAGCATGGAAAAGTGCCGGTTCAGAAGGTCCACATCCAGGCAGAAGGGGGACTCGTAGTCAATCTGCCCCTCCCGGTTCCGGGGGGCCGTCTCCGGGTCAATGGTCTTGAAGTAGTTGTCCATGGAGATGGTGTGGGTCTGAATGCCCATCCGCTCCAGGGCCTCCTCGATCTTCAGGGCCGTGGTGGTCTTGCCGGAGCCGGAGGGACCGGAGAGCAAAATCACGTGAGATTCCCGCCGGTGGTCGGCAATGTTCCGGGCGGCGTTTTGCACCTTCTGGGCGAAAATGGCGTCGCACTCCTCCGCATAGCCCTTGGGGTCGCTGCGGACGGCGTCGTTGAGTTCTTTCAGCGTGTAGGACATGGACAGCGCTCCTTTCTTACAGGTGCCGGTAAAAATCGGCGAAGGCCTCCAGATTGGCCAGGGCCTTTTCCGGCCGCTCGGTGTACTCCTTGGGATATTTCAGGTTGAACACCCGCTGAATGCGGTTGGTGCCGGGCACCACCATTTTGGTGGAGCCGCCGGCGCCGAAGGACAAAATGGAGCAAAGCTCCGACATGATATAGACATTGTACCAGCACACCCCGCCGGGCCGGGTCCAGCCGA
Source organism: uncultured Oscillospiraceae bacterium (assembly GCA_958426425.1). Taxonomy (GTDB): domain Bacteria; phylum Bacillota; class Clostridia; order Oscillospirales; family Oscillospiraceae; genus Oscillibacter. The sequence continues at coordinate 9,014 of CATZYY010000022.1, forward strand.
TGTTCTCAAAGCTGCCGGACATGTACTTCTGCCGGTAGAGGTAGTAGGGCCCGTAGCCGGCGGCCCGGAGGGTCTTCTCCGCGAAGTCCAGCATGCCGCCCACTTCCTCTGCGCCGGGTACCGTCAGCCCCTCCGTCAGAATGCGGCTGCCCTTTTTCAGGGCCAAGGTGTGGACGGTGATGTTGGCGGTGCCAAAGTCCAGGCACCGCTCCAGGGACCGGCGGAAGCCCGCCTCCGTGTCCTCCGGCAGCCCCGCGATTAGGTCCATGTTCACCTGGGGAAAGTCGTATTTAGACACCAGATCCATGGTGGCGTCGATCTCCGCCGCGCTGTGGCGGCGGCCGATGGCCCGCAGCACCTGGTCCTCCATGGTCTGGGGGTTCACGGACACACGGGTGACGCCGTGGCGCTTGAGAACCTCCAGCTTTTCGGCGGTGATGGTGTCGGGCCGGCCGGCCTCCACGGTGATTTCACCGCAGTCGGTCAGGTTAAAGGAGGCCTCAAAGGCCGTCAGCACCCGGTCCATCTGCTCTGCGGTCAGGGTGGTGGGGGTGCCGCCGCCCATGTAGAAGGCCCGGACCCGCAGGCCCTGCTCCCGGGCCATGGCACCGCCGGCGGTGATCTCCTGCACCAAGGCCTCCACGTAAGGAGGCACCAGGGAAAAGCTCTTTTCCACCGACTGGCTGACGAAGGAGCAGTAGGCGCAGCGAGTGGGGCAGAAGGGAATGCCCACATATACGGCCATATCCCGCCGGCCCAGATCCGCCGCAGCCTGGGCCGCCACGGTCCCGGTCTCCACGGCCAATGCCGCCCGCTCCGGCGTGACAAAATATTCGTTTTCCAGGAAGGTCTGGGCCTCCTGTGGGGTCTGTCCCCGCTCCAGGGCCCAGGTCACCGGCTTGTCGGGGCGGACGCCGGTCAGCATGCCCCAGGGCAGATCGGCAAGGCCCATGTCCCGCCGGGCCAGATAGAAGCAGGCGCCCACGGCGTGCCGCCGCTGGCCCTCCCGGTCGAAGTCCGTGCCGGAGAGGGGGGCGCGCAGCGTATGGCTGCCCCGTCTGCCCTGATAGCAGAGGTCCGTGGCCACCGTCAGCAGATTCCCTGATTCATCACAGGTGATCTCCGCCCAGGCGTTGTCTCCGGGCGCGACGGGCTCATAGACCGGCAGCTCCCCAGGGAACAGGTTCATCAGGCTCTGCTCCACCACGTACCGCTCGTCGTGGCCGTGAAAGACCAGCTTCATAGGCGGTCACCGGATAGGGCCTGCAGCAGGTAGGGATTGCTCCGCCGCTCCCGGTCCAGGGTGGAGGACTCCATATGGCCGGGATACACGGCCAGGTCTCCCTCCAGCCGTCCCAGACGGGCCAGGGAGGCCAAAATCTTTTTGGTAGAGCCGCCGGGGAAGTCCGTCCGGCCGCAGGAGCCGGCAAACAGTGTGTCTCCGCAGAACAGGGCGTCGCCGCACTGAAGGGTGACGGAGCCCTCGGAGTGGCCGGGAGTGGCCAGAACGGACACCGTCAATTCGCCGACGGTGACCGTGTCCCCCTCGTCGTAGTCCACGGCGCCGGGGACCGGAGGAAACAGCTGGGAGAGGTATGGGTCGTCGCCGCAGGCGTCCCGGTGATTGAGATAGACAGGAATTTCCGGCCACAGCCGCCGCAGCTCCGCCACGGCACCGGTGTGGTCGTAGTGGGCGTGGGTTAGGAGAATGGCGCAGGGGGTACAGCCGGTCTCCCGGACAGCGGCGGCCACCCGTCCGGCGTCTCCGCCGGGGTCGATGACGGCGCAGGCCTTCTCACCGCAGAGAAGGTAGCAGTTGGTGCCGATGGGGCCCACGCAGAGGGTTTTGATCTTCATGGTATCACCTCACGGTCAGTGCTGCCCGAGGGCGTCGGACAGATCGGAAAAGCCGGGGAAGTCGGTGCCCTTCTGCCGGTACACCGTCTGGAAGGCGGCACGGACCTCCTCCAGGGAGGAGACCTCCCGCCGCAGCAGCACCGGCCCCTCCGGGCCCGGGTAGCCGCACTCCAACAGGTACCGGCCTTTGTGGGGACCGTCCATTACGACAGTGCATTGGAGAAAGCCGGCCTCCCGGGGGTTGTTGGGGTCCATCCGCTCCAGGGCCACAAAGCTGTCCCGGTCCGGACGCAGACGGTCCAGCCCCTCCTGCACCGCCGGCCAGCCGAAGTCGGCGGCGGGCATACCGTCCACCGTCAGCGTCCAGTACCAGCTGAGGGCAGGGGACTGGAGAGCGGCATTCTTTTTGTGGAAAAACAGCATGGCGAGCGCCTCTTTTCTCAGGGGCGGTCCGTGTCAAAGAGAATGGTCACGGGCCCGTCGTTGCAGGAGTCCACCTCCATATAGGCGCCGAACTCCCCGTGCTGAACGTCAAAACCCCGCTGCCGGCAGCAGGCCATAAAGTGCTCGTAGAGAGGAATGGCCAGGTCCGGCTTGGCGGCGCCGGAGAAGCCGGGGCGGCGGGAGGAGGTGTCGGCGTACAGGGTGAACTGGCTCACCACCAGCAGCGCACCGCCAACCTGCTCCAGATTCAGGTTCATTTTTCCGTTTTCATCCTCAAAGATCCGCAGGTTGCAGATTTTCTCCGCCAGCTTCCGGGCTACTTCCTCCGTGTCCTGGGGGCCAACCCCCAGCAGCACCAGAAAGCCCTTGCCGATCTGACCGGACACCTGTCCGTCGATGGATACGGATGCCCGGGAGACCCGGGTCACCACAGCGCGCATAGGCCGCACTCCTTTCAAAAACAAGGTAGTAGATGTCCTCTCCCAAAAAGGAGAGGAGCCAAAGTCCCGAAATCCCGAAGAAGAGGAAAGGGGGCAGGGAAAACCTTGGGCTTTTCCGGTTGATTTGCCTGGGCAAATCAAGGATGTTTCATCCTTTTTACCGCAGTGCCGTGTGCATATCCTCGCGGCACAACCGCTGTGATCTTCGCTGAAGAGATGCCGCCGCTAGATTTTCTTTGCGTCGCGGCGTGGCAAAAATTTATTGACCCAACTGTTGTGGACGGAGTACCCCGGTGACTGGTAACGGGCCCCTGCCAAAGGCGCATAGCGGCTTTGGCAAGGAGAGAAGCAACAAGGTGCAAGACCTTGCTTTCAGCGGAGGTGAACAAAACGCAGCTTGTTCTAACAAGGCGGCGGGGCATTCGATGGGGAGCTTGCGCTCCCTCCAGGGTTAGCCCGCCGGCCGGTTTACCTTCAGCACGCCAGAGATCTGATTGAGCTTATTCATCACCGACAGCAGGTGGGCGTTGTCACGGACCTTTACCTCCATGTGGATCATGGCGAAGTTGTCCTCGGTGCTGCGGGAGTTCAGGGCGGAGACGCTGGTGTTGGTGGTGGACAGGGCCGCGGAAATATCCAGCAGCAGATTTCTCCGGTCCTTGCAGATGACCTCCAGGGAGGTGGGATAGCTGTCCAACGTGTCCACGCCCCAGGAGACCTTGATCCACCGGCCCTCCTGGCCGGGGGCGGAGCGCCGCTCCGCCGAGGCGTTGGGACAGTCGCATCGGTGGACAGAGACACCGTAGCCCCGGGTGATGAAGCCGATGATGTCGTCTCCGGGAACGGGCGTGCAGCACTTGGAGAACTTCACCAGGCAGTTGTCCAGGCCCTCTACTACAATGCCCTGCTCGCTTTTCACCCGCTTGGGCACGGCGGGCCGGGTCTGATCCGGCTTGCCCTCTACGGTCACGGTGGCCTGCTTTTCCAGCTGGTGCTGCTTGGCAATCCGCTGCAGCTCCCCGTGCATGCGGCTCACGGCCTTCTGGGCGGTGAAGCCGCCGTAGCCGATGGCGGCGTACATCTCGTCCAGGGAGCCGTAGGCCACCTTCTTCAAAAGGCCCGGCAGGTTCTCCGGGTCCAGAACATCCTTCATGGGGATGCCGCAGTGCTTCAGCTCCGCTTCAAAGGCGGAGCGGCCGTTGGCGATGTTCTCCTCCTTGCGCTCCTTCTTGAACCACTGGCGGATCTTGCTGCGGGCCTCGCTGGACTTGGCAATCTTCATCCAGTCCCGGCTGGGGCCCTTGGCGGCCTTGGAGGTCATGATCTCCACGATGTCGCCGTTTTTCAGCACATGGTCAAAGGTGACGATGCGGCCGTTGACCTTGGCGCCCACCATGTGATTGCCAACGGCGGAGTGGATGGCGTAGGCGAAGTCGATGGGAGTGGCGCCGGCGGGCAGGTTCTGCACGTCGCCGTTGGGGGTGAAGACGAAGACCTCGTCGGCGAACATATCCACCTTCAGCGAGTGGATATAGTCCTCGGCGTCGGCGCCCTCCTGGTTTTCCAGCAGGCGCCGGACCCACTCGTAGCGCCCCTCGGTGCCGGCACCCTGGCCGCCCTGCTTGTATTTCCAGTGGGCGGCCACGCCGTACTCGGCGATCTCGTGCATCTGGCGGGTGCGGATCTGGACCTCGAAGGGGATGCCGTCGGTGCCCATGACGGTGGTGTGCAGGGACTGGTAGCCATTGGGCTTGGGGGTGCCAATATAATCCTTGAACCGGCCCAGGATGGGCTTGTAGATATCGTGGATGACGCCCAGCACGTTGTAGCAGTCCCCCACGTTCTCCACGATCACCCGGAAGGCAAACAGGTCGAAGATCTCGTCCAGGGACTTGTTCTGGTTGAACATCTTCCGGTAGATGGAATAGGGGTGCTTCATGCGGCCATATACGATGTGGCCGATGCCTAGCTCGCTTAGCCGGTCGTCGATCTGGACCTGGGTCCGCTGCATGAAGGCCTCGTACTCCTGGTGTTTGGCGTCCAGCTTGGAGACGATCTCCTCATAGCCGATGGGGTCCAGATATTTCAGAGACAGGTCCTCCAGTTCCCACTTGATGCGCTGCATGCCCAGCCGGTGAGAGATGGGAGCATAGATTTCCATAGTTTCCAGGGATTTCTGCTTCTGTTTGGCAGGGGACTGGTATTCCATGGTCCGCATGTTGTGGAGCCGGTCAGAAATTTTGATGAGAATTACCCGGATGTCCTTACTCATGGCGATGAGCATTTTCCGGAGGTTCTCCATCTGCTCGTCTTCCTTGGTGGCGTACTGAATCCGGGTCAGTTTGCTGACGCCTTCCACCAGGTCGGCAATGGTGGGAGAGAAGAGCTTGCTGATCTGCTCATGGGTAGCGGGAGTGTCCTCAATGACGTCGTGAAGCAGGGCTGCCATAATGGACTCTGAGTCCAGCTTCAGTTCCTCCGCCACGATCTGAGCCACCGCCAGGGGGTGGATGATATAGGGCTCGCCGCTTTTTCGCTTCTGCCCCTCATGGGCTTTCTCGGCAAATGCGAAGGCGGCGTGAATCTGGTCGAAGTCCGCGGCGGGATTGTAGCCTCGGATGGTCTTTACCAGATTTTCATATTGTTCCTGAATGGTCATCAGCGGTCACCTCTCGGTTCTCCGGCGTCGCTCCGCAGCCGGGAGAGATAGGGGCAGGCAAACAGATCCACCTTCCCCTGGGTGGGGACCAGGCACAGCTGCAGCCGGTCTCCGTTTCTGGACAGGGAGATCAGTCCCCGCTCATGGAACACGGCCAGTGCCAGGGCGGAGCGAAGAAAACTCTCGCAGCCGCCGGAGAGCACCGACAGCCGCCGCAGGAAGGGCAGGGTGTTCTCATCGGCCTTTCCCTGCCGCAGCTGCCGCTCCAGAGCGGTCCAGCAGGCGGCAAACTGGTTTCGGGAGGCCCGGAGCCGGGACATCTCCTGGGCGGACAGGTCCCCGCCGGTTACCAGCCGGTCAATCAGCTCCAGATCCGCCGCCTCGTGGCGGCTGGGGGTCAGAGAGGGGCGCAGGTCGATCAGCTGCAGCTGCAATGTGGTGGTGCCCCGGAAGGTATTGGCCTGGAGGTAAAAGGCGGCGTCCACCCGCATGCCGGCGATCACGCCGCACTCGGACTCCGTCATGGAGAAGAAGATGGCGTCAAACCGGGCGGAACCCTTGGACAGCCGCAGCTTCAAATGCTTGCCCTGCCCCACGCTCTGAAGGGAGTCCACCGTGGCGCCCAGCAGGGCAAACACCGGCCGGGGATTGCCCGTTCCGTAGGGCTCCAGCTGGTCCAGATGCTCCACCTCCGACAAAGTGACGGCGCTGGGGCAGGTGATGGCGGCGTCCACATCCAGAGCGGCCACAGGCCGCTCCCCGCCGGAGGCGGTGCGGACGTAGCGGTTCATCCGGGTGCGGAAGGCGTCGATGTTGCTTTCCTGAATGGTGAAGCCCGCGGCCAGCTCATGGCCGCCGAAGCCCTCCAGCAGGTCGGAGCAGGCCTCCAGGGCGGCAAAGAGGTTGAACCCGCCGTAGGAGCGGCAGGAGCCTTTGCCGGTGCCGTCCTTCAGGTGGATCATAAAGCTGGGGCAGGCGTATTTTTCACTGAGGCGGGAGGCTACGATGCCCACCACACCCTGGTGCCACTTCTCGCTGCAAAGCACCAGCGCGCTGCGCTCGTCGCCGCTCAGGTGTTGAATTTTCTCCGTAGCGTCGGCGCAGATGGCCTGCTCCACCATCTGCCGCTCCCGGTTCAGCTGACAAAGCTGCCGGGCCAGAGCTTCCGCCCGGGCGGGATCATCGGTCTCCAGCAGATCCGCGGCCAAATCCGCCGCGCCCATGCGGCCGGCGGCGTTGATGCGGGGAGACAGGACAAAGCCGATCTGGATAGAGGACACGGGCTTGCCGGAGAGGCCCGCCTCCCGCAGCAGGGCATGGATGCCCACAAAGTCCGTATGGGGCAGGGCCTCCAGCCCACAGTAGACAATGGTGCGGTTTTCCCCCTCCATCCGCATGACGTCGGCAATGGTGCCGATGGCGGCCAGGGTGCAGTACCGGGCGAACAGGGCCTCCTCCCGGCTGCGGCCGCCAAGAGCCAGCACCAGCTTCAGGGCCACGCCCACCCCGGCCAGGTGCTTGAAGGGATAGGAGCAGTCCGGACGGTGAGGGTCTACTACTGCCACTGCGGCAGGCAGGGTCTCCTTGCACTCATGATGGTCCGTTACCACCACGTCCATTCCCAATGAGGCGGCGAAAGCCACCTCCTCGTTGCCGGTAATGCCGCAGTCCACGGTAATCATCAGCGTGGCGCCCTGGTCCCGCAGAGACTGGATGGCGTCGCAGCTGAGGCCGTACCCGTCTTCCACCCGGCGGGGGATATACCGCAGGCACCGGGCGCCGCAGCGGCGCAGGTAGTCCATCAGCAGCACCGTGGAGGTGATGCCGTCCACATCGTAGTCGCCGAATACAGCGATGGTCTCGCCCTGATTCAGGGCCTGCTGAATTCGATCCACGGCTTTATCCATATCCCGCATCAGCATGGGGGACAAGGATAGTTTCCGCTCCCGTTCCAGAGCCGCGGCGGCATCTTCCGCCGTAGTGATGCCCCGGGCCGCCAGTATGGTGGACAGCAGGTAGGGGTACCCGGCGCCGCGCAGCCGCTCCACGTCCGCCCCCTGAGGGGAGCCGATGTTCCATCTCTTGAATTTCAAGGGTCTCCCCTCCTTTCTATGACCGGACCGCATAATAAACCATAATAACTAACCTATTATAGCAGGGCAAATAAAAAAGGTAAAGAAAAATTCTGCTGAATCCGGGGCTTTTTACCTCTCGCGGCGTCCTTCGACAGGGTATATTTGACTGGAAAAGGGAATTCTGGTACAATTATCCCCGTATTGCGGCTGCCGGGGCGTCATTAAGGACATTTTTTGCCCTATGCCGCAGAAAAATGCCAACGAAAGAGAGCGAGTGAAACCAAATATGAACCGATGTTTGCATCGCCTTTGCGCTTGGGTGCTGCTGTGCGCCCTGGTAGCCGGGTCCGCGTGCCTTCCGGCTGCGGCCGCCGCCTCCACCGTCTTTTCCGACGTGCCCGCCACCCACTGGGCGGCAGATGAGATCCGCCGGTCCAAGGAACTGGGGCTGTTTCAAGGGGACAGCCAGGGTCGCTTCGGCCTGGGCGAGACCTTGACCCGCGGAACCTTTGCCGTGGTGCTGTGCCGGCTGTTCGGCTGGGAGCTGGTGAAGCCTGAGACCGGGTCCTATACGGACAACCAGGATTCCTCTGCCGGGTATTACAGCGCGGTAGAGACTGCCTTTGCCCACGGCGCTATCACCGACCAGACCGATACCTTCCGGCCCAACGACCCCATCACCCGGGAGGAGATCGCCGTCATGCTGGTTCGAGCCATGGGCTTCGGCACCATTGCGGGACTGGCCCAGGAGCTGACCATGCCCTTTACGGATGTGCGGACCAACACCGGCTATATTGCCATGGCCTATACCCTGGGCGTGGTGGGCGGCACCTCCGACACCACCTTCTCCCCGGACAAAACCGCCACCCGGGAACAGGCGGCGGTGATGCTGATGCGGGTATATGACAGCTATTTGGCTACGGAGCCGGAGCGGCTGGGCATTGCGACCTCCGCAGAGGGCCTCACCGATCTGAACGGCTACACCGCTGTGGCCGTGGCGGCCCAGCGGCTGATCTATGCCGGTCAGGTGCGGCTGCTGGAGGAAATGGGCGCGGAGGAGGTGGACGCCATCCGCTCTGCCGCCCAGACTGCCGGGGCGGCGGCACTGCTGTATGTGTCCGGCACGGAAACAGCACTGAAAGGCACCGCCGGCGCCACGGCCTCGCTGCTTGCCTCCGCGGTGACGGCGGGGAATTATGACGGACTGCTTCTGGATCTGACGGGACTGGGCCTCAAGCAGATGCGGGACTTTACCTCCCTGGCCCAGTCTCTGGATACCGCCCTGGGAGACAAGCTGCTCTACCTGGGTGTGGAGGGTCAGATCTGGGGCGGAGAGATATACAACGGCTATGACTATGCTGCCCTGTCCCAGAGCGCCGATAAGCTGGTGATTCACCTGCCCGCCGGCGGTGACGAGGCCAATGGCTTCCCTGTGGCTCCGCAAGAGCCTTTGGAGGAAGTCTACTATGCCTTGTCCAAACTAAAGGGGCAGGTGGATGGCGGGAAGCTCTGTCTGCTGCTGACCACCACCGGCACCATCTGGACAGGCGAGGAGCAGGGAGAAACCCTTTCTGCCCCGCAGATTCAGGAGCTGCGCAATTCCCTGTTTGCAGAGGAATATTACTCCAGCCGCTATGCCTGCGCCTATCTGACCGACGCCTCAGAGAAGGAGCTGAGGGTGGTTTGGTATCTGAATGGGGAATCTGTGGCCGCACGGGCGCGAATAGCGGCCTTTTTCGGTGTGAATGCCCTGTGTTTCAGCGATCTCAGCTCCATTGCCGCGTATGAGGGTTATAATCTGCTGAGTCTGCTGAACTGAGCCCCCCGGCCTTCTGAGAGCAAAAAACAGCTCCCGCTTTAGCGGGAGCTGTTTTTTAAACGCGGATTACAGGAACTTCTGCATGCCGTCGGTAGCGGAGGAGATGTCGGCGCTGATAGTGACGGTGAATTTAATGCTGTTGCGCTCGCCGAACACGTCCAGCCAGTGGAGGAACGCCTCTGTCTCCGGGCCCACATCCTGCCCCACGGTCTTGCACAGGTTGTCGATAAACACGTGGGAGATATCGTAATTGCCGGCGTACAGGCCGCTGATAAAGCCGCGGAACAGATCATAGTTGTTCAGCTTATATTCCTGCGCGTCGATCAGGCGGATGTGGTAGTGGATATCGTAGGTCATATTGCGGTTGGCCTCGATGCAAACCACGTTGCCGGGTTCATCCTTCGCCGCGTTGTTAATCAGTTCAATGAGCTGTTTGGTCTTACCGGAGCCCTTCACGCCCATAATCAATCTGACCATATCAAATCACTCCTGTCAATTAGAATTGCCGGGGAACCGCTCTTGCTGTGTTCAGCATAGCATAAAATTCAGAAAATTACAATGGAAAAACTAAAAGAAAAACTTTGTTCACAAAAATCATTGACACAAAAAAGGAATAATATGGAAAAAGGATGGCGCCTATCCGGCGCCATCCTTTAAAAAGTTCAGGCGCACAGCAGCGCCATTTGCAGCATCCGCAGCAGCATCTGAGCAAAGGTGACCCGGGGGACCGCCTCGCCGGCCAGAATGGGAATTTGCGCAATGGTCTCCTCTCCGCAGGTGACCGTCATGGTACCCAGCTGGTCGCCCACTGCCACCGGGGCTTCCACGGTCTCCACCAGTTCCACCGACTGGGTGAGGTTTCCGGCCTGGGTCTTTTCTACCAGCAGTTCCCCGCCCTCGCCCAGCACCGGCTGGACGGTGGCCTGAATCCCCAGAGTCACCGGGACCGGCGCCAGGGGTGTCTGGGGCACCACAGAAGCCAGGGCATAGGTGGCAAAGCCATAGTTCAGCAGGGCCTGGGCGTCTTCAAAGCGCTGGGCAGAGGTGGAGCCCTTCATAATGACGGCGATCAGCTCCATGCCGTCCCGCTCCGCCGTGCCGGAGAGGCAGTAGAGGGCGCTGTCGGTGGAGCCGGTTTTCAGGCCTGTGGCCCCCTCATAGAAGCGAATCAGGCGGTTGGTATTGACCAGGGAGGAGGCCCCATTGCGGAGGGAATCCATCCAGATGGTGGTGTACTGCCGAATGTCCGGGTGGTTGAGGATCAGCTCCCGGCTCATCAGGGCGATGTCGTAGGCGGAGGTCACGTGGCCCTCGGCAGGCAGCCCCGTGGCGTTTTTGAAGGTGGTGTCCGCCATGCCCAGCTCTGCCGCCCGCTGGTTCATTCGATCCACAAAGGCCTCCTCACTGCCGGCCACGGCCTCCGCCAGAGCTACGGCGCAGTCGTTGGCTGACACCACGCACACTGCCTTGAGCATGTCGGATACGCTCATCTGCTCATTTTCCTCCAGCCAGATCTGACTGCCGCCCATGGAGCAGGCGTGGGCGGAGGCGGTGATAATGTCCTCGTAGTGAAGGGTTCCGGCGTCAATGGCCTCCATGACCAGCAGCAGCGTCATGACCTTGGTGACGCTGGCCGGCTCCAGTTTGGCGTGCTCGTCCTTGGCAAAGAGAACGGTGCCGGTGGTCTTTTCCATCAGCAGAGCCGAGGGCGCCTCTACCTCCAGGGCGCCGGCACTGACCGTCAGCATCATCACCGCGCACAGCAGTGTGAGAATTCGTTTCATGGTGAGTCCCCCTTTGCAGCGTTGTTACACTTTATGTGGCCGGGGGGACATTCATGACGGGCCGCCAATTTTCCGGTTGCAATTTCCTGACGGGTGTGGTATCATACACTCCAGACCTGCGGCTGTAGTTCATCGGTAGAACGGCAGCTTCCCAAGCTGCATAGGTGGGTTCGACTCCCATCAGCCGCTCCAAAAAAGAAGCACCTGCTTGCCAGGTGCTTCTTTTTTGGGTTACGCCGCCTGTACGGCGCACCCTTCGGCATTAAAATGCTCGGGGTCGGCAAAGCCGCCCCTGCGCCAAGGTTTTCGCCTCTGACGAAAGCGCTTGTACGGCGCAAAAGCGCCGCCGGCCAGAAGGCGGGTTGCGCAGTGCGCAGACAGTCGTTGCGGAATCTCAAACTATCGATTTCAACCGTCCTTTGCAAAAAGAAAGGGCATCCCCTGGGATGCCCTTTCTTTTTTGTTTGGCAATTCAGAGGAAACAAGCCGGGGCGCGCATTTTGCGCGCCCCGGCTTTGCTGCAGAGGTTACTTGTTGTACTGCTCCATCCGCCAGACAATGGCGGACACCTGACCGCGGGTCAGGGTATTGTTGGGGCGGTAGGTGCTGGTTCCGTTGCTGAAATAGCCCTCCACGATGCCGGCGGCATTCAGGGCCCGCACGGAGGCATCGGTGGTGTCGGTAAAGGGCTGGACACTGGAGAGGTTGGAGGTGTTCAACTTCATGGCGCCGGCGGCAATCTGGGCCACCTGGAGCCGGGTGATGGGCTTGGTCAGATCCACGTCGCTGCGGGTGATGATGCCCTCAGACTGGGCCTTGGCCAGGTATCCGCTGAACACGTTGGAGGATACGGCGGGCTGCTCCGGATAACCGGCGGCCAGCATAATCAGCTTCAAAGCGGCGCCATAGGTGATGGTGCTGTTGGGCTTAAAGGACCCGTCGGAATAGCCGTCAATTACCTTGGCGTCACTGAGTTCCACCACGTATTTGTAGCACCAGGTGGAGGTGGACACATCCTTAAAGCTTCTGGCGCTGCTGAGAACACCCAGGGAGAACAAGCCCGTGGCAATGGGCGTGCCGCTGGTGTTGTAGGCCACATAGGGGATCTGCACGGAGCCGGTGAAGGTGCTGGTGGGCACGAACCGCAGCTGACTGATGTGCTGTGTGCCGGAGGCATAGGTATACAGAGTATTGGTAGTGGCCCGGGTAGAGCCGGTGCCCACGTAAACAGTGCCCTGAGAGGCAGCGGGCAGGCTCAAAAGCTGAATGCTGCCCAGAGAGATACCAGTAGATGTGGAAACGGCACTGTAAATGGCACTGGCCGGGAAAGTTACGGCATTACCCCGCTGGGTGACGCCATAGACCTCTGAGACAGCACTGGAGTTGACGCTGATGAGAATGGTGCCGTTGAGAGAGCGGGACCCGCTGCCATAGGCGGTGAAGGGAATGGTGACGCAGTAGTTGTTGCCGGAGGGCACGTAGGTCAGCTCCGTCAGGGCGTACTGGGCGGTTGAGACGGGGCTGAAATAGAGCACCTGGCTGTTGTAGTTGGAGGAGGTCAGCCGCAGACTGGTGGAGGTGCCGTACTGACTGGCGCCGTAATAGTTGTAGTACAGGCTGCCGGTGCTAGGTACACCGCCCAGAGTCACGTACTGCAGCGTATAGCCGGGATAGCTGTTGCTGAAATACCGAGCAATGTCGTTGGCATTGATCTGGAGATTGGAGCCGTATGTAGCAGCGTAGCGAATGTCACCGGAGACGGTTGTGGATGCGGAGGATTTGCCGGCCGTGAAGACCAGAGTGCCGTCCACATACTTGCTGGAGGAGTAATAGGCGCGGAAGGTAAGCTTTACGTCGTCCTTGAAGGTTTTGTCGGCCACGAAAGTCAGGTCGTCCAGATCATAGTAATCATTGTCTTCGTCGTAAGTGCCGTTGTAGAAGAACGTGGCCCTGGCAAGACTGGAGTAGCTGAAGGAATCCTCATTTCGTCCGCCGTAGTCATAGTACAGGGTGCTGTCGGAGAAGGTAGAGGAACTGGGACGGTCGAAGATTACATACTTCAAAGAGCCGCTGGGACCGTTTTTGTTATAGAAATCATAGAAGTCGTCCTGGTCAATATAGACCTTGTTACCAGCTGCTACCTCATAGGTAATTGTGGAGGTGGAGGACTTGCCAGTGGTGAAGACCAGAGTGCCGTCCACATACTTGCTGGAGGAGTAATAGGCGCGGAAGGTAAGCTTTACGTCGTCCTTGAAGGTTTTGTCGGCCACGAAAGTCAGGTCGTCCAGATCATAGTAATCGTTGTCTTCGTCGTAAGTGCCGTTGTAATAGAAAGTAGCTCTGGCAAGACTGGAGTAGCTGAAGGAGTCCTCATTTCGTCCGCCGTAGTCATAATACAGGGTGCTGTCGGAGAAGGTGGAGGAACTGGGGCGATCAAAGACTACGTATTTTAAAGAGCCGCTGGGACCGTTGTCCTTGTAAAAATCGTAGAAGTCGTCCTGGTCAATATAGACCTTGTCGCCGGCCGAGACTTCATAAGTGATGGTCGTTTTGGAAGATTTGCCGGAAGTAAAGACTAAAGAGCCCTCCACATATTTGCCGGAGCTGGAGTAAGCGCGGAAGGTAAGCTTTACATCATCTTTGAAACTCTTGTCAGCCACAAAGGTCAGATCGTCCAGATCGTATTCCTCATGGTCTTCATCATAGCTGCCGCGGTAATAAAAGGTGCCGCTGGAAAGGGAATTGCGGGTTAAAGTGACCTCGTTCTTTCCGCCATAGTTATAGTACAGAGTGCCGTGGTCAAAGGCATCGGAGTCAGGGCGGTCAAAAACGACATAGTCCAGGGAGCCGGAAGATGTATTGTCATCAAAGAAATCGTAAAAATCGTCCTCATCCAGGTAGACCTTGTCGCCGGCCTCCACTGTATAGGAGAGGTCGGATTTGGCTGTGACGGAGGAGGATTCCGTGGAGGAGATGATAACAGCGCCGTCTACATACCGGCTGGAATTGCAGTAGGCCCGGAAGGACAGCTCAATTTCGTCTTCAAAGCTCTTTTCGGCTACAAAGGCCAGCTCGTCCAGGTCGTATTCTTCATTCCGCTCATCATAGCTGCCGTCGTAATAGAAGGTACCATTAGACAGGTCGCTGGCGCTGAGGCTCATCTCATCCCGGCCGCCGTAATTGTAGTAAAGGGTACCATCAGAGAAGACGGAGGAGTTGGGACGGTCGAAAATCACATAGTCCAGAGTATAGCCCGGATAGGCCTTTTTCACCATATCGTAAAAATCGTCTTCATCAAAATAGACATAGCTGCCGGGCCGTACCTCATAAGTGATATCCTCGCCGCTGCCTGTGCCCATAGAATAGGAGCACACATCGCACCGGCCGTCCCGATTGGAGTCATCGTGACGGCTCTTGGAGGAAGAATCTACCGTGCCGCAGTTGGAGCAGGCCAGCCAGTGATAGGTGCTGTCATAGGAATAGGTGCGATAGACATGGCTGGTCGTGGAGAGGGTCTCAATGCCGCTGGTGCCGCACGAGTTGCATTTGAGAATCCGCCAGCCAGTGGCTTGGCAGGTGGGATCCTTGGAACCTAAAATTGTGTAAGATGAGTGGGAGCAAGTGGGATCACTGCTGGTGTTCCAAACAAGAGCGGCCCCTGCTGTGGGGACTGCACTGAGCATCAGCACCAGAGCCAGAATCAGAGCCGGAACCTTTGTGTGAAAAAATCGTTTCATCAGGAATACCTCCATTGATTACACGGGTTTTACGTTAACCTAGTTCATCTCCTTGTACCATATCGAAAAGCAGCTGCACAATCATGAACAAATTGTGAACGAACGTGGTTTTTTAAAAAAATTTTTTTCGGTTGGCAGACAAGTAAAAGAATCGCCGTTTTTTTGCGCATTTTTCTTTACAAATGCGGTTTCCTCCTATATAATATTCTGGTTAATGAAATTCTGTAAATGGAGAAAACGCCATGGCCTTAATCGAATATGACGAATACAAGCAGAAGCTCAGAGACCTGGGGCCGGAGCTGGACAAGCTCTCTGCCGCCCTGGATATGGACGGCGCCCAGGCCGAGGCTGCCAAGCTGGAGGACGAGACCGCCCAGGACGGCTTCTGGAACGACCTTGAGCGGTCCCAGAAGGTACAGCAGCGGCTTAAGCAGCTGCAAAATAAAATCGCCCGGCACAAGAAGCTGGTAAGCGAATGGGAGGATCTGACCGCCCTGTGCGAGATGGGCCAGGAGGCGGAGGACGAGGAGCTGCTTGCTGAGCTGAAGGAGGGCTTCACCGCCCTGGAGGAGAAGGTGGAGGAGACTCGCCTGACCACGCTGCTCTCCGGTGAGTACGACGGCAACAGCGTGATTCTGACCTTCCACGCCGGCGCCGGCGGCACCGAGGCCCAGGACTGGGCCCAGATGCTCTACCGCATGTA
>CATZYY010000023.1 GCA_958426425.1 uncultured Oscillospiraceae bacterium
TCACCATCTTCAACGAGATCGGCCGGGCCTGGCGGGCCCTTCACGACCCCAAGAAACGGGTGGTGTTCCAGATCGCCCCGGCGGTCCGGGTGGCCGTGGGCGAGGCCTTCGGCCTGACGCCGGGTACCAACACGTTGGACAAGCTGGTGTCCGCCCTGAAGATGATGGGCGCCGACGAGGTGTACGACACCAACTTCGGCGCGGACCTGACCGTGGTGGAGGAATCTGCGGAATTCCTGGAGCGGCTGAAGAAAGGCGGTCCCTTCCCCATGTTCACCAGCTGCTGTCCCGCCTGGATCAAGTACCTGGAAAACGAAAATCCCAAGTATCTCCGGCACGTGTCCACCTGCAAGTCTCCCATGGAGATGTTCGCGGCGGTGCTGAAGGACCTGTACGCCAAAAAGGACGCTGAGGACGGCCGCACCACCTACCACATCGCCGTCATGCCCTGTACCGCCAAGAAGATGGAGGCCCAGCGGCCGGAGTTCCGGCGGGATGGGAAGCCGGACGTGGATCTGGTGCTGACCACCCAGGAGGTCATCAACATGATCAAGGAGTCCGGCATCCGCTTCGGCGAGCTGGAGGGGGAGTCCCCGGACCTGCCCTTCGGCATGGGTACCGGCGCCGCCACCATCTTCGGTACCACCGGCGGCGTGGCGGAGGCCGTGGCCAGGTGCGTGGTGGAGGACAAGTCCAAGAACACCCTCCAGGCCATCCAGTTCTCCGGCCTGCGGGGCACCGATACCATCCGGGAAGTCACCCTGCCGGTGGGGGACCGGGTGCTGCGGATGGCGGTGGTCCACGGCCTGGTCAACGCCAAAAAGCTCCTCTCGGACATCGAGGAGGGCAGCGCCTACTACGACCTGGTGGAGGTCATGACCTGCAAGACCGGCTGCGTGGGCGGCGCGGGACAGCCCTATGGTCTGATCCCCATTAAGCAGCAGCGGGCGGCGGGCCTCTACGAGGCGGACCGCTCCTCCCTCATCAAGCGCTCCGAGCGTAACCCCATGGTCATCAAGCTGCTGGACGGCCCCCTCAAGGGCCGCACCCACGAGCTGCTCCATGTTCGCTATTCTGCGGAGACGGCTTCTGAGGAAGCAACATAAATGAACAGCCCCCGCTTTTCGGAAGGAAAATCTGAAAAGCGGGGGTAGTTTTTAATGCAGCTTTGACTTCTTGGGGGCTCTATTCCCTGGAAATATCTTGTGAAGCTACCCTGGAGATTTTGTAAGAACATATTTTTGCGCGTGGTTGTAGCACAAAAAGAGATCGCATGATTTCCCCCAAGGCTGCAATGACTGCCGGTTAGAATCTGGATAAAAAATATTTTACTCTTCTCGCCCGTTGTGACATAATGGTGGCGGGAGAAGCGGGGCGGGCCTGACGTGGATACGGGGCCTGGATTACCTTGGACCGCCTGCTCAGCCGACTGCAGACCAGAAGAAATCTGACGTGTGATTACGGGATGCTGTCCTGCAGTCCGGAGAGAATACCCGCTGCAAGCGGTATGCAGAGCGCTTGTCCCGCTGGAGAAAGTCCGGGGCCTTTTCAATTGTCAGGTCCTGCAGGTATAGGAGCAAAGGAGTCGGAATCGCCATGCCCATTGATATGAAGCGAACCATTGCAGAGGCAGTGCAGGTGCTGCTGATTGAACGCCATGTAAAGAAGCTGACGGTAAAGGACATCGTGGAGCAGTGCCACATTACCCGGCAGGCCTTCTATTACCACTTTGGGGGGATTCCGGAGCTGCTGCAGTGGATGATTGACGGATATTTTGAGAAGATGATGACCCAGACCATGGCCCAGGAGGACGATGAGGCGGGGCTGCGGTGCTTTTTCGTGATGGCGGTCAACGCCGCGCCCTATGTGGAGCAGGGGATGCGGAGCAACTACGGCGAGGACCTGCGGCGTCTTCTCCGGCAGGCCTTTCAGCGGTATTTCGCCCTTGCCTCCCAGCGGAAAAATTTCTGTCCCCGGTGCACCCATACCCAGCTGCAGATCCTCCAGCGCTACCATTGCCAGGCTATCATGGGGCTGCTGGGGGAGTGGACCGAGGAGGATACCCAGCGGCTGGATGAGATCGTCCACACGGTATATCACATCATGACGGCGGAGATACCGCCCTGGGACTGCTAGGCCTGACCATAATTTTATTTGACAAAAGGAACCGGCGTGTAAAATCTTTTTACACGCCGGTTCCTTTTGTCTATACACGAAAAAAGATCTGCCAATTGCGGAGTAAGGCAGGTCCTCTATAATGAGAAGCAGATAAGGAGGCGGGGATATGGCACATGAAATTCTCGCGGTCAAACTCTGTGAACTGGATGAACAGCTCTCCAGGCTCAGCGGCCGTATTCATCTCAGTGAGACCGCTGCCCACGCACAGCTGCGTCGGGAGATTCAGTCGCTGCGCCGGGAGTGTGAGGAAACGGAGCTGACCCTGCGAACAAAGCTGCGCCACTCCAGGACGGGGATGGCACCTGTTATGGCGGACGCCTATGAGCGTGTGGAGCGCTGTGTTCAAAGTGCGCAGGCCGCTTTGGAAGACCAGGCCCTCCGTAGCGGCGGGCCGGAAGCCCTGGCAGAGGAAAAGATTCTCCTGGCGGAGTATGCCCTGGACTTCGCCCTGCAGGGAGCCAACCGGGCATTGCTGCTGGCCATGGAGGCCATTGACGCCCAGTACACCGGGCAGGAAGGAGACAAATCGCCGTCATGAAAGAAGTCAAAACACCTAAGAAACCGCTGCTTTACTATTATGGCATTGTACTGCTGATTATTTTCCTGTTCAATCTGCTGGTGACTCCCATACTCTCTCAGCGGCAGGTAACCGAGGTGGACTACGGCACCTTTATGGATATGATCGAGGAGCAAAACATCGGCGTAGTGCAGGTGGAGGATACCCAGATCGTCTTTACCGATAAGGAGGGCTCCCAGGTATATGCCACCGGCCCCATGGAGGACCCCACTCTGACGGAGCGGCTCCATGACGCTGGGGCCCAGTTCGGCCGGGTCATCGAGGAGCCCGCCTCCCCGCTGCTCAGCTGGTTTTTGACGATCATTCTGCCCATCCTCATCTTTGTGGGCCTGGGGCAGTATATGCGTAAAAAGCTCATGGAGCAGGCAGGGGGCGGCAAGGGCTCCATGGCCTTTGGCATGGGCAAAAGCAGCGCCAAGGTCTATGTCCAGTCCACCAAGGGCATTCGGTTTTCCGATGTGGCCGGTGAGGACGAGGCCAAGGAGAGCCTGTCGGAGGTGGTGGATTACCTCCACAATCCGGAAAAGTATACCCAGGTGGGCGCCTCCATGCCCAAGGGCATTTTACTGGTTGGCCCTCCGGGCACCGGAAAGACCATGCTGGCCAAGGCAGTGGCCGGCGAGGCCAATGTGCCCTTTTTCTCCATCTCCGGTTCGGAGTTTGTGGAGATGTTTGTGGGAATGGGCGCCTCCAAGGTCCGGGACCTGTTCCGGCAGGCCAAGGAGAAGGCGCCCTGCATCGTATTCATCGATGAGATCGACGCCATCGGGCAAAAGCGCAGTTCCGGCGGATACGGCGGAGGAAACGATGAGCGGGAGCAGACCCTCAACCAGCTGCTCACGGAGATGGACGGCTTTGAGGGCAACACCGGCGTCATGATTTTGGCGGCCACCAACCGCCCGGAGTCCCTGGACCCGGCCTTGACCCGGCCCGGCCGGTTTGACCGGCGGGTGCCGGTGGAGCTACCGGATCTTGCCGGCCGGGAGGCCATTTTGAAGGTCCATGCCAAGAAGATCAAGGTGGGGGAGGATGTGGACTTCCGTACCATTGCCCGCATGGCCGCCGGAGCCTCCGGCGCGGAGCTTGCCAACATCGTCAACGAGGCCGCCCTCCGGGCGGTGCGCAGCGGCCGCACCGTGGTCAATGAGGCTGATCTGGAGGAGAGCATCGAGGTGGTCATTGCCGGGTACCAGAAGAAGAATGCCGTCCTCTCAGACCACGAGAAAAAGGTGGTGGCGTACCATGAGATCGGCCACGCCCTGGTGGCTGCCATGCAGACCCACTCCGCTCCCGTGCAGAAAATCACCATCATACCCCGGACCTCCGGCGCTTTGGGCTACACCATGCAGGTGGACACCGGGGACAAGTACCTGATGACCAAAGAGGAGATCGAAAACAAGATCGCCACCTTCACCGGCGGCCGGGCCGCCGAGGAAGTGGCCTTCGGGGAGATTACCACCGGCGCCTCCAACGACATTGAGCAGGCTACCAAGCTGGCCCGGGCCATGATCGCACGCTACGGCATGAGCGCTGACTTCGACATGGTGGCCATGGAAACTGTTCAAAACCAGTACCTGGGCGGCGACGCCTCTTTGACCTGTTCCCCCGAAACCCAGCGGGAAATTGACCGAAAGGTAGTGGAGCTGGTGAAGGCTCAGCACGAAAAGGCCCGGAAGATCCTGGAGGACAACCGGGAGAAACTGAACGAGCTGGCGGCCTTCCTCTATGAGAAGGAGACCATCACCGGCGAGGAGTTCATGGAGATCCTGACGGGAGGGAAGCAGAAATGAGAAGACGCTCTGGATTTGGCTGGCTGGAGCTGGCCATTGGGATCGCCCTGATCGGATTAGGGATTTTTGCCTTTGTAAGGCCGGATCTGGCGCTGAGCGGAATGGTGTTTGCCTATGGTATTGCTGCTGTGGTGATGGGCGTGGCAGATCTGCTGCTGTTCATTGAGGTGCAGCGCTATACGGGACTGAGTCCCATCCTCTCTCTCATTTCCGGTGTGCTGAGCGTTATGACCGGACTGATGCTGGTGGCCTATCCCGCCACCGGGGCGCTGGTGCTGACGTTTCTGTTTCCCATCTGGTTCATTGCCCACGTGATCGCCCGGTTTACACACTTGGGCCATATCCGTTTTGTGGCAGGGGAGGGGATGTACTATTTCACACTCGTTGTCAACATTATCGGGTTGCTTTTGGGAATCTCAATGGTGATTCACCCCCTGTTTACACTGTCCACCATTCGCTGCTTTGCCAGTGTCTACCTGGTTCTTTTGGGAATCAACAGTGTGGTAATGGCAGTGAATCGCATGAAGAATCGCTGGTAAAAGGGAGAGTGACATACAGTTCTCTGCTTCTCTTTGGGGCGGTGAAATTGTGTTCGCCATGAAAACCGCTCAGCGCATTCCGGAAATGCCAATGCCGTGTGGCCGTTCACTGCCGCCGGAGAGGAGCCGTTCCAAAGTCATATCCGAAAAAGCGTTGTCATGTATGCCGCGGCATATCCTGGTTGGGAGCGGCTGAGCAATCAAAGGCTGCTCTGGAAAACAAATCATGCGGGAGCACCCCTGCACGGGCGACAACCGCGGGCAGAGATGGGGGCAGCGTATCCGCATAAAAAAGAGGCGAGGGCTTTCGGACGCTTCCGGCCACGTGCCGCGCGATACCTCTCATATGCCATTTACCTGGGAAGAGCTTGGGCGGGATTGCTTTTTTCTGGGGAGAACGGTATAGTTAAAAATGAAAAGTCTTTCCAATCGGAACTTTTTAAAAAGAAGAGGGGGAGCGTTTTATGAAGACCAATGTGCGGAAGGAACGGACCAGGGGTGTGCCCCGGGCAGGTGGGCTGCTGACGGCGTCGGCGGTGCTGCTGATGGCCGGACCGGTGGCGGACTGGCTTTTGAGCAGGGTGATGGAGGACTACCGCACCTCCATGTCCATCTTCTTCTGCCTGCTGACCGTGGCGGGGGGCGTCCTTTTGCTGACGGCCCGGGGGAGGAAGGCCGGCTGCGCCGTGGGCGGTGTCCTGGCGCTGCTGAGCGCTGCCGTGACCATGAACCGGCCGCTGCTGCTGGCGGCGGTGGCCCTTTGGGCGGTGTCCGTGGCGGGTGTATCCTGGAACAAGGCGCCGGGCTTTCTGCCGGAGAAACTCCGGATGCCGGTGCTGAACCTGATCTGCGTGGTTCTGGCGGCGGTCAGCGGCCTGCAGAGCCTGCCGGCCGTCAAATACACGCCCGCCTTTCTGGCACCGCTGCTGCTGGCGGCGGTGGGCGCGGCGCTGCTGTGCGGCAATGTGCGGGCGGAGGTGTTCATGCCCCTGTCCCCGGAGGAGCGGGCCCAGAAGGGGCCGGAGCCGCGGTACCGGTCGGTGCCCTCCGCCGGAGTTTTGGGACTTCTGGGCGCGCTGCTGCTCCTGGCCGACGGCGGCTGGCTGCTCGTGTACATCTTCCGGCTGATGGGCTCTTTTGATGTGCCGCTTTCCAACCTGCTCTGGCCGGCGCTGACGGCGGCGGCCGGCGTGCTGCTGTTGCTGCGGGGCCAGGGGGAGAAGCGGCTGCTGCCCGCTGCCGTATTGCTGCTGATCTGCCAGGTCAGGTCCCTCCTGGTCATGCGTGAGATGGCGGCATACGCGGACCAGACGGGGGCGGCCCTCCAGCAGACCCAGCAGGCGGCGCTGCTGTTTTTCAGCGTGCTGTTGCTGCTGCTGAGCGCCGTGGGTTTCGCCTGGAACCGCCCTGCGGGAAAGACGCGGCAACTGCCGTTGTTCAACGCCATCGCGGCGGCTCTGGCGGCGGCCAACGGGATCTGGGGCGTGATCGATCAGATTTCCGCGATCGTGGAAACCGCCAAGGCCGGCGCGGAACTGGAGTCCGGATCGGTATGGAACCTGGTGCTGGCCCTGCTGCTGCCGGTGGGGTTAGTGCTGGTGAACCTGGCGGTGGAGAGCCGCCAGCTGCCCGCCATGGCCCGGAAGGTGGACGGCGGCAAGTACCGCCGGGGCCTCAGCGGCTTTGTGGGCAGCTTCTACACCGGCGTGGGCGGCAAGCTGCAGCTGCTGGCCAAGATCGGTGGTGCGCTGTGCTTGGTACTGGGGCTCCTGGGTGTGGTTTTGATCCTCCTGGGCGTGCTGGTACTGCTGCTGCAGCTGGTCGGCCTGATCCCCTCCGGCTTTGAGCCTACGTCGCTGATGCTGGGCGGCCTGATCGGCGTGGTGAGCGCGCTCCTTCTGGCGGTGAGCACCTGGCCCCTGTACGCCTTCGGCCAGATCACGGCCGACCTCCACGCCATCCGCAAGGGCGGGATCTTCACCGCCGCGCCGGAGAGCGCCGCACAGCCCGCCGCCTCCCGGGAGAACCCCGACGAGCTGCCGGAGCTGTAAGAGGAGGCCGCCATGAGTGATCGCTATATCCGGCGCTTCGCCCTGCCGGAACGGCTGTATACTGCCTCCGCGCCGGTGGTGCTGGCGGCCGGCGTGCTGCTGGAGGACACCCGGCTGCCCCGTCTGGTGGCCCAGCTGAAATGGAAAAGCATTGCCCCCAGGCCCCTGACCGCCCTGACCGTGGCGGTATGCTGCCCGGGGGAGGACGGGGAGACGGTCTTTACCTATACCGATCTGCGTATCGTCCGGGGCCGGACCTTCGGCGTCTACACCGCCGTGGTCCTGCCCTGGGGCGACCAGAGACATATGGAGGTCCGGGCGCTGTCCGCGGACTTTGACGACGGAACACGCTGGATGGCGTCGGAGGGCGCCGTGTGGGCGCCGCTGCCCGCCTTCGCCGCTCTTGCCGGGGCCGTGGAGGACCCGGAGCTGCTGGCCCTCAGCGGGGCTCTGCCCCGGAACCGGTACGCCTTCTGGAGCGGGCAGGGGTTGTGGTACTGTCCCTGCGGCGGCGTGAATCGGGGAGAGGAAGCGGCGTGCCACCGCTGCGGCTGCCTCCGGTCGGAGGCGGAGCGTCTGGCTACCCCGGAGGGCCTCCGGCAGGTGCGCCGGGAGCGGACGGAGGAAGCCGAACGCCTGGCCTTGGAGGAAACCCGGCGCCGGGAAGATGCCCAGGCCCGGGCCCAGGAGCGGAAGGAGGCCGCCCGGCAGCAGCTGGCCGGCTTGAAAGCCCGCTTCCGCCGGGGCGAAGCATCGGGAGAAACGCCGGAGCCTCTGCCTCCGCAGAAGGCCGGGGAAGCGGCTCTGGAGCCAGGGGAAATCCCCGCCCCTGCTGCCGGGAAGGATGCCGGCGCTCCGACTCCTCAGGCGGAAGCTGCTCCGGCATTGGAAGTACCTGTCCCTGCCTCCGTTCCGGCCAAGCCCAGGAAGCGGAGAAAAGCGGTAGGGATCACCGCCGCGGTGGTTTTGCTGGCTGCGGCAGGCATCGTTTTCCTGCCCCGGCTGCTGGGTGGTGCGTCCCTGCCCGGGATCTCCGCCGCGCCGGAGGTCCATGCCACCGCCCCCGGCGACGGAGAGACCGTGATTTTCACTGTGGAGGAGGACGATGACGGCGTGTGCATCATCACGCCGGAGCTGGTGCAGTCCCAGATCCCGGGGGTGGTGTATATCAATCTGGACGGTGTGCCCGACATGGGCGACGACATCGACCCCTATCTCATCAACAGCTTCCAGATGGCCATGCTGGTCTCCAGCCAGGGGGAGTATGGCTCCGAAGGGGAGTGGGGCAGCTTCGACGCCGACACCGCGTCCAAACGCCTGCAGTGCCTGCTGCTCTATGATGGGAACTTCCACCTGTGCGGTCACGCCGTGGGCGCGCCGAAGGAGGCGGAAGACGGCGTGTGGCAGCTGGAGGTAACGCTGTGCGACTACGACTTCACGGAACTCTACGAGCAGCAGCGCTCTGCCTTTGAGGCCCAGCGGGCGGAGACCTTTTCCAACTACATCGCCCCGGAGGACATCACAGCCTCCGGCGCGGCGTACTTCCTGCGGGGCTACAACACCGGCCGCGGTCCCACGCTGCTGCCCGGCGATTCCCAGGCCTATCACCTCTGGGCCCAGTACACCTCCCCCTATGTGGCGGAGCACAGCCGCGAACTGGACCAATTAAAAAATCAGCTCCCCCGGGGCGACCGGTGGATGGCCTATCTGCTTCTGGACCGGGACCATCAGCTTCTGGGCTACACCATGATGGACTCCACCGGCGCCGGCGGTCAGGTGGCCGATGCCGACATCACGCCCCTGGGCACCGTGGACCTCTGCCTGGAGGAAAATGACCGGGGCCAGTGCGAGTTCACCGAGGAACTGCTGCGCCAAACGGTGCCGGAGATGGACTTTTTCAACTTTGGCGGCTATATGCCGGATCTGAGCGGAGACGTGAAGGCCTATGTGAAAGACAGCTTCCATATGGCCTGGTTGGTGGCCTCCCAGGGCCGCCAGCGGGGCGGCCACTCCTCCGCCACCTGGAATCTGGCAGAGGATCAGATCTTTACGCTGCTGCTCTACAGCAATTTCACCACCTTGTGCGGCTACTTCATCGGCGCGCCGGAGGATCTGGGCGGCGGACGGTGGCGCATGGAGATCACCCTGTGTGATTACGACTTCTCCGCTCTCTACGAAGAGCAGGCCGCTGGCTACACCGCCGCGCCCCAGCTGCCGGAGATCTCCCAGGATGACATCGCCTCCTGCGGTGCGGTCTGGTACATCGAGCCGGTGGATCAGCTGTACGGTGGGGATTCGTTCAACCATCGTCTGCGGCTCCAGAGTCTGTGGAGCCGGGCCACGTCTCCCTACATCAGCCGGTTCCGCCGTCCCATCACGGACCTGTCCAACGCGGTGCGGTGGGCCACGGAGGAGTTCCCCCACGACTATCTGCTGCTGGATGAATCCGGGCAGTACCTGGGCTATGTCACTGTTACAGACGGGGAGCGGGTGGCCACCATGGACTTCACGTCCTCCGGCAGCCACGCCACCAACACCGGCACCGTATCTCTGGACCTGACGGCAGACGGGGAGTATTGCCTCGTGACGCTGGAGCAGGTGCAAGCCCTGGTGCCCCAGGCCAGGCGCATGGAGTTCCAGGGCGTGCCGGACCTGGGCAGCGTGGAGGAGTATCTGAAGGTCAGCGACAATGTGGCCTTTCTGATCGCCTCTGACGGGGCTTACGGTGTTGGACAGACCAGCGGGCGGTTCTCCGTTCAGGGGGGACGCGCCCCCTTCCGCGCGCTGCTGCTGTACAGCGACGACACCACGTTGTGCGGCTATTACATCGGGGAGCCCAGCCATGTGAGCGGGGACACCTGGCGCATGGACATCGTGCTGTGCGACTACGACTTCTCCGATCTCTATGAACAGCAGAGACGAGAGTTCGAACAGGCCTCGCTGCCTCGGTATATCGCCCAGGACCAGGCGGCAAAAAGCGGCGCGGTCTGGTGCATCAGCACCGGGTACTACTTCTTGGAAGCCAGTGATTTTACGCAGACCGTGGAACTGTACGGCCTGTGGAGCCGGGAGCAGTCCATGGGAAAGGAGCGATTCTGCAAATCCGCGGCGGACCTGGAGCAGCTGCGCCCCAGCGGCGACAATACCCGGGCCTATGTGCTGCTGCTGGACAAAAACTATCGTTCCATCGGCTATATGAGAGCATTTCTCTATTGCCGTGTCGCCCATGAAGATTCTTTCGCATTGGAACACCAGCGGTTTCTGCTCCAGCTCTACGCAAAGCAGGCGGGATATACCATCATCGGCGCTGCGGACGAATATGGCAGCGGGCTCACATTAGACCGCCCGGCGCTCCAAAAAGTGACCGAGGCCGTGGTCGCTGGCAAGGTGGATGTGGTGTTAGTCCATAGCCTGACCCGGATAGGCCGGGAGTGGGGGATGACCCAAAGCTACATTGACCTGCTCACCCGGCACAAGGTAAAGCTCCTGTGCATCCGGGATCGGCTGCTGTTCGATAAAAACGGCGCTGCCCCAATTTTGACAATAAAAAATGCGGAGTGTCCTTTGTAGGATACTCAGATCCTATAAGGACACTCCGCATGGTCCGAGTGGCGGGATTTGAACCCACGGCCTCTTGGTCCCGAACCAAGCGCGCTACCAACTGCGCTACACCCGGATGCAGCTTGATTATTATACGGAATTTTCCTGCGGATGTCAAGGGGGAATCCCCGGCAAGAAAAATCCTCGCCTTGCAAGATGAATTCGCCTGGAATATCCCACAAGGCTCGGTCATACACTCCCAAAGAGACTGAGCAAGGGGGGAGCGGCATGACCTCACGGCAGGCCGGACGGCGGATTGGTACCATCGCCGCGGAGCACAGAACCGGGAATCGGAAAAAGCGGGGCGGAGCCCGGCAGGCGGTCCGCCGGAAAAGCGAGCCGCTGAGCCCCAAGGACAGGCGGCGGTTGGCCCAGCTGGTGGCCTGCGGCGCCATCTTTGTACTGCTGGTGGCGGTCAAGCTGCTGCTGCCGGGCAAGATGGACGCGCTGAATACCCGCCTGTCCGGTATGCTGCGGCAGAACATGGACGTGCAGGCGGTGTTCTCCGCCGTGGGTGAGGCTGTCACCGGGCAGCAGGACGTGGGCGGCAGTCTGCGGGACGTGTATCAGGCGGTGTTCCAGCCTCAGGAGGGGGAGGCTGTGGAGACCGCCACCTCCGCCGGACCGGCCCTGTCCCTGGAGGCGCCCACCGCCCTGGAGGCTCTGACCGCCTTCCGTTCCCCCAATGAGACGGCGGAGAGCGGAACGGAGACCGCCGCAGAAGGGGAAAATACCGGGACAGCCGCCCAGGAGACGGCGGAGAGCGGCTCCGCCGGAGAGGTGGAGGTCTCCACCTTGGCGTACATTCTCTACTCCGCCAACAATCTGCCGGACAATGTGAATCTGGAGCAGGCCCTGCTGGGCTTTGACTACTGCACCCCGGTCATGGGGACTCTCAGCTCCGGCTTTGGCTATCGGGAGCACCCGGTGGAGGGGGAGGAACGGTTCCACTACGGCATCGACATCGCCGCCAGCACCGGCACCCCCATCGGCTGCTTTGCCGACGGCACCGTGACCGCCGTGGGGGACAGCAGCAGCTACGGAAAGTATCTGATCGTGGCCCACAGCGGCGGCTTTTCCACCCTGTACGCCCACTGCAGCAAAATCATCGCCTCCTCCGGACAGACCGTGAAAGAGGGGCAGACCATCGCGGAGGTGGGGGAGACCGGCGTGGCCACCGGGCCCCATCTGCACCTGGAGCTCCACCAGGGAGACCGCTATCTGAACCCCATCTACTATGTGTCCTTGGCGTAATATGGAGGTACGGGTGTCTGTGGGGGCCTGCCTGCTGGTGGGGTGGTTTGCCGCGGTCAACGGCTGGGCACTGACGGCCCTGGTGCTGTCCGCCGCGGCGCTCCACGAGCTGGGCCACCTGACAGCCCTGAAGCTGTTGGGCGGCCGGGTCACGGCCCTGCGCCTGAGCGTCTTTGGGGCGGAGATGCGGGTGGACGGCGCCGGGCTGTCCTACGGAAAGGAGCTGGCGGCGGTGCTGGCGGGGCCCCTGACCAATCTGCTGGCGGGGCTGGTATTGGCCTGGTGCGGGTGTCCGGCGGCGGCCGGAGCGCATCTGGTGCTGTGCGACTTCAACCTGCTGCCGGTGCGGCCACTGGACGGGGGAAGGGCGCTGTATTTGTTGACCGCCTGGGCGGCGGGTCCGGCGGCGGGGGAGACTCTGTGCCGCTGGGTGGGCGGCTGCGCAGCGCTGTCCCTGGGGACGGCGCTGGTGTGGGTGGTAGTCCGCAGCGGCGGGAGCCTGTGGCTGCTGCCGGCAGCCGCTGGACTGGGAATGGCGGCGTTCCGGGAGCTGCTTTGCGAAAAGCGGCATTTTTTGTGAAATAATGCTTGCATTTGCCTCCTGAGTGTGGTATCCTATCAGGGCTACAAAGGGTGGTCCTCTGCCGTGCACGCGCCGTATGTGCGCCCATGTGCCGGAGAAAAGCGGCATGAACACCTATATTTTTAGGAGGAACATCCATGGATCTCATCAAGGAACTGAACAAAGAGACTCTGGCCGCTGAGGCCCCCCAGGTCAGCATCGGCGACACCGTCCGCGTGCATGTGAAGGTCAAGGAAGGCTCCCGCGAGCGTATCCAGGTCTTCGAGGGCACCGTCATCGCCAAGAAGCACGGCGGCATCGAGGAGACCATCACCGTCCGCCGCATCTCTTACGGCGTGGGCGTGGAGAAGGTCTTCCCCATCCACTCTCCCTCCATCGCCACCATCGAGGTGGTCCGCAACGGTGCTGTCCGCCGTGCCAAGCTGTATTATCTGCGCGGCCGCGTGGGCAAGGGCGCCAAGGTCAAGGAGAAGCTCTAAGAGAGACAAAGAGAGAGGCGCAAGCCTCTCTCTTTTGTTATCTGTCCGGAAATCCCGCTCATTCCGCGGGATTTGGCTTGTGATTTGAAAAGTTCTTTGCTATACTATATGAGATTATTCTGGACCGCTGTGGGCTTTGGGTCCGCAAAGGTCCTTGAACTGAGGAGAAGCGACATGAGCGAAAACGAGCAGGACAAGCAGCTGGAGGAAGGCGAGGCGCCTGCCAAGGCGGAAAAAAACGGCCGGGAGGCCTACGAGTGGGTCCAGGCCCTGGTGTGTTCCGTGCTGGCGGTGGTGGTGCTGTTTACCTTCGTCATCCGGCTGATCGGCGTGGACGGCCACTCTATGGTCCCAACCCTCCAGGACGGAGACCGGCTGCTGGTGCTGAACTCCATGCTGTATAACGACTACCAATACGGCGACATTGTGGTGCTGCGGAAGGACAGCTTCATGGCCGAGCCCATCGTCAAGCGGGTCATCGCCACAGCGGGACAGACGGTGGACATCGACTTTGCAAACGGCGTGGTATATGTGGACGGGGAGGCTCTGGACGAGCCCTATATCAACGAGCCCACCTATACCGACGAGGGGACGGTATTTCCTCTGACGGTGCCGGAGGGGTCCATCTTCGTCATGGGCGACAACCGCAACCGCAGCGACGACAGCCGCAACGCCGCTCTTGGCACCGTGGATACCCGGTATGTCATCGGCAAAGCGGTGTTTCTGCTGTTCCCCGGTGCCGATGAGGTGACGGAGAAGCGGGACTTCGGCCGGATCGGCGTGATCCATGGGGTGGACGCATGAACATTCAATGGTATCCCGGTCACATGACCAAAACCCGGCGGATGATCGCCGAACAGTTAAAGAATGTGGATGCGGTGTGCGAGATTCTGGACGCCCGCATCCCCATCTCCAGCCGGAACCCGGACGTGGATGAGCTGACGGCGGGGAAGCCCCGGCTGGTAGTCCTCAATCGGGTGGACCAGGCGGACAGGGCCTCCACGGACCGCTGGGCGGCGTATTTCCGGGGAAAAGGCTATGCCGTTCTGGAGTCCGACGCCAAGAGCGGACAGGGCACCGCCCGGTTCGCCGGGGCGGTGCGGGAATTGCTCTCGGAGAAAATCCGGGCCTACGAGGAAAAGGGGCAGAACCGGGTGCTGCGGGTCATGATCCTGGGCATCCCCAACGTGGGCAAGTCCACCTTTATCAATAAGATTGCAGGCCGCAAGACCGCCAAGACCGAGGACCGGCCCGGCGTCACCCGCTCCAAGCAGTGGGTGCCCATTGACCGGAATCTGGAGCTGCTGGACACGCCGGGCATCCTCTGGCCCAAATTTGAGGACCAGAGCGTGGGGCTGAACCTTGCCTACACCGGCGCCGTCAAGGACGATATTCTGGACACGGAGACCCTGGGCTGCCATCTGATGGCCTACCTGGGGGACCACTATCCGGAGGCCCTCTCCGCCGCCTACAAGCTGCCGGGCGTCCCGGAGCGGGAGCCGGAGGAAAACGACATCGCCTGGGGCTACCGCCTGCTGGAGGCAGCCGGGCGCAAGCGGGGCTTTTTGATCTCCGGCGGGGAAGTGGACACGGAGCGAATGGCCAAGATCCTGCTGGATGAGTTCCGGGGCGGCAAGCTGGGACGCTTTACACTGGAGCTGCCGGAGGACCTGTAAGCATACGGAGGAGCTTTGACCATGTGGATCGCCAACGCTGTGATGGCGGCGCTGTTTGTGCTGCTGGGCATCCCTTTTTTCCGGGGAAAGGGTGCGTTTCTGATCGCCGGGTACAATACCGCCTCGGCGGCGGAGAAGGCCCGGTATGACGAAAAGGCTCTGTGCCGCTTTATGGGGAAGCTGATGTTTTTACTGGCCGCCTGTCAGGTCGTCATGGGATTTGGGACTTTAGTAGGCATGTGGCTTTACTACTTGGGAATCGCACTGTTCTTGGTTTCAGCCGTGGGCGGCGTGATCTATGCCAACATCGGAAGGCGGTTTCTGAAAAAGGAGAATTGACCTTGGACCTTTGGACATATGAGCGGGAGCAGTGGGCCGCGGGGTATGAGACCATCTGCGGCGTGGACGAGGCGGGAGCCGGGCCTCTGGCAGGGCCGGTGTACGCCGCCGCCGTCATCCTGCCCCGGGAACTGGACATCCCCGGTCTCAACGATTCCAAGAAGCTGACGGAGAAGAAGCGGGAGGCCCTGTACGAGTTGATCGTCTTACAGGCCGTGGCGTACAGCGTGGCCCGTGTGGAGGCGGCGGAGATCGACGAGATGGACATTCTCAACGCCCGGATGCTGGCCATGAACCGGGCCATCGAGGGCCTGACCCAGGCGCCGGACCTGTGCCTGATCGACGGCAACCGGGACCACGGCAGCAGCGTCTCCATCGCGGCGCCCCACCGCTGTATCGTGGGCGGCGACGGAAAGAGCGCCTCCATCGCGGCGGCCTCCATCCTGGCCAAGGTCAGCCGGGACCGCTACGTGTCCACGGAGCTGGAGGCCCGGTATCCCCAGTATCAGTTTGCCAAGCACAAGGGCTACGGTACCAAGCTCCACTACGCCATGCTGGATGCCTACGGCCCCTGTCCGGCCCACCGGCGGACGTTCCTCAAAAAGTGGGAGGCGCGGAGGCCATGACCGGGCGCCGTGACCTTGGAAACCGGGGAGAGGCGGAGATCGCCCGTTACCTGCGAAAGAAAGGATACACCCTGCTGGCAAGTCAGTGGCGCTGTCGGTACGGGGAGCTGGACCTGGTGGCCCGGGACCGCAGCGGGACCGTCTGCTTTGTGGAGGTGAAGCTCCGGCAGGCCGGGAGCGCCGCCCTGCCCCGGGAGGCCGTGGACCCGCGGAAGCAGCAGCGGCTGCGCAGCGCCGCGGCCATGTACCTCAGTCAGCATGAGCTGGACGCCCCCGCCCGGTTCGACGTGGCGGAGGTCTATACCGACGAAAACCACCGGATCACCGGCGTCACCTATTTGGCCGACGCCTTCCAGTGACCGGGGGAGCAGATAGAGAAAACAAACATCGTGGAGGTTTTGCCATATGAAGTATTTGAGCACACGGGATCGCTCCGTCCGGCTGGACGCGGCGGAGGCCATCGAGATGGGTCTGAGCCGGGACGGCGGACTGCTGACGCCCTGTGAGATTCCCCAGATCGACGAGACCTTTCTGAACAGCCTGGTTCACGTCCGGTATCAGGAGCGGGCCGCCAAGGTCATGGCCTTGTACCTGACCGACTACACCGAGGAGGAGCTGCTGACCTTTGCCGAGAACGCCTACGGCCCGGAGAAGTACGACACCCAGGCCGTGGCCCCGGTCCGTACCCTGGACGAGACCACCCACTGCCTGGAGCTGTGGCACGGCCCCACCAGCGCCTTCAAGGACATGGCGCTGCAGATGCTGCCTCAGCTGCTCTCCGCCGCCCTGAAGAAGACCGGGGAGGAGAAGACCGTCTGCATCCTGGTGGCCACCTCCGGCGACACCGGCAAGGCCGCCATGGAGGGCTTTGCCGACGTGCCCCAGACCAAGATCATGGTGTTCTACCCCAAGGACGGCGTGTCCAAGGTCCAGGAGACCCAGATGGTCACCCAGGACGGGGAGAACGTGGGCGTGTGCGCCGTGGTGGGCAACTTTGACGACGCCCAGGGCGGCGTGAAGCGGATTTTCTCCGACGCCGCCCTCCGGGAGACCCTGGCGGAGCGGGGCTATTTCCTCTCCTCCGCCAATTCCATCAACTGGGGACGCATCCTGCCTCAGGTGGTCTACTACATCTCCGCCTACTGCGACCTGGTTCGGGACGGGCGGCTGGTCATGGGGGACAAGGTGAACTTCTGCGTCCCCACCGGCAACTTCGGCGACATTCTGGCGGCCTACTACGCAAAGCGCATGGGCTTGCCCGTGGGCAGGCTGATCTGCGCCTCCAACTGCAACGATGTGCTGACCGACTTCCTGCGCACCGGCGTCTATGACCGCAACCGCCCCTTCCACACCACCATGAGCCCCTCCATGGACATCCTGATCTCCTCCAATCTGGAGCGTCTGCTGTTTGACCTCTCCGGAGAGAATGATGCGGAGGTCCGGGGCTATATGGAGGCCCTGTCCCAGACCGGCCGCTATGAGGTGTCCGACGCCATCAAGGCGGCGCTGAAGGAGCAGTACTGGGGCGGCTTCTGCGACGAAGCCGGCACCTCCGCCGCCATCGCCAAGTATTACAAGGACTACGGCTACCTGATCGACACCCACACCGCCGTGGCCGCCAATGTCATGGAGCAGTACCGCGCCGCAAGCGGCGACAAGACCGCCACGGTCTTCGTCTCCACGGCGTCCCCCTACAAGTTCTGCGACAGCGTCCTGACCGCCATCGGCGACAAGCCGGCGGGCGACGGGGTGGAGCTGCTGGACCAGCTCCATGACAAGACCGGCGTGGCCGTTCCCCGGCGGCTGGCGGCATTGAAGGGCAAGGCCCGCCGCTTTGACCTGACCTGCGAAAAGCCCGGCATGGACGCCGTGGTGCTGGATTTCCTGAAATAAGGGAATAGGGCCTCCGGGGTGCAGACACCCCGGAGGCGCCGCCGCTGAGACATCAAGAGGAAGGGAGGGGCGCGTATGGCCCTGTACGCCATCGGGGACCTGCACCTGTCCCTGACGGCCCACAAGCCTATGGAGGTGTTCGGACCAGCCTGGGAGAACCACGTGAGCCGGGTGGAAGCCGCCCTGGGCGCCCTGACCGGCGAGGACGTGCTGATCCTGGCGGGGGACACCTCCTGGGGCATCGATCTCGACCAGGCGGAGGCGGACTTTCGCTTTCTGGACCAGTTCCCCTGCAAAAAGTACCTCATCAAGGGCAACCACGATTACTGGTGGTCCACCGTCTCCAAAATGAAGGCCTTTTTCGCGGAAAAAGGCATCACCACCCTGGACTTTCTCCACAACAACTGCGCCCTCTACGGCGGCCACGCCATCTGCGGCACCCGGGGCTGGTTTCTGGAGGAGGACCAGAAGCCCCACAATGCCAAGGTCCTGAACCGGGAGGTGGGGCGGCTGGAAGCGTCCTTGCAGGCGGCGGAGGGGCGTCCAATCTGGTGTTTCCTCCACTACCCGCCGCTGTACCAGGGCTACCAGTGCCCGGAGATTTTGTCGGTGCTGGAGAAATACCCGGTGGAGCTGTGCTGTTACGGCCACCTCCACGGTCCCACCATCAAGCGCCGCATGGAGGGACGGCGGGGACAGACGGAGTTCGCCCTGATTTCCGCGGACCATCTGGGGTTTGTCCCTAAAAAAATTTGTGAATAACGGAAAAAAGTATGGCATTTTCGGTCTAACTATGATAAAATACCATTTCGCACCGGCGTCTGAACGGTGATGAACGGAGGAGTAAGCAACATGAGTGTGAAAAGCTGCGAAAAAGTTGAAAAAAGTCAGGTCGCGCTGACCATCGAGGTGGGCGCGGAGGAATTTGAGGCCGCCGTTGAGAAGGCTTACCGGAAACTGCGCCGGAAGATCAACGTGCCGGGCTTCCGCCCCGGCAAGGCCCCCCGGAAGATCATCGAGGGCATGTACGGCGCTGAGGTGTTCTATGAGGAGGCTATCAATATCGCCTTCCCCGAGGCCTATGAGGCCGCGGTGAAGGAGCAGGAGCTGCAGGTGGTGGGCTATCCCACCGTGGAGCTGGAGGGTGAGTGCACCAAGGCCGGCTTCACCTTCAAGGCCACCGCTCCCGTGTACCCCGAGGTGACCCTGGGTCAGTACAAGGGCCTCTCCGCCCCCAAGGACGAGGTGAAGGTCACCGCCGCCGACGTGGACGAGCGGGTGAAGATCCTGCAGGACCGCAACACCCGTCTGGTGTCCGTGGACCGGGAGGCCAAGGAGGGCGACACCGCTGTGATCGACTTCGAGGGCTTCCTGGAGGGCAAGCCCTTTGACGGCGGCAAGGGTGAAAACCACAGCCTGGAGCTGGGTTCTCACAGCTTTGTGCCCGGCTTCGAGGAGCAGGTTGTCGGCATGAAGGCCGGCGAGGAGAAGGACATCGACATCACCTTCCCCGAGGACTATCACGCAGATCTGGCCGGCAAGGCCGTGGTCTTCAAGGTGAAGGTCCACGAGGTCAAGGAGAAGGAAGTTCCCGCCCTGGACGACGAGTTCGCCAAGGACGTCAGCGAGTTCGACACCCTCAAGGACCTGAAGGCCGATCTGAAGAAGAAGATCACCGAGGAGCGTCAGAAGGACGCCGACCGTGCCTTTGAGGACGCCCTGATGGAGCAGGTGGCGGAGGGCATCACCGCCGACGTGCCCGACGCCATGGTGGAGGGCCAGGCCCGCCAGTTCCTGGAGAACTTCAAAATGCAGATCGCCCAGCAGGGCATCCCCTATGACCAGTACATGAAGATGACCGGCATGGACGAGCAGAAGCTGCTGGAGGACGCCAAGGAGCCCGCTCTGCGGCAGGTGCGTCTGGATCTGGCTCTGGCCGCCATCATTAAGGCCGAGAACATTGAGGTCTCCGACGAGGAAGTGGAGGCCGAGTTTAAGAAGATGGCCGATCAGTACGGCATGGAGCTGGACATGGTGAAGAAGTATCTCCAGGCTGACCAGGTCAAGGACCAGGTCACCACCCAGAAGGCCGTTGCCGTGGTGGTGGACAGCGCCGTGGCCACCAAGCCGGAGAAGAAGGACGAGGAGAAGAAGCCCGCCAAGAAGACCAAGAAGGCCGAGGAGACCGAAGGCGAGGAGAAAAAGCCCGCCCGCAAGTCCGCCAAGAAGGCCGAGGAGGCCGAGGGCGAGGAGAAGAAGCCCGCCCGCAAGTCCACCAAGAAGGCCGCTGAGAAAAAAGAGGACGAGGAGCCCGTTGAATCCAAATAATTCCGGGTATACTGTCCAGTGGCCAGCGGGAGTTCCCGCCGTTTTGACAGATTCCCGCACGGCCTTTGTTGTAGGATAGGTTGCGCGTGCGTTGGCAGGGGCGCCGCCGGCCCGAAAGGGGCGGGGCGCTTTTGCCATATCCTGTCCCACGGCGCCCCGCAAGCGGGGCAGATGCAAGGAGGTTATACCAATGAGCTTAGTACCCTATGTGGTGGAGCAGACCAACCGCGGCGAGCGGTCCTACGACATTTTCTCCCGTCTGCTCAACGACCGCATCATCTTCCTGGGTGAGGAGGTCAACTCCACCACCGCCAGTTTGGTGGTGGCCCAGATGCTGTATCTGGAGGCCCAGGACCCCGACAAGGACATTCAGTTCTATATCAACAGCCCCGGCGGCTCCGTCACCGACGGCATGGCCATCTATGACACCATGCAGTACGTCAAGTGCGACGTGTCCACCATCTGCATCGGTATGGCCGCCAGCATGGGCGCCTTCCTGCTGTCCTCCGGCGCCAAGGGCAAGCGCTTCGCCCTGCCCAACGCCGAGATCATGATTCATCAGCCCTCCGCCGGCACCAAGGGTAAGGTGACGGACATGGAGATCGATGTGGAACACTTCCTGCGGATCAAGAAGAATTTGAATGAGATTCTGGCGCAGAATACCGGCAAGACCGCGGAGCAGGTCAAGGAGGTCTCTGAACGGGACAACTGGATGACCGCCCCGGAGGCGCTGGAATTCGGCCTGATCGACAAGATCATCCGCAACAAAAAATGAGCGCTAATCCTGAGAACGAGGTAATACCATGAACGACGACGGCAAGAAGACCCTGCGGTGTTCCTTCTGCGGCAAGCATGAAAGTCAGGTCCACCGGATGATTCAGGGTCCCGGCGTGCGCATCTGCGACGAGTGTGTGCAGCTGTGCATGAGCATTCTCAACGACGGGTTCGAGGACTCCGGCAGCGACGCCCTGGAGGATATGCCCGATCAGCTCCCCACGCCCCGGGAGATCAAGGACGTGCTGGATCAGTACGTCATCGGACAGGACGAGGCCAAGGTGGCTCTGTCCGTGGCGGTGTACAACCACTACAAGCGGATTTTCTTCGGCGGCGACGAGGACGTGGAGCTGCAAAAGAGCAACATCTTGATGCTGGGCCCTACTGGCTCCGGCAAGACGCTGTTCGCCCAGACCCTGGCCCGGATTTTGAAGGTGCCCTTTGCCATCGCCGACGCCACCACCCTCACCGAGGCCGGCTACGTGGGCGACGACGTGGAGAACATTCTGCTGCGCCTGCTGCAGGCGGCGGACTTCGACGTGGAGCGGGCCGAGCACGGCATCATCTACGTGGATGAGATCGACAAGATCGCCCGCAAGAGCGAGAACACCTCCATCACCCGTGACGTGTCCGGCGAGGGCGTGCAGCAGGCTCTTTTGAAGATCGTGGAGGGGACTGTGGCCAACGTGCCGCCCCAGGGCGGCCGCAAGCACCCCCACCAGGAGTTCATCCAGGTGAATACCAAAAACATCCTCTTCATCTGCGGCGGCGCCTTCGACGGTCTGGAGAAGATCATCGAAAAGCGCCTGGACCAGAAGTCCATTGGCTTCGGTGCCAACGTCCAGGGGAAGAAGGACAAGGATATCAGCAAGATCCTCCACGAGGTCCAGCCCCACGACATCCTGAAATTCGGCCTGATTCCCGAGCTGGTGGGTCGCCTGCCGGTGATCGCGCCCCTCAACGCCCTTCGGCGGGAGGACCTGGTGCGCATCCTGATGGAGCCCAAGAACGCTCTGGTCAAGCAGTACAAGAAGCTGATGGAGTACGACGACGTGGACCTGGAGTTCCAGCCGGAGGCTCTGGAGGCCATCGCCGACCAGGCCATCGCCCGGAACATCGGCGCCCGGGGCCTGCGGGCCGTCATGGAGGGGATGCTGACCCAGATCATGTACGACGTTCCCTCGGATCCCACCATTGTGAAGGTAGTGATTACCCGGGATTGCGTGGAGGGGAAGGGACAGCCCATCCTGACCCGCGATCCCCAGAAGATCAGCTACTCCGTGAAACTGAACACCGGCAAGGGAGAGGGCAAGCCGCGCAGCGGTTCCTCGTCCCCCGCGTCGGCTTCTTAAAGCGCAGAGGGAAGGGACGCGGTGCCCTTCCCCCTGTTGTTTTTTCCAAGAAAGGAAACGCCCATGGAACTGAGCAACTGGAACATTCCCGTTCTGGCCCTGCGAGGCCTGACGGTTTTCCCCCATATGAATCTGACCTTCGACGTGGAGCGGGCCATCTCCATCGCCGCCCTGGAGCGGGCCATGGAGACGGACCAGGACATCTTTCTGGTGACCCAGCGGGAGATCGGCACCGCCCTGCCCGGGGAGGAGGACCTCTACGAGATCGGCACCGTGTCCCACATCTCCCACCTTCTGCGGATGGGGAATACGGTGCGCTGCGTGGTGGAGGGTACCCAGCGGGCCCGGCTGAAGCGGCTGTGGCAGACCACGCCCTACCTCCAGGCCAATGTGGAGGCCATTCCCGAGGAGACCTACTCCGAGGCCTTCCAGCGCAGTCCCCGGACCGAGGCGCTGCTGCGGCAGACCTATACGCTGTTCAGCGAGTACGCCCAGATGGCCGGCGGCGTGCCGGACGAGGTGCTCTCCGCCGTTATGGACAGCCGTGACCCCGGCTTCCTGGCGGACTACATCGCCCAGAACATCAGCCTGCGCTACACCGACAAGCAGGAGATCCTGGAGGAGTTCTCCCCCTACATCCGCCTGCGTAAGCTCAACGGCTTTTTGGCCCGGGAGAACAATGTCCTGGGCTTCGAGCACGAGATGGAGAGCAAGGTCCGGGATCAGCTGGTCCGCTCCCAGCGGGAGCAGATTCTCCGCACCCAGATCCGGGTCCTCCAGAACGAGCTGGGAGAGGGCGATGAGACCGAGACCGACGAACTGACCGCCTATCGGGAGAAGATCACGGCCCTGAAGCTCAGCGAGGAGACGGAAAAGCACCTCTTGAAGGAGGTCAGCAAGCTG